>NZ_JAKZLE010000002.1:0-267681 GCF_022808885.1 Geothrix alkalitolerans | reverse complement strand
TGCGCCGGCCAGCCGGGAACAGCCCCCCGGGCTGTCCCCGGCTGGCCCTACCTGCGCGCCATCCCTGATTCGAATCCTCCATACGCCCCCCAACGAAAACGACCGCCTGGCGGCGGCCGTTTTCGTTGGGGAGGAAGGATTCGAACCCTCGGTACGCAGGATCAAAACCTGCTGCCTTACCACTTGGCTACTCCCCAGGCGGAAAGGCAAGCATAGCGCGGGTTCGCGTCCCGCCCAAGCCCTCAGGCCCGGGGTGCGGCCTCAGGAGCTGGTCTTGGGGGTGAAACCGAATTCCTCGACGCTCAGCAGGTCTGGGCGCACCTGGGCGGCTTCGCCGCGCTCGAGGCGGCTGAGGGCGCGGTGGCCGGTGGCGGCCTCGTAGGCCAGCAGCACCTTCTCCTCGATCTGCTCGCGGAGGGGGTTGTTCAGGGGGTAGGCGATGTCCTTGAAGCTGCCGTCCCGCTTGCGGCGGCTGGGCATGGCCACGAAGTAGCCATCCTCGCCTTCCACCACCCGCAGGTCGCCCACCAGGAAGCAGTCGTCGATGACCAGGGCCGCGAAGGCCCGCAGCTTGTCGTCGCCTTCCACCTTGGTGATGCGGATATCGGTGATGTTGAGCATGGCGGTCCCCGGTTCCTCGGCCTCCGTCCTTGGGGCGGAGCCGATCTCCAGGTTAGCCGATCTCGATCCAGCCCCACTGGCGGCCGGTGGTCTCGCCGCGGCGATAGGAATAGAGCAGGTCGGGGCGGCACACGGTGCAGAGGGCCACGCTGCCCTCCTTCGCGGGATCCAACCCGAGATCCAGGGCCTGGGCGCGCAGAAACCCGTGCAGGTCGAGGTGGGCCTTGCCGGAAGGGCCTTCGCTGTGCAGGGCCTCGTGCCAGGCGGCGTCCTGCCGGGCGGCCTCGACGACTTCGTCGCCCACTTCGAAGTGGCAGGCCAGGATGGCGGGACCGAAGGCCCAGACGAGGTCGGCCGGGTGCCCTCCCAGGTTGCGGAAGCGTGCCGTGCCGCGGCGCAGGATGCCACCGCCGGCCCCAGGGTCCCCATGGCCTGTGGCGCCCCGCCAGCCCGCGTGCAGGGCGGCCGCCCACGGCGTTCCGTCCGCCAGCGGCCCCGCCAGTAGCACGGGCACGCAGTCGGCCACGCGCACGCCGATGCGGACGCCGGGTGTGGTGGTCCAGAGGCCATCGCCCTCCACGACCCCATCCGCGGCCTCCACGATGCCGCAGCGATGCACCTGGTTCAGGCGCCGGGAGGGCAGGGCCTCCGGCGGATCAAGGCGGGTGGAGAACCCCCAGCTCAGCGGGAAGGGGGGCTGGACGGAAGGGACGAGCAAGGCCTCAGCCTTTGGAGCCGAGCTTGGCTTCCAGCCACGACTTGATGCGGTTGGCGTCGCCCAGCCGCGAGTACTTGCCCCAGGAATCCAGCAGCACGATGAGCACCGGGCGGTTGGCGAGCATGGCCTGCATGACCAGGCAGCGGCCAGCCTCCTCGATGTAGCCGGTCTTGGAGAGACCGATGTTCCAGCGGGGGCTGCGCACCAGGGCGTTGGTGTTGGGGAACTGGATTCTGCGGCGGCCCGACTGGAGGGTGGTCTCGGGCCGGGTAGTGAAGTCGCGGATTTCGGGATAGCGGTAGGCCGCTTCCATGATGCGGGCCAGATCGTGGGCGGTCGCCACATTGCCCGCGGAGAGGCCCGTCGGGTCCTCGAAGCGGGCGGCCTCCAGGCCAAGGGCCTTGGCCTTGGCATTCATGGCGTCGACGAAGGCGGAAAGGCCGCCGGGGAACGTGCGGCCAAGGGCGTGGGCGGCGCGGTTCTCAGAGGCCAGCAGGGCCAGGAGCAGGGCCTGCTCCCGGGGCAGGTGGGTGCCCACGGGCAGGCGGGACCTGCTGTGGCGAAGCATGTCCATGTCTTCCCGGGTGATGGTGAGCATCTCCTGGGGGTCCAGGCGGGCGTCCAGCAGGACCATGGCCGTCATGAGCTTGGTGAGCGAGGCGATGGGCTGGATGGCCCCGGCCTGCTTCTCAATCAGGGCCTGGCCGGTGGCCTGGTCCAGCACCAGCGCCGAGGCCGACTTGAGCGACAGCTTGGCCTGGGAGCGGGAGGCCGCTTGCAGGGCGGTGAGGCCCACGAAGCACAAGATTGCCAGCCTCTGGATTCCGCGTTTGAATCCCATGCCTGCTCCATGAAGATAACGATTGTCGTCACTCGTTCCTAGTCTACTGGATCGAATGGTCGATTCCTTCAGAGAAAATGGTCAGGGCCAGAGCAGGATCAAAAGGCTGAGGTCGGTCACCGCCCAGGCACCCAGACCCCAGTACATGCCAGTTTCGTGCCGGTGGTCGCTCCAGGCGCGCCAGCCTGCCAGCCAGGGCAGGAGCACGGCCAGCCAGGCGGCCAGGGAGATCCCGAGGGGCCAGAGGTGACGCCCCAGGGCCATGACCGCGGCGCCGAAGAGCAGGTGGGCCACCAGGGCGGCGACCAGGGCCAGGGCGAGGCTCCGCCCCACGCCCACCCGGATCACCAGGGTGCGGTCGCCCCGGCGGGTGTCCTCCGCCACCTGGTAGATCTGGGTCATGGGGTAGAGGGTGGCGAAGAGGAAGGCGAAACCCCAGGAGGCCCACAGGATGGCCGCATCGAAGGGCCGCCCCGTGATGGCCCAGCCCGCCAGGGGCGTGAACAGGCCGAACCCGATGCAGTTGATGAGCAGGTCCCAGCCGGCCCGGGCCTTCAGGCGGATCGGGGGCACGGAATACAGAACGCTCATGACCACGCAGGCGAGGTTGATCAGGGCGAAGGGCCGGGGCAGGAGGAAGCCCAGCAGGGCGGAGGCGGCCAGCAGGGCGGACGAGAAGGCCAGGAGATGTTCCGGGGGCTTCGGCGGCGCCTTCAGGTAGCCAATGTCGCCTTCGTCCTGGTCGAAGGCGCTGTTGATGGCCAATGTCCCGCCGTTGAGCAGGGCGACGAAGACGAGCCATCCCAGCAGCGTGGGCGCGGCTCTCAAGGCCCAGCCGGCGGCCAGCAGCGTTCCCAGCAGGAAGTGGGCCGTCATGATGGGCCATTCCAGGGGCCGCAGGTGCAGCAGATAGGCCATGGTCCCGGAGCCCAGGAGGCGCTGGAAGAAGGCCCGGATGGGAAAGCCGCGGGCTCCTGCCGTCACGCGATGCCTTCGTGCCGCAGGGCCTGGACTTCGCCGGAAGGGCGCCGGGGCTCCACCAGGGTCTCCATGGCCGCCAGCAGGTGGGGCACGCTGAAGTCCGTGTCCACGCACATGCCATGGGGCAGAGACAGGGAAATCACATAGCAGGGGATCTCGGGCATTTTCGTGAGGCCCTTGAGCAGCCGGTCCGTGCAGCTCACGGCCACCACCAGGTCGGGCCGGTATTCCCGCGCCTCGCGGTAGGCCTTGTGGCTGCGGTTGGTGATGCGGCCTTCCCAACGGTTCGTCAGCACCAGGTTCATGTAGTCGCCCACGGGGCACAGACCACAGTCGTAGCAGGCCTCGAGATCATCGAGGATGCCCGCCTTGCAGCGGGCCATCTGGATGCAGTGGGGAAGGAGGATGAGGGCCCGCCTGGCCCGATGCCCGCTGAACGCCTCACGGACCTGCTGGTTGTTGTAGCCGCAGTAGGAGAGGATCCAGGCGTCCTCCTGCCCGAGCCAGCGGGCGATGGGCCTGAAGGCGTGGGCCCAGATGCTGTCCTGGCGGCGGATCGCCGCCCCGTTCCGGAGGAGGGCTTCGCCCCGCAGGAAACTGGGCCAGGCCGCGGCGAGGGCGGCCACACCGGCCAGCAGCCACCATCCGCGGCCCGCGGAATGGAGCGCCGCCCCCGCGAACGCCACGATCGAGACGGCGGTGGGCAGGCCCCGGCGGACCCAGAGGAAGAGCGCGCCCCGTTCGTCCGGCAGGCTGCCGGGCTGAGGCAGGGCGCGGGCTTCCTTCACTTGGAGGCTCCGGCCAGGCCGATGATCTTCTTGAGATCGTCGTCCTTCCAGCGGAGGCCGCCGCCGAAGAAGACCGTGCGGAGGTCCTTGTTGCCGATGTCCTGGACGCCGGCCTGGACGTAGGCGCCTTTCCAGAACTGGTAGCTGGTGGTGAAGCGGTAGCGCGGATTCGGCTTCTCGGGGCGCTTGGTGAAGTCGTAGGCCAGGACGCCGAGCCGCAGGCGATCGTTGTCCAGGGTGCGGAACTCGATGCCGCCGCCGCCCTTGCCCTCCACGATGCCGGCGGAGAAGACGGCCGCGCCCAGGCGCTTGGCGAACTGCGCGGACACGGTGAAGCTCTGGTCCGTCGTGACGGACCTGGTCTTCTCCAGGACGGTGACGGGCAGGCCCGTGACGGGGTCGAGCTGGGTCACCGTGCGGGTGCTCTCACTCAGCTTCCCGTCCGGGGTGGAGGCGAAGCCCAGCGCGTACCAGTAGTCCGGCTTGGGCGCGATCTCGAGGCCGAGGGCCACGCGGCTGTCGTTGCGCTTGTCCCACTGGGCCGCATCCATGTCGAGGCGGAACTCCATCTTGTTGAAGCCGCCCAGCAGACCGTTCACATTGTCCACCGCCTCGTTGATCTTCTTGATGGTGGTCTCGTCGTTGAGCAGCTTGCCGATGGTGCCCTGGCCGTTGTTGATGCGGTCGGTGAGGACCTTCAGGTTGTCCGCGGTGCCTTGAAAACTCTGGGCCAGCTTGCGGACATCCGTCATCACGCCTTTCAGTTCCGGTCGGTTCTCCTCGAGGATGGCGTTGAGGTTCTTGCCCACCGTCTCGAACTGCTGGGCCAGCTTGGGCAGCTTGTCCCGCAGGTCGGCAGTGATGGCTTCGACATTGCCCATGGTGTTGTTGATGGCGGCGTGGTTCTCCTGGGCCATGGACCGGAATTCGGCGGTCAGCACGCGGATGTTGTCCACGATCTCGTCGAGCTTCTGGCGGCCTTGTTCCCCGCCGATGGATTCGTTCAGGGCTTGGGTGACGCCCTTCACGTTCTTTCCGATCTCGGAGAGGGTCTCCATGAGGTTGTCGAGGCTCACGCCCGCCTTGCTGGGCAGGGGCTGGCCCTCGGGGAAGGGGCCCTTGGCGCTGTGGCCCGCGTCCAGGTCGATGAACTTCTCGCCCAGGATGCCGATGGAGCCCAGCGACACGAAGGCATCCGCATAGACCGGCACGGAAGGGTCCAGGCCCACCACCACGCGGGCCTTGCCGTTCTCGAGGGCGATGGTGCGGACATCGCCCACCTTCACACCGGCGATGCGCACGGCGCTCTGGACGTTCAGGCCCGCCACCGAGTCGAAGAAGGTGAACCGCTCGGACTGGTTCTTCTTGCCGCCGATCTCCAGCTTCTCGGAGCGGAAGACCAGCACGGCCAGAAGAACGATGGCTCCCGTGAAGAAGAGGCCGACCTTGGTTTCGGGCTTCATGCTTGGGCCTCCTTGGTTTTTCTTTTTGGCGGGGGCGGATCTTGAAGGAACGGACCATCCGCGTCCCCCCGCAGGAACTGCTGGATGACGGGATGCGGGTTCACCTTGAAGGCGTCCGGCGGCTCGCAGGCGATGCACTCGCCCCGGAAGAGCAGGGCGATGCGATCGGCGATCTCGAAGGCGGACTTGAGGTCGTGGGTGATGGTGATGGTGGTGACGCCCAGCTCGTGCTTGAGGTCGAGGATCACGCGGCCGATGACGTCGGTCATCACGGGATCCAGGCCGGTGGTCGGCTCGTCGAACAGGAGGATCTTGGGCTTGAGGGCGATGGCCCGGGCGAAGCCCACGCGCCGCTTCATGCCGCCTGAGAGCTCCGCGGGCTTCAGCTTGTCCGTGCCCTTCATGCCCACCAGGGAGAGGCATTCATCCACGCGGGACCGGACCTCCTCCTCGCTGATGCTGAGGTGCCGCCGGAGTCCGAAGGCCACGTTCTCGAAGACGGTCATGGAGTCGAAGAGCGCGGCCATCTGGAAGCACATGCCGATGCTCTGGCGGACCTTGAAGAGCTCTTCCCGCTTGAGCTGGGCGATGATCTTGCCCTCGATGGCCACGTGCCCGGCGTCCGGCGTGAGCAGGCCCATGATGTTGCGGAGGAGCACGGTCTTGCCGGTGCCTGAGCCGCCCAGCACCACGAGGCTCTCGCCCTCCTGGACCTGGAGGTTCACGTTGGACAGCACGACCTTCGGACCGAAAGCCTTGGACAGGTTGACGACGTCGATCAGGGCCATGCCGTCACACCAGCAGGAGTTTGGTCAGGAAAAAGTCGGAGATCAGGATCCACAGCGAGCTGGTCACCACGCTGCTGGTGGGGGCGTTGCCCACGCCCTCGGCGCCGCCCTGGGTTCGGTAGCCCTTCCAGCAGCCCACGAGCGCGATGATCATGCCGAACACCAGGGCCTTGTAGAGCGCGATGCGGAGGTCCCGGAAGGCCAGCAGCTTGTAGAACTCGTGGCTGTAGACGAAGGCGCTCTGGCCTTCCACGCCCACCAGGATGAGGTAGCCGCCCCAGAAGCCGACGTAGATGGAGATCACCGTCAGCAGGGGGACCACCACGATGGAGGCCAGGAAGCGCGGCACGAAGAGGTAGTGGATGGGATCCGTCGCCAGGCACTCCAGCGCGTCGATCTGCTCGGTCACCTGCATGGTGCCCAGCTCCGCGGCCATGGCCGAGCCGATGCGGCCCGAGAGCATGAGGCCCGTGATCACCGGACCGAGCTCGCGGACGATGGCCAGGCCCTCTACCTGCGCGGCCAGGCCCTCGGCCTGGAACTGTCGGAAGCCGAAGGCCAGCTGCACCGCGAACACCATGCTCACCGCGACGCTCGTGAGGATCACGACCGGCAGGGAGTGGACGCCCACGGCCTGGAACTGGTTCAGAAGGTTCTTGCCGTCGAAGGGCCGCTTGAAGATGGCCACGAAGGTCCGCCCCGCCAGCGTGGCGAAGTCCCCCGCGGTATCGAGCGCACTGAGGACGCTGGCACCGGTCTTGTCGATGAAGGTCAGAACCATGGGGCTCCGGGGGCAAAAAACTAGCTTACCCGACTCAGCCCTTCTTCTGCCGGGCGCGGAGTTTTGATGCGCCGCCTTCTTTTTCCGTCTGGGCCGTCCTGCTCAGGGCCAGGGCATCCGCAGGCACGTCGCGGGTGATGGTGCTGCCCGCTCCGATGAGAGCGCCATCGCCGATGGTCACGGGAGCGACCAGCTGGGTGTCTGATCCCACGAACACACGGTTGCCGATGATGGTCCGGTGCTTGTTCACGCCATCGTAATTGCAGGTGATGACGCCCGCGCCGATGTTGGTGCCCTCGCCGATCTCCGTATCACCGAGGTAGGCCAGGTGGTTGGCCTTGGCGCCGCGATGCAGCTTCGCCTTCTTGGTTTCGACGAAATTCCCGACGTGGACGTTCTCAGCCAGGTCCGTACCCTCGCGCAGCCGGGCGAAGGGCCCCAGCTTGGCCCCCGGGCCCACCAGGGCCTGCTCGATGACGCAGTAGGGCCGGACCTCCACGCCTTCGCCCAGCACGGAGTCCACGATCACGCTCCCCTGGCCGATGCGGCAGCCCTCACCGACGCGTACTGCGCCTTCCATTCGGACGCCGGGTTCCAGCAGGACGTCGCGCGAAAGGACCACCCGCGGGCCGACCAGCGTGCTGTCTGGATGGAGGAAGGTCACGCCCTCGGCCATCCAGTGCCGCTGGATGCGCCGCTGGGCCGCGGCCTGAAGGGTGGCCTGATCCTGCCGCGAGTTCATGCCCGCCAGCTCCTCGGGATCGCAGACCTCCACGGCCACGGGGAGCTCCCTGGCCACGGACGCCACGGCATCCGTGAGGTAGTACTCCTTCTGGGCGTTGTGGTTGGTGAGGCCCTGGAGGGCCCTCCTCAAGGCAGGCCAGGGGAGTGCATAGGCGCCTCCATTCACGCGCTGCACCGCGAGCTGCTCGGGCGTGGCGTCCTTGGCTTCCACCATGGCCGCCAGGCGGCCATCCGGATGCTGGATCACCCGCCCGTACGAGCCCGGAGTCTGCATGTCCATGGCCAGCAGCAGGGCTTCCGCGGAGCAGAGGCGGGTCACCGTGGCGGGAGAGGTGAGGGGGACATCGCCGCAGAGGATGACCACCTTGGAGGCGCCAAGTCGGTCGAGATCGGGGATGCAAACCTGCAGCGCGTGACCGGTGCCCAGGGGCTCGCCCTGATCCACGGCCGTGACGGGGCAGGGCAGCAGGCCGGCCTTCCGCCAGGCTTCGAGCGCGCCCAGGACCAGCTCCTTGGCGTGGTGGACCACCACGATCGCCCCGCCCAGGTCGGGCGGCAGCGTTCGCAGGGCCCAGAGCAGGGAGGGATCGCCCAGGATCGGGTGCAGGACCTTGGGAAACCGTGATTTCATGCGGGTTCCAAGCCCCGCCGCCAGGATCACCGCTACTGTCGACATGCTGCCTCCCGTCTCCAGCCTACAACAGCCACCGGGTTCACTCGGTCGGGGCCCGCAACAGCGCCAGCACGGATTTGGCGAAGTCCGCGGATTCGAACGGCTTCTCCAGGAATGCGATCCGGCGCAGGCCCAGGGAGCCAGGATCCATGGGCAGCGGCTGGCCCATGCCGATCACCAGGGTCGGGATGGGCTGTTTCTGGAAGGCGCGGAGGGCCCGGTGGAAGCGTTCAAGCTTCGGGGTGCGCTCCAGGATCAGGGCATCGGGTTGCGGCTGCCCTCGGCTTCCCCTCAGGAGGTGCTGCAGATCCTCGAAGCTCTCGGACCGCCCTCCCAGAAGGTGGACGAGGTCGGCCAGCGCACTCCGGGCCAGGGGGTCGCCGTCCACGATCCAGAGCATTCGTCCGGCCAGCATGGGGCCATTCAATGGGCGTGCCGGCGTGACCGCGGGAAGGTACACCCTCGGGCGGACTCCCGCCTGGTGGTCCCGCTCCAGCTCCAGCATCCCCCCGGCCTCCAGCACGGATTCCCGCAACCAGCCCAGGCCGAACAGCTCGCGGGACCAGCCCCCGGCTTCTCGTGCGGTTTCCGCATGGAGCAGACCGAAGTCGTGGCCTCCCAGGTCCGCGGTCTCCAGGATCAGGACCAGATCCTCCCGGCCCGTGCGATCGCGGGCGTGGAGCAGCAGCTGGGTCGCGATGCGTTTCAGGGATTCCGGCGCCACGGCCAGCGAGAGGGGCACGGCGCGGAGATCCAGGCTCCGGCCGGGTGGCAGGACCTTCCGAAGGCCGGGAAGCAGGTTTTCCAGCGCTGGCCGGCCTTCCACCTGGCCGCGTGCGGCTGGAGGCGGGTACAGCCGGCCGGAGGCCTCTTTCACCCGCCAAGCGGCTTCGCGGAGAACTCCGTCGGGGGCGTCGGCCAACAGGCGGTCCGAGGCTGCGGAGAGGGCCAGCAGGGCGTTCGCGCCGAGCCTGCGGCGATCCTCGTCGCCGCTGGCGCGGAGCGCCCCGCCAGCCTGCAGGGTCAAGGCCCCGGCGGCGGAATGGGCGATCCACACGAGGCCCATGCCGCGATCGAAGGCCGTGGCCTCCAGCAGGACTTCGCTGAAGGTTCCGTCCTCGCTGACCTGAGTCGCCACCACGGAGGCGCTCCCGAACTGGAGGAGCTGGTCCCGGATGGCCTGCCAGACGGGCTGGTCGCCTCCCTGGAAGAGCGCATCCATGACGTAGCCGCGCAGTTGATTGCGGGGCAGCCCCACCAATTGGCTGAAAGGGCCATTGGATTCGAGGACGCGACCCTGGTCGTCCACCAGCCACATGGGCTGGCGGGGATCGAGTCCCAGGGCCAACCCGGGGAGTTCCGCAGGTCCCGATTTCTCGATCAGGGCCAGGGCCATGCGGAGCCCCTGGCCCCGTCCCTCCACCCAGGCTCCCTGCTCCCGCAGCCACTTCAGCTGCTGGAGGGCGACCAGGCCGAGAAGCAGTCCCGCGAGGAGGGCCGATGGCCAGGAGAACCGCGGCGCGCCCGGCGGCAGCAGGAGCTGGGCCAGCGCGCCCGCGCCCAGGGTGGCGGCCCCCACCAGGGGCATCCGCAACTCCAGTTGGCGACCGTGGGTCCACCGGTAGGCCAGGTCTGAGAGGACCAGCCAGAGCAGGGCTTCGAAGGCCGCACCGATCCAGAAGCGCACGACCTCCTGCCAGGGCAGGTGGAGCCTCGCCAGGAAGAGGGCGAGGAAGAGGCTCGCTCCGCCGACCCCCACGGCCAGGCGCCTCACCCCCTGGACGCCCTCCCGCTGAGCCTGCAGGAAGAGGGTGAATCCGAACAGGGCGGCGCCGAGCTGGGCCGCCGGCAGGGGCAGGCCGGTGAGGAAGGCCCACGGCTGGGCCAGCACCGCGAGAATGCCGCCCAGGAAGTAGCCATAGCTGAGGCCCACGCGTCCCCTGCGGCGGAAAATCCAGAACCCCAGCCAGGGCGGAAGGGGGAGCAGGAGGGCGGAAATCAGGTCCGCGAAATCCAAGGCGTGCATCAGAGGAGCGTGGCGGGCCAGAGACCGCGGAGGGCGTTCAGGCACCAGAGCTGCCCTTGAGCGCAATCTTCGAGGGCGATGGGAGCGTGCTGCACGCGCCAGCCCCGCTCCTCCGTCCAGCGGGGGAGGTCCATGCGCTCCGCCACGCTGGCCACGCGGCCTTCGATTGGCGGCAGGGTCAGGAATTCCTCACGCTCCAGGGCGACGGTGGCGATGGCGCTTTCGGCCAGGGTGCCGTCCGGCCACAGCAGCAGCGCATCCTCCGCCCCCTGCCGCCAGGCCTCGGAAAGAACCTGGGGCCGCCAGGGGCCGGAGAGCCCCTTGTGGAGTGCCAGGGGATCGGGCCGGAGATCTCTCATGGGATGCGGCATGGGCGCGAGCCGGTAGGGTGCCGTGGCCTGGGGCAGGGGCTCCAGCCGCGCATCCAGGAGGTTGAGGTCCAGGTGGAGTTCCAGCCGCAGCGCCGCCTCGGGAGCGGCATGGCGCTCCAGCCAGCGGCGGAGCTCCCCGGCGGCCTCGTCCAGCCACGCGGGAGATCGGCCCAGGGCGCCAGCCCCGGCCTGCAGGCGGGCCATGTGGGCGTCCAGGTGCAGGGGCGATCCGTGACGCACGGGCAGCGCGGTGCGGGGGATCGCGCCGGCATGGACGTCCACGCCGGACAGCGTGGCGCCCGGCCCGAATTCGGCTCGCAGAGCCGGGCTCAAGAGCCGACCACCTGGGCGGCCCAGGGTTCCTGGCGGGCCCGCCCGGCGAGCCGCACGCCCAGCGCGGCGGCTTCGAGGAAATTCCTGGGATCCGCCGCCCACTTGCCCGCCTTGTCGAAGGCGGTGCCGTGGTCGGGGCTTGTCCGGATGAAGGGCAGCCCCAGGGTGAGATTCACCGCCCGGGCTGGCTCCAGCAGCTTGATGGGGATGAGCCCCTGATCGTGGTACAACGCCACCACGAGGTCGAACTCGCCCGAGACGGCGCGATGGAACAGGCTGTCCGAGGGCAGGGGGGCCGAGAACCGTGGCGCCGAGGCGGCTTTGGAATCCCTCGGGAACGGGAACGGGGTCGGGAGGTCGGCGAAGGGACCCGCTGGCCCCGCCTTGCGAAATGCGGCCTCGGCTCGGTCGCGGGCTTCCGCCAGCAGGCCTTCCTCGTCCCCGAAAGCGCCGGCCTCGCCCGCATGAGGGTTGAGGGCGCAGAGGGCCACGCGTAGATCCGGATTCCCCGTGAGCCGGATGAACTGGTCTGCCGAGAAGGCCAAGGTCTCGGCCACGGCTTCCGCGTCCAGGTCCTCCACGACGGAGCGCAGGCTTTGATGCACCGTATGCAACACGACGGACAGGCGGGGGCTGACGAAGGCCATGCGGACGATGGGCGCGCCGGCCAGGGTCTGGAGGAACTCGGTGTGGCCGGGAATGGGGTACCCGGCGAGATGCGCGGCGGATTTGGCCATGGGCAGGGTTGTCAGGGCATCCACGCGGCCGGACAGGGCCATGCCCGCAGCCCATCGGATGGCTTCCACCGTGGCCCGACCGGAAGTAGCGGAGCCGCGGCCCAGCTCCAGACGCTCCACGCGGATTTCAGGGGTGGGATCCAGCCAGAGGGCGGTGGCCGACCCGCTGGGGTCGCCCACCTCGAGGCCGCAGGCCGTTCCCAGGAAGCCTTCCGGAGCAGGGGCCGGGGCGTCCGTCCACTGCCAGAAGGCGCGCCTTCCCTCCGTCCCCTGGAGCAGGTCCACACCGGCTCGGGAGCCCACGACGGTCACGTCCCCCCAGGAGCGCAGGGTTGGCAGCGACTTCAACAGCAGCTCGGGCCCGATGCCGCAGGGATCCCCCAAGGTGATGGCGATGTGCGGTGGGCGGCTCATGGTGGTCCCGGTCGGGCGCTTCCATCCTCAGTCGTAGGCGGGGATCTCCACCTCCGCGTTCAGCGCCTCCTCCTTCTTGGCCGGACGGCTGCGGCGGATCCGGGGTTCCTCCTCCTGCTTGTAGATGTACTTGATGTTGTGCTTGGGCACCAGGACGTTGGGTTCCTTCACCCGATTGATCTTCAGGCAGTGCTTGTCGTACCACTCGATTACGCCACGCACCTTCTCGTCGTCCTGGAGCACGATCACCATCGGCGTCTTGGACTGCATCTGCTTGAGGTAGTAGAAGCTCTCGGCGTTGGTCTGTTCAGGCGGCGCGATCTTGCGTCGGGGGCTTCCCAGCCCCTGGGGCGCGGTGGCCGCCGCCGGATTGACGGCCGGATTCGGCTCTCCGCCCGCAGTGATGGGAGGCGGTACCGGCGTCATGACCTCCCCGCCGCCCCCCTTGGCGGGGATGCCCAATTTATCCTTGAGTTCGGTGAGGTTCGGTCGGATGAGCTTCCGATTCATGGCAGATCCTGGCCCGGTGGGCGGTGCGGGGGCATGTCAAAGGCATTGGCGTGTGGCCATTCCTTCTCAAGCCGGGCGGTGCCTGCGCAATGGCAGGATCCAAAAGCCGTAGAAGGGATGAACCACTTTGGCAGGTGCCAAGTGGACCCTGCAAGGGTGTGTCTTGATTTAGATGACGGAAAGCTGCCGGAAGTTTACGCCTGATCCTTGTGCTGTGCCAACGGCTCTGCTTGGTGACACACGGGTAGGAAAATCCGGACCCGGGTGCCCGCTCCAGGGCGGCTCCGGACTTCGATTCGCCATCCCATGGCCTCAGTGAACTTGTAGACCAGGCTCATGCCCAGTCCCGACCCCTCTTCGAAGCTGCCGGAGAAGGGCACGAACAGGCGATCCAGCTGCTCAGGGGCCATGCCGCAGCCGTTGTCTTCCACTTCCAGCCGGACCTGCCCCTCGGAAATGCTGGAGGTGAGCCGGACCTGGGGCCGCGGTACACCTTTCACGGCCTTGCGGGCGTTGCTGAGGAGGTTCATGAGCATCCGGTGGACCCCGACCGGATCCGCAAGGATGAACGCTGGCACCGGCTCCGGCATGTCCAGGGGGAGCCCTTCGGTCCGGGGGTCCATCTCCCAGCTCGCGCGGGCTTCTTCGAGAATCCTGCCGAGAGGGAGTACCTGGCCTGGGCCGGCTTCTGGCCGGGCGAGATCGAGGAAGCCCGAGACGATGGCGCCCACCCGCTGGGATTCCCGGTCCAGGATGCCCAGTACGCGCGACCTGACATCCTCAGGAGCCTCCGGTCGCCGCAGGAGCTGAACGCATCCGCTGATGGAGGCCAGCGGGTTCCTGAGCTCGTGGGCGAGGCCGGCTGCCAGCTGCCCGATGGATGCGAGCCGCTCGCTGATCCGCGTGCGCTCCTCGAGGGCCTTGATTTCCGTCAGGTCCTGGAACAGCAGAAGTTGGCCCGTTTCCTGGCCGTTGGGGGCCCGGAGGGAGGTTAGATGTCCACCCAGGATCTGGGGAGGACGACCTGCCACCGGAAGCGCCACCTCAAAGCGGTGCTGAGCTGGGAGGGGTGGCGCCAGGGGAAGCACCTCGTGGACAAGGCGGCCCAGGGGCACGGGATGGCCCAGGATGGCGGTCGCGGCGGGATTCGCCGACGTGATCCGTCCATCCAGATCCAGCGTGATGAGACCGGAGGACATGGACTCCACGACCCGGAAGTGCAGGGCCGACAGCTCGTCCACGGTGGCTTCGCTGGCGCTGAGGTCTGTGCGCAGGCGATCGAGATTGCGGCGGATGAGCACCACCACCAAGGTGGTGGCGAAGATCTGCAAGGAGGCGATGCCGAGCAGGAAGGGCAGGTGCGTTCCATCGGGATCCGTGGTTTCGCCCGACAACCCGAAAGCCGGAAGCAGCCCGAAGGTGAAGCCCAGCACCAGGATGATGTGGGTGATGGATGAGACGACACCCACCCAAACGATCTCCGAAGTGCCCAGGTAGAAGGCGGAGGCCAGCACGGGGAAGATGTAGAGGGTGGAGAAGCGCTCATGGGCCACCCCCTGGTACGCGATCACCAGGGTGACCAGGGCCAAGTCCAGCACCAGGTTCCACCAGATCCAGGGCAGAGCGGGCGTAGGGAAGATCTGGTCCCGGGCACGGAGGCCGAGGCTTGCCTCCCAGATCGACTCGAGAAGCAGCAAGGCCAGGCAGGTCAGATACAGATCCTCGCCTGCGCCCACGACGCGCCCTTCGGCGGGCAGGGCGAGATGCAGCACGAGCAGGCCGAAACTGGCGTAGAGCCGGAAGGCGAGTGGAAGGAACGGCTGGCTGGCGTCCGGGGCGCCCAACCGGCCCAATGTGCGCTGGAGCATAGGGTCCAGCATGCCCGAATCTGGCATCCTAGGACCATGCCTGACCCTGCCCCCGTTCCCTCGCCTTCCCTGCGCGCCGCAGGCATGCGGCAGACGCCTCAACGCGAGGGGATCCTCCAGGTCCTCCGGAATTCGGATCGTCCGCTCACGGTGGAGGAGATCTGGGAGCGCATGCCGGAACGCCGCTCGGGCCTGCCCACGGTGTACCGCAACCTCGAACGCTTCGTGCAGGAAGGCTGGGCGGAGAGCATCATGGGCCCGGACCAGGTGATGCGCTTCGTCCGCTGCGACTCGCGTCGGCATCACCACCACCTCCAGTGCGAGCGGTGCGGTCGCACGGTGGAAGTGGACGCGTGCGGTCTCGACGAATCGCTGATCGAACTCGAGACCCTGTCGGGATTCCGCATCACCCGGCATCAGCTGATGCTGTTCGGACTCTGCCCTACCTGCCGATCCGAAAAAGACCGTTGACCGTATCGCGCGCCATTGCTAGTCTTGATGTCTCACGCGGGTGTAACTCAGTGGTAGAGTGCAACCTTGCCAAGGTTGAAGTCGTGGGTTCAAATCCCATCACCCGCTCCACTCCACCCGGGCCGCGCAAGCGGCCCGGATCATGTCAGAAGCCTCATCGCACCAAACGCAAGGCGCCGTAGCCAAGTGGTAAGGCCCGGGACTGCAAATCCTGTATTCATCGGTTCGATTCCGATCGGCGCCTCCAACCAGCCCCCGCAAGGGGGCTTTTTCGCGTCGATCGGAATCGAAGTCGCGGATGGCGCGCAGGTAAGCCCCGCTGGGGACGCCACTCGATGTGGCGTCCCCGGGCGATCAGGGCCGTGCGCAGCCAGCCGCGCGGCGGGAACCGGATTCCGATCGGCGCCTCCAACCAGCCCCCGCGAGGGGGCTTCTTCGTGCCCCGATCGGAATCGAAGTCGCAGGGATGGCGCGACGGGGCCTGCTACGGTGGTTCCGGAGATCCCATCCATGAAACGCGTCCCGGCCTTCTTCTGCGCCTGCCTCCTTGCATGCCACCCGGGCTTCGCCCAGGCCTCGCTCTCCACGCTTCCCGTGGCCCTTCAGAGGCCCACCGCGGATGAGGTCAGGAAGTCCATGGGCATTCCCTCCCAGGGAGACCTCCGGGGTCAGCAGGACGCCGTGGGGTTTGCCTCGACACCGAACCAGATGGCCAAGGTGTGGGAACGGGCCGCTCTTCCGCCGGCCCCGGAAGCGCTCGGGCCCATGCCTCCCCCTGGGGTGGCTGGTCTCATCTGCCCCCACGACGACTACCTCTATGCCGGCCGCGTATATCGCCGGCTGATCCCGTTGGTGAAGGCCAGGACCGTCGTCCTGGTGGGGGTTTTCCACAAATACCGCCGCTTCGGCGCCAAGAACGCCCTGGTGTTCGACCCCTACCGGGTCTGGCGCTCCCCGGATGGCGAGATTCCTGTCTCCGGCCTGCGGGAGGACCTGCTGAAGCGGATTCCCGCCATGGATGTCCTCCAGGACGCGGCCATGCAGGACAGCGAGCACTCGGTCGAGGCCATCGCCTACTGGCTGAAACACCAGGACCCGAGCGTCGAGATCGTGCCCATCCTCCTGCCTTCGGCCTCTTTCGAGCGGTTCCAGGAGCTGGCCTCCCACCTCGGCAGGGCTCTGGCGGAAAGCATGCGGGCACGCGGCTGGACGCTCGGGCGGGATCTGGCCATCGTCATCTCCTCCGACGGCATTCATTACGGCGAGGACTTCAAGTACACACCCCACGGCAGCGGCGGTGTGCAGGCCTACACCGAGGCCGTCGAGCGCGACCGCCAGCTGCTGAAGGGGCCCCTGGCCGGGTCGGTGACGCCGGCGAAGGCCCGGGCTTTCTACGAGGCGGTAGTCAATCCGCAGGATCCCGACCAGTACCGCATGCCCTGGTGTGGTCGGTTCTCCATACCCTTCGGCCTTCTGCTCCTGGATGAAACGGCCAGGAGCCTGGGTCGGCCCGCTCCGGTCGGGCACCCCGTGGCTTTCGGCACCTCCATCAGCTCCCCCCAGATCCAGGTCCGGGACCTGGGCTTGGGGGTGACCGCGGAGGCCAACCTCTACCACTTCGTGAGCTACCCAGGCGTGGCCTACACCCTGGGCGGGCCGTGACCCCTCTGTCTCACTCTGGCCGGGCGCTGATCCAGCCACCGCCCAGCACGTCCCCGTCCCGGTAGAAGACCACGGCCTGGCCCGGGGCGATGGCCCGTTGGGGCTCGTCGAACACGACCTTCATCCGGCCATCCGGCAGGGGGATCACGAGGGCATCAGCCTCGGGAGCCCGGCTGCGGATGCGCGCCTGGCAGACCAAGGGGCCTCGGGGCGGGGCATCCACCCAGCTCAGCTCATGGGCCACCAACTCCCGGCTGAAGAGCTCGGACTCGCCGCCCACCCAGACGGTGTTCGTGGCAGGTTCGACCCGGACCACGTACAGGGGTTCGGCGAAGGCGATTCCCAGCCCCCGCCGCTGGCCCACCGTGTGCCGCCAGTACCCGTGATGCCGGCCAAGAACGCGACCGTCGAGGTGGCGGATGTCCCCATCTCCCAGGCCTGGATCACGGCCCTCTGCTTCAAGGAAGGCATCGTAGCGGTCCTGGGTGACGAAACAGATCTCCTGGCTCTCGGCCTTTTCTGCCAGATGTAGACCCAATTCAGCACCTAAACTCCGAACTTCAGGCTTGGTCAGGTGGGCCAAGGGGAACAAAGTCCGTGCGAGGGTGGCCTGGGTGTGATGGAAGAGGAAGTAGCTCTGGTCCTTGGCCGGATCGGAAGCCTTTCGCAGGTGCCAGCGGCCATCCTCGAGTCGGATGGTCCCGTAGTGCCCTGTGGCGACGAACGAAGCGCCCAGCGAATCGGCTCGCTCCATCAGCGCAGAGAACTTGAGGTGCTGATTGCAACGAATGCAAGGGCTTGGTGTTTCACCATCCAGATAGCTCTGGATGAAGCCCTCGATGACCGTATCTCTGAACCGGGTCTCGAAATCCATCACGTAGTGGGCAAACCCCATCTCGAAGGCCACCCTGCGCGCATCCTGGAAGTCATCAAGGGTGCAGCATTTCCCATCTGAACTTTGAGTGGTCTTCTTGTCGAAGAGCTGCATGGAAATGCCGATGACCTCGTAGCCGCTCCGATGGAGCAGGGCGGCCATGACCGAGCTGTCGACCCCGCCGGACATGGCCGCAAGAACCCTGTTCCCAGGCCGGAGCGAGGGGTGGTCTTGGAGGGACGCTTGAGCGCGGGACAGCAGTGAGCTCACGATTCAGATCCCGAGGCGGTCAGGAAGGCGGCGATCAGTTGTAATTCCTGGATTTGAAGAGCTCGTAGGCGGTTTGGTAGTAGGCCACGGTGAGGTCGTCATGCCCCTGTCCCGATGGGGCGGGAAGGTATCTGTCCTTCTCGAAGTCGTAGATCTTCGACACCCTGCTGCCGTGCAGGCCGAGGACGGTGAGGAGACCATCCTTCATCAGGGCCACGTGATCGTTGTGATTGAACAGCAGGACCCGTCCCGATTCCGGCGTGTTCAGCGCATCCTGGCCGAACCAAGGCGCCGTGTAGGGCAGGCCAAGCAGGCCCAGCAGGGTGGGGGCCAGGTCGATCTGGGACATGAGGCCATCCGAGCGCCTGGGGGACAAGTGGGCCGGCGAGTAGAACATCAGCGGGATTTCGTAGGTCCGAAGGGGGATCTCTTGGCGGCCGTAGACCCTGGCACCATGATCCGCCACGACGATGAAGAGCGTGTCCTTGAACCACGGGTGCTTTTCCGCCTCCCGGAGGAACTGCCCCTGGGCGAAGTCGGCGTAGCGCACGCCGGACTCCCGGCCTCCTCCCGAGGCCTTCACGCCGATGGCTTCCAGGCCGGGACGGAAGGTGAAGGGCTTGTGGTTGGAGGTATTCATGATGTGGATGAAGAACGGGCCGCCCTTGGCCGACTGCTGATCCGCGTAGGACAGGGCCATGTCGAACAGATCCTCGTCCGAGACCCCCCAGATGTTCTCGAATCGGGGTTTGGTCTTCAGGCTGGTCCGGTCGAGGACGTCATAGCCGTTGCTCTGGAAGAATGCGTTCATGTTGTCGAAATAGCCGTAGCCGCCGTACAGAAAGGCGGTCTGGTAGCCCTGGGCCCGGAGGACGGATCCGAGGGTGGCCATGCCTTCGTGACCGGGCCGCCGGAGGATCGATTCGGTGGGAACCGGGGGCAGGGAGGTGGACAGGGCCTCCAGGCCGCGGACCGTCCGGGTTCCCGTGGCGTACACATGGCTGAACCAGAGCCCCTTCTGGGCGAAACGGTCGAACTCGGGCGTCCAGTCCCGGGATGATCCGTAGAGGTGACTGAATTCGGCTCCGAAGGATTCACTCGATACGAGGATCACGTTCAGCTTCCCCAGGCCGTCGGGGCGGGACGGAAACTGGCGATCCAGACGGCCTTCAGACAACCGGGTGAAGGTCCCACCCCCCATGGCCAGCTGGGAGGTGAGCCGCTTCAGGTTTTCGGCGCGGGGTCGGGTGGCGTAGTAGGCGTGATAGTCGATCTCGCTGGTCCGGAGCGCCCGGAAGAAGGTGGACAGACCGTTCTCCGCCAGCTCGTTGGTGACCCGGTTCTGGGAAGCAGCGACCAGGGTGGCGGGGATCCAGGTGATGGCGATCGCCAATGCGGCACCATAGAGGGCCATGGCGTAGCTGCGCTTCTTGAGGGTCATGGGCGTGGACAGTGCCTTCGACCAGTGGCTCCGCAGCCGCCATGTGGCGATGGCCGCCAACACGGCGCAGGCGAGGAGGATCTTGACGACGGGGTATTCCGACCAGATGTCCCCGGCCACTTCCGTCGGGTACATCAGGTAGTTCACCGAAACCAGGTTGAACCTGGAGTTGAACTCTTCGAAGAAGAAGAACTCGCAGGCCGCAAGGAAGAGCCCGCCCAGCACGTACAGGAAGGTGGCGGCAGAGGAGGCGATGGGTGCCCCGGCGCGCCCGGGTTTGGCGGGAGCCTTGAGCCACAGGTACAGGGCCAGGGGGAAGAGCACATAGAGAGCCTGGACGGCGTCGGAAACCAGCCCTGCCGGCAGGACCCAGAGCAGGGAAGCGATGGACACCTGCGCTTCGCGACCGGACGTCAACCAGAGGGCCACTCGGAGGAGCGACCCGAGGCCGAGGTACCAGGCGGCCAGCAGCAACAGCGGGCGGTATCTGGCGGCCAGGCCGTTGTCGGGAGAGGGGGGCGTCGGTCGGTCAGCGGTCAATCGGATTCCCAAGAAGGTTCCTTTCGAATTCAGCAGCAGAAAACAAGCACGCCACTTGGAAAAGCGTGGAATGCATTTTCCCATTCTCGCATCCCCCGCGGGGCCTCGTCCATGAGACCGGCTCTCAAAAGCATCAACCGGCCCTGAAAAGCATCAGGTCCGCAGCTTCGACACGCGGAGCAGGGCGCCGGCGCCCAGGAGGAGGTAGGGGGCGAGAATCCCCCAATAGGCGGGCATTTCGGAGGCTCGAGCCGCGCCTCCGAACAGCGTCTGGAGGCCGAAAAAGACGAGCCCACTGACCAGCCCGGCCCCGATGGCCTGACCGCGACCCCCACGGGGGCCCGGGAAGGTATAGGAGAGCATGGCCAGGACGAGCAGTGGCCCAGCCAGCCAGCCCAGGAGACGGCTCCACAGCAGGTACGAGCGCTCGGGATCCGGCGCCCACCGCTGCCATTGGATCAGGTCGAGGGTCGAGGCCTCGGCTGCGGAAGGGGCCGTCCGGAGGGCCCGGTCCGGGAAGAGGTCCTGGGTGGCCGGACCAGCCACCAGATGGGCTCCCCCCCAAGCCAGAGCTTCCGACCGTTCGGCGCCGGGCTGCCACCGAAGGAGGATGGGGGCCTCGCCCGGAGCCTTTAGGGGGAATCCCCACCGGGCCTCCGGCGCCAGGTGCCACAGGACTCCTGTGGAGCCGAGGTACATCCAGGGCGTGGATGAGGAAGATCCCCGTGGCCGCTGCAGGATCTGCTGGTACAGGGCCCGGGCCTGGGTCCTGGCCAGCGGCGCCAGGCCCGCCTGGAGGAGGAAGGTGGCGAGGACCACCGCACCCCAGGCGAACCGACTGGCCCAGATCCACTGGAGCAAGCTGACTCCGCCCGCGCGGATGGCCAGCCATTCCCGGTTGAGCGCGGCTTCAGAGAGGGCGAGCATGCTGCCCAGGAGGAAGGAAATGGGGAAGGCAACCTCCAGGAATGGTGGAAGATTCCACACCCAGTATTTAATGAAGACAAATAGATGGATGTTGTTCTTCGAGAGGTCTCCGGCAAGGTTCGAGAACTCGATGAGGAGGTCCAGCGCCAGGAGGCTCCCCAGGGTCAACCCCCAGTTGCGCCACCAGGCCAACGTAGACCAATGCCGAAAAATGCCGCGCCTCGTCCCCTGGCCGTGGATCCAGCGGAGGATTGAGGTTTTTGCGGCCGACCAGCGCGCATGCAAGGGAGTCAGGTGCAGGGCGCGGGTGACTGGACGAAGCCATCGGGAGAGGATGCCCCGACGGGTCCGGTGAGGTGAAAGCCGATGGCTGAGGATCAGCCAGCCAGCGCCAAGGAAGAGGAAGGGCAGGAGCAGGGTCGGATATATCGATTTAACTTTCCCGCTCAAGATCATGTTTTCAAAATATTTCATCAACAGGTAGTAGACGAGGATCACGCCGAGGCTCTTGAGGACGGCCCCTCCTCGGTAGAACCTCGGATGGCTGAAACCCAAGGCGATGCCCATGAGCAGCAGGGCAATCCCGGCCACCGGGAGGGTGAGTCGGCGACTGAGCTCCAGGGCCGACTGCTGGCGCTGGGCGTCCGGAACCGCAGTGTCCCGGTGGATCTGCATCAGGGCCCTGGAGGACTCGTACCTCAGCGGCACCGGAGCGAGGAGGCGAGGGCCCGAGGGTATGGCAAACCGGAGGATCTGCTGTTCCTGCCGCAGATGGATGACACTGCCATCCCCGGACGACTGGAACAGCACTCCCTGGAGGTCCGACAGGTGGAGCCGGATTTCCGAATTCCCCGACAGCGTGTTCTCAAGGGCGTAGGTCATCCGGGACGCGGTCATGTGCTGCGTGCCCTGGGGGGTTGATTCCATCAGATGGATCTGGCCGTTCTCCGAGACCCAGATGGCGGTATCCGGGGAACCCGGGGGGTGCCAGGGGGGGCTCCCGGGGCGAAGGAACCTGGCCTTGGCCTCCTCGGACATCTTCTGGCGCAGGGTCTGTTGGAGGCCCGCCGAGACCGGCACCAGGACGTGGGCGTTGACGGAAGCCAGCACCAGGAGGCCGCAGGCCATGATCAGCCAGGGGAAGGACCAGGTCCGGCGCCCCGCGCCGAGTCCTTGAGCTGCAACGAGTTCGGATCCCTCCATCATCTGCTGCGTCCCCAGCAGCCCCCCGAGCACGGCCGCCATGGGGAGGACCATGGAGAAGGTTTCCGGCAGGGACAGGAGGAGAAGCGGGAACATCCAGCGCAGGGGGGCGCCCTGGGAGAAGATCTCCCGCGAGATGGCGATCATCTCCCACGAGACCAGGAGGAACCCATAGAAGAACAGCGCCCCCAGGAAGGGGGTCGCCCAGCGGCGCAAGATGTATCGGGTCAGAACGGAAGGCACTCGAGGTCCAAATTTAGCTTTCGATAATGTATATTATGTAACCTTAAAACCAACATGGAAACCGGGGATGGAACTCACAAGACCTTTGCTGTCAGGAGGTCATGGATGTGGATGAGGCCGACAGGGCGATCTGGCTTCCCCACCATGAGAAAGGTGATCTTCCGGGCCTCCATGTCACTGGCGGCTTCCAGGGCCAGAGCGTCCTCCCCGATCATCGCGGGAGTCCGGCTCATCATCTGCTCGGCCTGGAGGTCGAGCGGGTTCCTTCCTTCCTTCTCCGCTCCCTCCAGCGCGCGGCGGATGTCCCCATCGGTGATGACACCCAGGAGCTTAGGGCCCTCCATCACGCTGGCCATCCCCAGCCGTCCTCCCGTCATGGCCCGCAGCACCTCGGTCAACCCGGACGAGGCCGGGACCATCGGCCAGGTCGTATGCATCAAGGCCTTAACCTTCATGAGTTTCGCCCCCAGACTTCCAGCGGGATGATTCAAGGCGAAGCTGTCCCGGGTGAATCCTCGACGGGACATAAGGCTGGCGGCCAGAAGGTCTCCCCAGATCAGCTGGAGGGTCGTGCTGGCCATGGGGGCCAGATCCAGAGGGCATCCCTCACCCTGAGGGAGCCGGTAGCTGAAGGTCCAATGAGCTGCCTGCCCCAGGCTGCTTTCGGGACGGGCGGTGATGGCCGCCAGCGGGGTGCCCAGGCGGAGGAGGCTTGGCAGCAGCCGGACGAGTTCTTCACTCTCCCCGCTGTTGGACAGGGCCAGCACAGAATCATCCCGGGTCACCATCCCGAGATCTCCGTGCAGGGCTTCTGCCGGATGCAGGAACAGGCTCGGGCATCCCGTGGAGGCCAGGGTGGCGGCAACCTTTTGGGCGACGAGCCCGGACTTGCCCATGCCGGTGAGCACCACCCGGCCGGAGCGGGACAACACGCTACCGCACCAGTCATCCACCTGGACGGGATCCCATGTATCCCGCAATTCCTTGAGGGCGGCCTGAGCGGCCTCAAGCACCGCCTGTCCGGCTTCCTGGGCCCCTGTCGCGTGATTCTGATCCTTCACGGTTCCGGCTCCGATGGCATGGTGAACAAAGGGTTCATGCTACCAGTCATTCTCCATCCTCATGTCCCGGCCCGCGCCCCTTCCCTTCGCGGCCGATGCCGCCGATGGGCTGTCTCCGTGTTTGCTACACTGGCCCCGGCCCTGTAGCTCAGCGGTCAGAGCTGGCGGCTCATAACCGCTTGGTCGTGGGTTCGAACCCCACCGGGGCCACCATCTGCGCGTGCCGCTCTCGCGGCTCGCGCAGGAAGCGTCGGGCTCAGACGATCCACTTCCGCAATTCGCCTTCCGCGAAGTTCAGGTGCGCCAGCATGGCTTCCGAGGCCTTCTGGGGCGAGCCCGAACGGATGGCCTGCAGGATCTCCGAGTGCTGGTCGATGATCCTCTGCGCGTTCTGGACGTTGTCCTGGTACAGCTGGCGGCGCGCCACGGAGTTGGCCTTGGCGAACTCCTCCGACACCGTCTTGAAGAGCTTGGTCAGAAGGCTGTTGTGAGTGGCCTCGGCCACCGCGTAGTGGAAGGCGGCGTCGAACTCCTCGCCCTTCTCCGAATCCTGGAGGTTGAGCCGCTCCCGCATGTTCGCCAGCATGGACTCGATCTGGTCGAGCTCTTCGAACGTGGCCCGCTGGGCGGCCAAGCTGGCCGTGGCGGTCTCGAAGATCCGGCGCATCTCGAACATGTCCAGGAGCGAGTTGCGCTCCACCGCCAGGAACATGGCCAAGGGGCGGATGATGTCGTCGGTCTCGGTGCCCCGGACGAAGGTGCCCTCGCCGGGCCGGATGTCGATGATGCCGAGCATCTCCAGCGTCCGGATGGCCTCGCGAACGGAGGCCCGGCTGACCTGGAACCGGTCGGCGAGGTCCCGCTCGGCGAGCAGCTTGTCGCCAGGCTTCAGCTTCCCCTCGGCGATGAGGTGCTTGATCTGGTCCACGATCTCTTCGTAGAGGCGTTTGGTCTTGATCGGGGTAAGTTCCATACTCATAACATCCTAAGTGACGAAAAGCGAATGAGATGCGAAATGTGACCAAAAACCGGATTCTTGCGTATGGTCTGACCACTAGACCCATTGTAGGCTTCTGCCAGGCTCTTTTCCAAAACTCTACCTTTTCATCTCCTACCCCCCCATCCCTGGAGGCTTCATGACCCCCTGGACCCAAGTCTATTCCCCGGTAGCGGGGAATATCTTCCTTTCCGCGCTGGTGGCCGCGTTGCCGGTCTTCGTGTTGCTGGGCTTCCTCGCCAAGCACGTGAAGGCCCACTATTCGGCCATCCTGGGCCTGGTCACCTGTTACGTGGTGGCCGTCCTCGTCTACAGGATGCCGGCCGGCATGGCGGGCATGGCCGCGGTGCACGGCGCTCTCTACGGCCTGCTGCCCATCGGCTGGATCGTGCTCAACGCCATCTTCATCTACGACATCACGGTGAAGTCCGGCGATTTCGAGGTGGTGAAGCACTCCATTGCCGGTCTGGCGGCGGACCGCCGCATCCAGGCCCTGCTGATCGCCTTCAGCTTCGGCGCCTTCATCGAAGGCGCGGCGGGCTTCGGCACGCCCGTGGCGATCTCGGCCGCCATGCTGATCGGCCTGGGCTTCCGTCCCCTCCAGGCCGCGGGTATCGCGCTCATCGGCAACACGGCCCCCGTGGCCTACGGTGCCCTGGGCAGCCCGCTCCTGGCCCTCGCCGGCGTGACCGGCCTGCCGCTCGAGATGCTGAGCGCCGCTGCGGGCCGCATCCTACCCATCTTCTCCCTCATCGTGCCCTTCTGGATCATTTGGACCATGGCGGGCCGCAAGGCGATGATGGAAGTCTGGCCGGCCTGCCTCGTGGCAGGCGGCAGCTTCGCCATCACGCAGTTCCTGGTGAGCAACTTCCACGGTCCCTGGCTGGTGGACATCATCGGCGCCATCGTTTCCATGGTCGCCCTGGTCCTGTTCCTCAAGGTGTGGCAGCCCAAGACCATCTGGCGCTATGAGCACGAGCGCGAGGAGGCCCACGAGTCCGGCCCGAGCCACAACACCGGCAAGGTCGTGAAGGCCTGGATGCCCTGGGTGTTCCTGTCCCTGTTCGTGTTCGCCTGGGGCACCCCGCAGGTGAAGACCTTCCTCAACGGCGGCCCCAAGGACAAGCCGAACTTCCTCGCCGGCTACACCGTCAAGAACTTCGAGATCCCCCTGCTCCACAACAACGTCCAGAAGGCTCCCCCCGTCGTGGCCAAGGTCCACAAGGAGCCCGCCGTCTGGACCTTCAACTGGCTCTCCCTCACGGGCACCAGCCTCCTGCTGGCCGGCATCTGCAGCGGCCTGCTGGCCGGGTTCGGCCCCATGGAGCTGGTCAAGATCTTCGGCAAGACGGTCGCCCGCGTGAAGATCTCGCTGCTCACCATCGCCGCCATGCTGGCCCTGGGCTTCACCTCCAAGGCCGCGGGCCTGGACGCCACCATGGGCCTGGCCTTCGCCAGCACCGGCGTGCTCTTCCCCTTCTTCAGCGCCATGCTGGGCTGGCTGGGCGTGGCCCTGACGGGCAGCGACACCTCCTCCAACGTGCTGTTCGGCGGCCTCCAGAAGATCACCGCCCAGCAGCTGGGCCTGAATCCCATCCTCACCGCCGCGGCCAACACCACGGGCGGCGTCATGGGCAAGATGATCGACGCCCAGAGCCTTGTGGTGGCCTCCGTCGCCACGAACCAGCAGGGCGAGGAAGGCACCATCCTCCGCTACGTGTTCTTCCACAGCCTGGCTCTGGCGGCCATGGTCGGCGCCGTGATCTTCCTATACGCCAAGGTCCTGCCCGCCAACTGGATGCCCCAGCTGGCTCCGGCCCCTGCCGCCGTGACCTCGGCTGCTCCAGCCGCCCCGGCCGCTCCGACCACCCTGCCCGCCCCTGCCCCTGCCAAGTAGGCCGGGCGGCATCTTGACGTAAGACCCGGGTCCCGCCGCGCCCAGCAGGCCGGCGGGACCTTTTTCCGCGATGTCCCGATCAGAGGATGTTTCTCATGAGTACCGCCACTGCCACTTCCCTGAGGGATTCCCTCGTCTCCATCGTCGGGCCGGACCGTGTGCTCGATCGTCCCGTGGACCTGATCGCCTTCGCAGCCGATGCGAGCTTCTACCGCCTCATCCCCAAGGCGGTGGTCTTCGCGGCCGATGTGGAAGAGGTCAAGTCCCTGTTCCGCGTCAGCCACGAAACCCGCACTCCCATGACGTTCCGGGCGGCGGGCACCAGCCTCTCCGGCCAGTCCGTCTCGGACGGCATCCTGGTGGAGGTGGCCCGCAACTGGCGAGGCATCCAGGTGCTGGAAAGCGGCGCCAAGGTGAAGGTGCAGCCCGGCGTCATCGGTGCCCACGTGAACCATGCCCTGCGGGCCTATCGCTCGAAAATGGGCCCCGACCCGGCGTCCATCAACACCTGCACCGTGGGCGGCATCCTCAACAACAACTCCAGCGGCATGTGCTGCGGCGTGGTGCAGAACGCCTACCACACGCTGGAGTCCCTGACCTTCGTGCTCCCCTCCGGCACCGTGATCGACACGGCCGCACCCGATGCTGACCAGCGCTTCCGCGAGGCTGAGCCTGCCCTGGCCGAGGGCCTGCTCAAGCTCAAGGCCGAGATCGAGGCGAACCGCCCCCTGGCCGAGCGCATCCGGGCCAAGTACCGGATGAAGAACACCACCGGCTACTCGCTGAACGCCTTCATCGACTTCGACCGGCCCGTGGACATCTTCCGGAATGTGCTGGTGGGTTCCGAGGGCACCCTGGCCTTCATCGCCGAGGCCGTGCTGAACACCGTCCCCGATCTCCCGGTCAAGGTGACGGGCTTCCTGATCTTCCCCGACCTGCATGCCGCCTGCGCGGCCATCGTCCCCCTGCGCGACGCCGGCGCCGCGGCCCTGGAGCTGCTGGACCGCGCCTCGCTGCGCTCCGTGGAGAACCAGGCCGGCACACCCGCCAGCATCAAGACGCTGCCCGAAGGCGCGGCCGCGCTGCTGGTGGAGTTCCAGGGCAAGGACGAGTCCGCCCGGGCCGAGCTGGAGCGCCTGGCTCTGGACGCCGCCGCCCACCTGACGCTGCTCGAGCCCGCCCGCTTCACCCACGATCCCGTGGAGCAGGCCCTCATGTGGAAAATCCGCTCGGGCACCTTCCCCTCCGTGGGGGCGGTCCGCCAGCGCGGCACCACGGTGCTCATCGAGGACGTGGCCTTCCCCATCGAGAAACTGGCGGATGCCGCGGTGGACCTCACGAAGCTCTTCGCGAAGCACCGCTATGACGAGGCCATCCTCTTCGGCCACGCCAAGGACGGCAACCTGCACTTCGTCATCACCCAGTCCTTCAACGACCAGGCCGCCGTGGACCGCTACTCCGCCCTCATCGACGACGTGGTGGAACTGGTGGTCAAAAAGTACGACGGCGCGCTCAAGGCCGAGCACGGCACCGGCCGCAACATGGCACCCTTCGTGGAGGCCGAGTGGGGCCCCGAGGCCAAGGCCGTCATGGAGCGCCTGAAGGACCTGGTGGATCCTGCGCGGCTCCTGAACCCCGGGGTCATCCTCAACGCCGATCCCCACTGCCACCTGTCGAACCTCAAGCCCATGCCCGGCGTGGAGGAGGAAGTCGACAAGTGCATCGAGTGCGGCTACTGCGAACCCAAGTGCCCCAGTCGCGAGCTCACCCTCACGCCCCGGCAGCGCATCGTCGTGCGCCGCGAGATGGCCCGCCTGGAGGGCAACCGCGAGAACCCCACCCTGCTTTCCTCCCTGCAGGAGGCCTTCCCATACATGGCGCTGGAAACCTGCGCCACCGACGGCCTCTGCGCCACGGCCTGCCCCGTGGGCATCGACACCGGCCAGCTCACCAAGCGCTTCCGCCGCGCCAGCCACAGCCGCCGGGCCCAGAAGATCGCCCTCTCCGTGGCCCGCCACTTCGCCACGGTGGAGCCGGCCATGCGCCTGGCGCTCCGCACCGGCCACATGGTGCAGAACATCTTCGGCCCCAAGGCCATGCCCTTCATCACCCGGACCATGAAGGCCTTCGGCGCCTCCCACCAGTGGAGCCCGGAGATGCCCAAGCCCGCGAAGGCGCCCCTGCCCTCCACCTCCCTGGAAGGGGCGCAGGCCATCTACTTCCCCGCCTGCCTCTCCCGCATGATGGGCCACCTGCCCGGCGAGCCCGAGGAGATGAGCCTGGTGGAAGCCCTGGTGAAGGTATCCCAGCGGGCCGGCTACCCGGTCCACATTCCCTACGATGTGGAAGGGACCTGCTGCGGCGTGCCCTTCAGTTCCAAAGGCTATGACGAGGCCCACCGCTACACGATCAACCGCACCATCGAGAAGTTCTGGGAGTGGAGCCAGCAGGGCCGCCTGGCCATCGTCATGGACACCAGCCCCTGCACCTACGGTGTGCTCACCAGCCGCGGCTACCTCACGCCCGAGAACCAGGCGAAGTTCGACAAGCTGAAGATCCTCGACAGCCCCTCCTTCGCCAATGACGTGCTGCTGCCCCGCCTGCGCGTCTCGAAGAAGGTCGACTCCGTGGTCCTCCACCCAGTCTGCTCCATCACCAAGATGAACCTCCTGCCCAAGCTGGAGGGCGTGGCCAAGGCCTGCGCCGACAAGGTGCTTGTGCCTCGTGATGCCGGCTGCTGCGGCTTCGCCGGAGACCGCGGCTTCACCCATGCGGAGCTGACGGCCTCGGCCACCAAGCACGAGGCGCGGGAGGTGAAGGCGCAGACCTTCGACGGCTACTACGCCAGCAGCCGCACCTGCGAGGTGGGCATGACCCGTTCCACAGGCCAGGTGTATCGTAGCTTCCTGTACCTTCTCGAATCCGCCACCCGACCGGAGGCCTCCAAGTGAACGGTACCAAGCCCAAGAAGGTCTACTTCTACGGAACCTGCCTCGTGGACCTCTTCTTCCCCGATGCCGGCATGGCCGGCATCCAGCTCCTTCGCCGGGCCGGCGTGGAGGTCGTCTTCCCCGACGGCCAGACCTGCTGCGGCCAGCCCGCCTTCAACTGCGGCTACTTCGAGGAGGCCCGGGACGTGGCCCGCACCCAGGTGGCCCTCTTCCCCGAAGACCTGCCCGTCATTCTGCCCTCCGGCAGCTGCGCGGGCATGATGAAGGTCCACTACCCGGAGCTGTTCCACGGCCAGCCGGACGAGGCCAAGGTCCGCGCCTTCAGCGCCCGTGTCTACGAGCTGACCCAGTTCCTGGTGGATGTGCTGGACGTGAGGCTCAAGGATCTGGGCGAGCCGGTGAAGGTCACCTGGCACAGCTCCTGTCATGCCGTGCGTGACCTGGGCCTGAAGGGCGAACCCCAGGCCCTCATCGGCCAGCTTGCGAACGTGGAACTGGCGCCCCTCGCCCGGGAATACGAGTGCTGCGGCTTCGGCGGCACCTTCTCCGTGCGCCACCCGGAAGTCTCCGGGGCCATGGTCGCGGACAAGATCGCCGATGCCACCGCCACGGGGGCTTCCGTTGTCCTGTCCACGGACGGCGGCTGCCTGATGAACGTGAACGGCGCGCTGGAAGCCAAGCGCAGCGAGCTCAAGGTCCAGCACATCGCCGAATTCCTGTGGGAGCGCACCCGTGCACGCTGAGAACGAAATCCATTTCAGGGATGCCGCCGCCAAGGCCCTGCAGGATCCCCAGCTCCGGGCCAACTTCCGTCGCGCCATGGACGGCCTCATCACCAAGCGCAAGGCCCAGTTCCCCGATCCGCGGGATCTGCAGGACCTGCGCGACCTCAGCACGGCCATCCGCTCGCGCAGCCTCCTCTGCCTTCCGGAGCTCCTGGAACAGCTGGAGGCCAGCTGCACGAAGAACGGCATCAAGGTGCACTGGGCCGAAACCTGCGGGCAGGCCAACGAGTTGATCCTCGGGCTGCTCGAGGCCCGCGGCGCCAAGACCATGGTCAAGGGCAAGAGCATGGTCTCCGAGGAGATGCACCTCAATGCCTTCCTGGAGAAGCACGGCATCGAGGCGCTGGAGTCCGACCTGGGCGAGTACATCATCCAGCTGGATGGCGAGACGCCGAGCCACATCATCATGCCGGCCATCCACAAGAACAAGGACCAGATCGCCCGGCAGTTCAGCCAGAAGATCAAGGACGCCAAGTACACCGAGGACGTGGACGAGCTCACCGCCATGGCCCGCAAGGTGCTGCGCGAGAAGTTCTTGAACGCCGACGCCGGCCTCTCCGGTGTGAACTTCGCCGTGGCCGAGACCGGGACCCTCTGCCTGGTGGAGAACGAGGGCAACGGCCGAATGAGTACCCACGTGCCGCCCATCCACATCGCCGTCATGGGCCTGGAGAAGGTGGTGGCGCGACTCGAGGATGTGGCCCCGCTCTACTCGATCCTCACCCGGTCGGCCACGGGCCAGGCCGTGAGCACCTACTTCAACCTCATCTCCGGCCCCCGCGGCGCGGATGAGAAGGATGGACCGCAGGAAGTCCATCTGGTCATCCTGGACAACGGCCGGTCGCGGATCTACGCCGATCCCCAGCTGCGGGCCACCCTGCGCTGCATCCGCTGCGGCGCCTGCATGAACCACTGCCCCGTCTACACCCGCGTGGGCGGCCACGCCTACGAGGCCATCTACCCTGGTCCCATCGGCAAGATCCTTACGCCGCAGATGGAGGGTGTGGGCGTCCGCCACGACCTCATCCACGGTTCGAGCCTCTGCGGCGCCTGCGGCGAGGTCTGCCCGGTGGAGATCCCCATTCCCGAGATCCTGGTGCGCCTGCGCCGGGAAGCGACCCACGAGGACCTGGGCTCGAAGGTGGCTGGCAAGGGCACGGGTCGCACGGCCACCGAGGACTGGGCCTGGCGCCTCTGGGCCGGCGTGATCAAGCGTCCGGGCCTGTACCGGCTGGCCACCTGGTTCGCCACGCGCTTCGGGAAGGCCCTACCCGCCAATGCGCCCCTGATCAAGAACTGGACCCAGTCCCGCACCAAACCCGTTCCGGCCCGCCGTTCGCTGAGCGAGCGCATGCGCGCCGAGGGAGTCCCCCATGAGTGATCCCCGCACCGCCATCCTCGGCCGCCTCCGCGCCTCTGGCGATTCCGGCCCCCTGCCCGAGCTGGACACCGCCGTGCTCGAGCGTCGGCAGTGGCCCGCGGCCCAGCGTCCCGCCCAGCTGCGCAAGGGCATGGAAGCGGTCCACACGGAGTTCCTGGAGGCCACTCCTGCGGACTGGCCGGCTGTCGTCCGCGCCTTCTGCGAGCGCGAGGGCCTCAAGAACCTGCTCTACGGTCCCGCCAGCGAGGCCGGCGCCGCCCTGGCCGCCGCCTGGCCCGCCGGTGGGCCGACGCTGAGGCCCTATGACCGCCCTGTGGAAGCCTTCAAGGAGGAGTTGTTCAACGGCGTGGATGCCGGTTTCACGGGCACCGTGGGCGGTGTGGCGGAGACGGGAGGCCTCCTGCTGATGCCCGGCCCCGCCGAGCCGCGGCTCATGTCCCTGGTGCCGCCCATCCACATTGCCCTGCTTCGCGCCTCCACCATCCACGACACCTTCTGGTCCGCCGTGAAGGCCCTGAGCTGGGGCCGGTCCCTGCCCCCCAATGCGCTGATGATCTCCGGCCCCAGCAAGACCGCCGACATCGAGCAGACCCTCGCCTACGGCGTCCACGGCCCCAAGCGCCTCATCGTGGTGCTCGTGGACGATCTGGCGTAGACGCAAGCCCACCCTCGCGCTACACTGCTCCTTCATGGCTGGGTAGCTCAGGTGGTTAGAGCGAGGGTCTCATAATCCCTAGGTCGGCAGTTCGAGTCTGCCTCCAGCCACCACCAAGAACACCGGAGCCGATCGGCTCCGGTGTTTTCGTACGCCCACCGCAGCCTGCAGACTCGGACTGCCGAGAAGCAGTGGCGGCCAGGTAGCCCGCAGCGAGCAAGGCCCCAGTGGGGCCTGCGCAGCGTCCGCGGGCGTGGCCAGCCACGCGCCAGTTCGAGTCTGCCCGATGGTTCCCCCACCCCGCACAGGCGGATAATAGCCCCGCAAGAATCCGCACCCACCCCCGGAGGTCCCCATGAAGACCCGAACCCTCGGCCGCTCCGATCTGACCGTCTCTGCCCTCGGCCTCGGCTGCATGGGCATGAGCGAGTTCTACAAGGGCGCCACGGAAGCGGAATCCGTGGCCACCATCCACCACGCGCTGGACTGTGGCCTCAACTTCCTCGATTCCGCCGACATGTACGGCCCCTTCACGAACGAGGAACTGGTGGGCCGGGCCATCAAGGACCGGCGGGACCAGGTGGTGCTGGCCACCAAGTTCGGCAATGTGCGGGGCGAGGACGGCAGCTTCCGCGGCGTGAGCGGCCGACCCGACTACGTCCGCGCCTGCTGCGACGCGTCCCTGCGCCGCCTGGGCGTGGACCACATCGACCTCTACTACCAGCACCGGGTGGATCGCACCGTGCCCATCGAGGAGACTGTCGGAGCCATGGCTGACCTCGTGAAGGCCGGCAAGGTGCGGTTCCTCGGCCTGTCGGAGGCCGCGCCAGCCACCATCCGCCGCGCTCACGCGGTCCACCCCATCACCGCCCTTCAGACCGAGTATTCCCTTTGGACCCGGGATCCCGAGGACGAGATCCTCCCCACCACGCGGGATCTGGGTATCTCCTTCGTGGCCTACAGCCCGCTGGGCCGGGGCTTCCTCACGGCCCGCTTCCGCACGCTGGAGGATCTCCCGGAAGGGGACTACCGCCGCAACGCACCCCGCTTTCAGGGGGACAACTTCCAGAAGAACCTGGACCTGGTGGCGAAGATCGAGGGGCTCGCGCACCAAAAGGGCGTGAAGGCCTCCCAGCTGGCTCTGGCCTGGGTGCTGGCCCAGGGAAGGGACATCGTGCCCATCCCGGGCACCACCCGGCGCAGCCACCTGGATGAGAACCTGGCGGCCCTGGAGATCGCCCTCACGCCCGTGGAACTGGTCCAGATCGAGGCGGTGGCGCCCAAAGGAGCGGCCGCCGGCCCGCGCTACCCGGAAGCCACCATGGCCCACGTGAACGGCTGACCCGGGATCGGTTTCGGGAACCAAATGGGACTCAACCTCATCGTTGGGATGCGGGTCTATTCCGTCAACCGGAGGACACCATGCCACGGGGCGCTTTGAAATCATCCTTGCTGCTTGTCGGGACCTTGGGCATGACCGAGGCGCCCGAGGACTCCACGCCCGTCCCTGCGGCGCTTTCACTCAGGCCCGCTCCGCGGACGGAGGGCATCGCCTCCGTGGTCAAGCAGTGGGCCGCGGCCTGGCTCGAGGGGAACACGGAGGCGATGTACGCCTGCCTCCACCCCTCGCTGGCCAAGCACATCCTGGGGATGGAGGCCGCTTCCAGCCGGGAGGCCCTCCAGCGGCTCATTGGTGTCCAGTCGGTGCTCGGAAGGGCGGTCAGGGGCCAGTTCCCCGAGGGAGACGTGAAGATCCTGGACATCCAGGGCCGCAGCGGGAGTGCTCGGCTGGACCTGGGCCCGTGGACGGCCTACATCCACCTGGCAGCCCATCATGAAGGCTGGGCCATCGCGAACGTGCTCTGGGAATGGCGGAATGGGGCAACACCCAGGCACTGACGGGCCGCCTTGGTCAACGGAGCCGATCCCGCCAAACTGGATCGCATGCCTGAGACCCGGCTTCCCGCCGCCAGACGCATCGCCCACCTGGACATGGACGCCTTCTTCGCCTCGGTGGAACTCCTCGAGCATCCTGAGCTGAGGGGCCTTCCCGTGGTGGTGGGCGGGAGGCGGTCCGTGGCCGCCGCGGGGGGGCGCTTCCCCAGGCTGAAGGAGTACGCGGGCCGGGGCGTGGTCACCACCGCCACCTACGAGGCCCGGGCCTTCGGGGTGCGCAGCGGGATGGGGCTCATGAAGGCGGCTGCGCTGGCGCCGGATGCGATCCTCCTGCCCGCGCACTTCGAGGCCTATGCCCGGGCCTCCCGGGCCTTCAAGACCGCGGTGGCAGAGGTTGCCCCCCTCATCGAGGACCGCGGGATCGATGAGATCTACATCGACCTCACGGAGGTGCCCGGGGATTCCCTCGAGCTGGCCCAGCGCCTCAAGGCGGCCGTGCGGCAGGCCACCGGTCTCACCTGCTCCATCGGGATCACGCCGAACAAGCTGCTGTCCAAGCTGGCCTCCGAATTCCAGAAGCCCGACGGCATCACCCTTCTCGGGTACGACGACATCCCCACGCGCATCTGGCCCCTGCCCTGCTCCGCCGTCAACGGCATCGGCCCCAAGGCCACCGCGAAGCTGGCGGGCCTCGGCATCCGCACCATCGGCGACCTCGCGAAGGCCGATCCATCGTGGCTGGTGGAGCACTTTGGGCGTAGCTACGGGCCCTGGCTCCACGAGGCGGCGAACGGCCGGGACGACCGCCCCCTGGCGATCCAGCGGGAGCCCAAATCCATCAGCCGGGAGACCACCTTCGAGCGGGACCTCCATCCCAGGCTGGACCGGGAGGCGCTCTCCCGCATCCTGCGGGACCTCTGCGAACGGCTCGCGGGAGATCTGGACCGTAAGGGCTACCTGGCCCAGAACGTGGGCATCAAGCTGCGCTTCGAGGATTTCACCACCGTCACCCGGGACCATGCCCTGCCCTGTCCCGTGGCGGATGCGGCCGCCCTGCTGGAAGCCGCCCGTGGGAACCTCCGGCGTGTGACCCTGAACCGCAGACTGAGGCTGCTGGGCATCCGCGCCGGCGCGCTGGTCAAGCCTGGCCAGCCCCTCTCTCCGGAACGGGAACGTCCGGCCACGCCGGGGCTGTTCGATGCGCTCGAGTCGTAAGCCCGCTCATTCCGCTGAGGGCTCGCCCCCATCATGCCGCTTGGTCTGGCGACGCTCCGGGTACAGGGCATCGGCGCAATCGGGGCAGATGCCGTGCGTGAAATCGGCGTCGGAGTGGGCGCTGATGTAGTGTTCCAGCTGGTTCCAGTATCCCGTGTCATCGCGGATCTTCTTGCAGCTGGCGCAGATGGGGAGCAGCCCCGAGAGCTGCTTCACCTGGCTCAGCGCCGAGGAGAGATCGGCGTTCCGGGCTTGGAGTTCCATGGTCCGCTTGGCCACCAGGGCCTCCAGCTCGGCCTTTCCCCGGGCGAGGGAGGCCACGCGCAGTCGCAGGGTGAGGACGCCGAGACCAAGGAAAGCCAATCCACCCAGCCCCATGGCCCACCAGGTGCGCCACCAAGGCGGCAGGACGCGGAAGTCGAGGCCCACGACAGGTCCGAAGGCCCCATCGCCCTGGGCAGCCCGGACCTCGAAACGGTACTGCCCACCTGGCAGAGCGGGGTATCGCACCTGGCTGCCATCCACTTCCCGCCAGGCGTCTTCCAGACCAAGAAGGCGCACCTGGAACCGGACCTGGGATTCGTCGAGGTAGGTGGGCGCTGCCACGCGGAACGTCACCGTCGCTTCACTCCGAGGGAATGGGGTGAGCCCGAGGAAGGGCGGCTCGGCCCGCCGGGTTCCATGGGTGATCTGGACGATGTGCGCCGTGGGCGGAACCATCGGCCGATCCGGCCCGACGTCGTAGCGCACCAGGCCGGCGGCGGTCCCCACCCAGATGTGTCCGCCTTCGGCCAGAAGGGCCTGGATGGCGCAGTCCTCGCTGACCATGCCCTCCTGCCGGCCGATGTGCAACGGCGGATCCACCCGGTCCAGGCCCTGGTCCGAGGTGGCCCAGGTCCGGCCCTGCGCATCCACCTCCACGGCGTAGAGGAGGTTGGAGTGGAGGCCCTGCCCCTTGACCCGCTGCTCTAGCACAGTCAGGCGCCCCTGGTCGATGCGGATCCGGGTGAGGCCCTGTGGCTCCTGGTAGTGCACCCAGGCGCTGCCGTCCGGAAGGAAGGCCAGGCCATAGAGCCCGAAGGGCTTCAGTCCATCTGCCTCGGTGAAAAGCTTCCAGGTTCCTGAGGTTTCGCGGAGGTAGAGGCCCGCCGTGGTGGCGGCCCAAAGGCGGCCCTGGCCGTCCTCGCGGATGCGGAAGACCCCGAGCGGGGTGGTCCCCCTGGGGGCGACCTCCTGGACGAGCCGTCGCGCCCCGGGGTCCCAGCGGAGCACCCCCTGCCGGCCATGCCCCAGCCAGGTCCGTCCCTGCGTGTCGGTCATCACGGTGTTCACGGCGAAACCAAGATCGCCCAGGGGCGCGGTCTCCGCCTGGCGGCTGCCGGGGTGGAGCCAGAGGGCGGGACCGATGGTGCTGACCATCCAGAGGGTGCCCGCACGGTCCATGGCAAGGCTCTTGATGCGGTGGCCCTCCGTGCCGGGGATTCGGGTCAGGCCTGCCGTCCCCACCCGCAAGGCCCCGTTGTCCGTGGCCGCCAGCAAGGTGCCCCGGGCGTCCCGCGCGATGGACCAGACCACCTCGCCAGAGATCCCCGCACCCAGGCTGTGATTCCAGACCCGCCCCCCGCCCTGCAGCCGGGCCAGCGCCGTCCCGAGGATCCACAGCGTGCCCTCCCGATCCCGGAAGACGGTGCGGACCCATCGAAACGGCAGTCCCCCCGAGGCATCCAGCAGCGTGGTCTCCGACCCGGACACGTGGAGGGCGCCGCCCTGGGTCGGCAGCCATACCGATCCGTCCGAATCGAGGAAGGGAATGCTGTTGGGGGAAAGGCTCGCCCCCAGGCGCCGGGACTCGTCCGTGAACCAGAGGTCCCCGGGCGCCTTCATGGCCAGGGACCGGCCCGACCCTGCCCAGATACGGCCAGCGCCGTCCTCCACCACCATGGCGACGCCCGTGGCGGGAAGGCCTTGGTCCGCCCCCCACTCGCGCTCTGAGCCGTCGGGCAGGAAGGCCTTGAGGCCGGCCTCCGTCCCCAGGTACACGGTGCCACTGGGCCCGCTGCCGAGGGTGAAAACCCGTCCCTCTGGGCGTCCAGTCCGCTGGTGGAACCGGAGGCCTTCCTCCTCGACGAAGAGCCCCTGCTGGGTCAGGGCCCACAGGCGTCCGCCCTGGCCCAAGGCCAAGGCGACCGCGACCGGGGGCTGCCCGGCTCCATTGAGGGTGATGGTCTCGATGCGGCCTTCCCGGACCCTCACGAGGCCCCGGAGCGTGGCCACCCAGACGCCACCGCCCCAGGCCGGAAGCACCCGGTGGATGAAGCCGGAGGGAAGGCCGTCTTCCCGGCCCCACCGGCGGCAGTGCCCACCTTCGTAGCGCAGGAGGGCGCTTTCAGTCCCGACCCAGAGGAACCCGTCCGAATCCTGGGTCAGGCAGGTGATGGCGCCGGAGGGCAGGCCCTGGTCCGGGCCGAGCACCGCAATGGGGCGGCGCCAGCCGTCCGCGGACAGATGGAGCGCCCCCAGGGCCACCATCAGAACGATCCGCAACCACGCCATGTCCACTCCCATTGCCATCCGACTGAACGGCAGCTCAAGCCGCGAGCCTGACTCCAGGACGCTTCTGGTCAGACCTGGCCCAGCACCCGCCGGTAGAGGGCCTCGTACTGGTCCACGATGGGGCCTTCCGCGAAGGTTCCGAGCGCGCGCTCCCTGGCCGCGTCCCCCATCTTCCGGCGGAGGCTTTCGTCGCGCAGGAGCTTCACCGCGTCGGCAGCCATGGCCTCCACGTCCCCGACCGGTTCCAGGAAACCATCCACGCCGTGGCGCACCACTTCGGGTAGCCCGCCCACCCGGCTCGCGATGACGGGCACCCGGTGGCCCATGGCCTCCAGGGCGGCAAGGCCAAAACTCTCCGTGGCGCTGGGCAGCAGGAACAGGTCCGAGCAGGCGAGGACAGTGCCGATGTCGAGCTGCTTGCCCGTGAACCGCACCTCCGAGGCGAAGCCGCGATCCCGGCAATAGGCTTCGGCTTCCACGCGGTCGGGTCCGTCTCCCACCATCACCAGGCGGGCCGGGATCTCCCGGCGGACGCGCTCGAACACCTTCAGCACGTCCATCACGCGCTTCACCGCGCGGAAATTGGAGATGTGCGTCAGCACCGACGTGGCCTTCGGCGCCAGCCAGGCCCTGCAATCCGGGCGTTCCTGACCCGGAGGCTCGACGAAGTTCCCGATAACGTCGATCTCGCGCGCCACGCCGAAGGTCCGGTAGGTTTCGTCCCGGAGGTACTCGGAAACGGCCGTCACGCCGTCGCTTTCCCGGATGGCCATGCGGACCATGGGCAGGTAGCTGGGATCGCTGCCCACCACGGTGATGTCCGTGCCGTGGAGGGTCGTCACGACCTTCAGGCCCGGGATGGCCATCCGCGCCAGGAGGGCCGCCATCGCGTGCGGAATGGCGTAGTGGGCGTGGATGATCTGCAGGCCATGGTGCTCAGCCACGTCCGCCATCTTGGAGCCCAGGGCGATGGAATAGGGGGCGTCCTCGAAGAGGGGGTAGGTGGTGGCCCGGACCTCATGGAAGCTGATGCGGTCCTCGAAACCCAGGAGGCGCGGGGGGACGCTGGGGCTGAGGATGTGCACCTCGTGCCCCCGGGCCGCGAGGGCCTTGCCCACTTCCGTGGCCACGACGCCGGAGCCGCCGAAGGTGCTGTAGCAGGAGATGCCGATGCGCATGTGGAACCCTCACTAGCAGCTATGATGAACGGGTCCCGGGAATCCTGCCCATGCCTCTTCTGTTCTCCATCGCCTATTACGCCCTTGACGTGATGATCTACCTCCTCCTGGCGGTGGCCATCCTGTCCTGGTTCCCCATCGATCCCCGGAACCGGTGGATCCGGCTGCTCCACACCCTCACCGACCCGATCCTGCACCCCATCCGGGCCCTCGTGCCATCCATCGGAGGGTTCAGCTTCGACATCCTGATCGCCGTGATCCTGCTGGGGCTCATCCAGCGGGTCTTTCTCCGGGCCCTGGTCTCATGAGGTGAACCATGAAGTACACGCCCCTCGACATCCAGCGCCGGGAGTTCGAGAAGGCCTTCCGGGGCATTGAGGAATCCGAGGTCCGGGCCTTCCTCCACGAGGTGGCCGCGGAGTGGGAGGAGCTGCTGGCCGAGAACCAGAAGCTCAAGGAAGAGATCATCGACAATCGGGAGCGCCTGCGCCAGTACCAGGAGCAGGACCGCATCTTCCGGGAGACCCTGCTCCAGGCCCAGCGCACCCGCGAGGACGTGCTGGACGGCGCCAACCGGGAGAAGGAACTCATCCTTCGGGAAGCCCAGTTCAAGGCCGATGAGGTCATCCGGGATGCCCAGCAGCATGTGGTGGAGCTCGAGGTCCAGATCCGCAACCTGAAGATGGAGCGCACCCGGTTCGTCCGGGAGGTGGAGACGCTCATGGAACGGACCCGCCGCCACATCCAGGACGAGGCGCCGGACATCTACCTCGCCCCCCCGCCCACCCTGAAGCTCGAGGGGCTGGATCTCAGCTCCCTCGACGAGCCCGCCATCCCGCCCGTCCGGCGTCCCAAGCCCACGAATTAGCTCTCAGCCGATCACTGACGGCTGACACCCCCGGAGTTCGCATGTCCCACGCGGTCATTCTCAAAGCCCTTCGCAGCCCCATCGGAAAGTTCCAGGGCTCTCTTGCAGGCCTTGCGGCCCCGGATCTGGCCGCCCAAGTGGTGAAAGCGGTTCTGGCGGCCGCGCCGGACGTCGTGCCCACCGAGGCCATCTTCGGCAATGTGGTCAGCGCCGGCGTGGGCCAGGCTCCTGCCCGTCAGGCGGCCCTGCGCGGCGGCCTGCCCTCCAGCGTCTCCGCCCTCACCATCAACAAGGTCTGCGGCAGCGGCCTCAAGGCCATCCAGCTCGCCGCCAATGCGGTGCGTCTCGGCGACCACGACGTGATCCTGGCGGGCGGCATGGAATCCATGTCCAATGCGCCCTATCTCATGCCCAAGCTCCGCGCCGGGGCCCGCATGGGCCACACGGAAGCCAAGGACGCCATGATCCTCGACGGCCTGTGGTGCGCCATGACGGACCAGCACATGGGGCATACGGGCGAGCTGGTGGCGTCCAAGTACGGCGTGGGCCGGGAAGCACAGGATGCCTGGGCCGCCGAAAGCCACCGCAAGGCCGTGGCGGCGATCCAATCCGGCGCCTTCAAGGCTGAGATCGTGCCCATCGCCGTGCCCGGCAAGAAGGGCGACGTGATCGTGGCCGAGGATGAGGGCCCGCGCGCGGACACCACGCCCGAGACCCTGTCCAAGCTGCGGCCGGCCTTCAAGAAGGACGGCACGGTCACCGCCGGCAATGCCCCCGGCGTGAACGACGGCGCGGCGGCCGCCCTGGTGACGACCGAAAGCTACGCCAAGGCCCACGGCCTGCCCATCCAGGCGCGCATTCTCGGCGCCGCTACCGCCGGTCTGGACCCCGAGTGGGTGCTCATGGCGCCCGTGGAGGCCATCCGGAAGCTCCTGGCCCAGGTGGGCTGGAGCGTGGCGGACGTGGACCTCTGGGAGATCAACGAGGCCTTCGCCGTGCAGCTGGTGGCCACCATGAACGAGCTGGAGCTGCCGGCCGACCGAATCAACGTCCACGGCGGCGCCGTGGCCCTGGGTCACCCCATCGGCGCCAGCGGCGCCCGGGTCATGGCCACCCTCCTCCACGCCTTGGAACGCCACGGCAAGCAACGCGGGATCGCTGCCCTCTGCCTCGGCGGCGGAAACGCCATCGCCATGGCTGTCGAGCGCGTGTAGCTCCGCAGCGAACGCGCGGGTGTCGCCCCGCACCGCCGCGCGCACATGCAGAAGGGGCCCGGCATGCCGGGCCCCTTCTGCATGCCTGTCCCAGACTAGAAGCTGTAACGCAGCTGCGCGCCCAGGATGTCGATGGTGGCCTTCATGGTGGCGTTGAGGCTGCCCCGGGTGAGGTTGTCGCCCGCAGAGGTCAGATTGATCTTGGCGTCATCGATGAACAGGTGGGTGTAGCCCACATCGAGGGACATCTTCTTGGAGAAGGTGTAGCTCATGCCCACGGAGAGCCACTTGCGGTCGTTGTCGGGGATGCGGGGGGTGCGGTGGTTGTCGTCCACGGCGCCCTGGTCGAAGCCCACGCCGGCCCGGAAGGTCCAGGTCGGGTCCATCTTCCAGGTTCCGCCCAGGGAGTAGAACCAGGTGTCGCGCCAATTCTCGTCCGTGACGGAATCCGCGAGGCCCGTATCGAACTTCACGCGGAGCTCCTTGAACCGGGACCAGGTGCTCCGGGCCACTTCACCCTGGAAGGAGAAGGCGGGATCCACCTGCCAGTCAAAGCCCAGGGAGGCGGTGGCCGGGAGGGCGAGATCGGCCTGGCCCTTGCCATTGCGGAGTCCGGCGCCCTGGAGGGCGGCCAGATCCGTGGAGGGCATGGTCGAGGGATACTCGAAGGTGGCATCACCCTTCAACGTCATGGTCATGGCCGCGGAGTAGGCGCCGCCCAGACGGAAGGCCTTGGTGGGCTGCCAGGTGAAGCCCGCCTTCCAGCCGTAGTCCCAGCCGTTGCCCTTCAGGCCGGCCTTGCCGTCCCAGGCGCCGGGGATGGCGTAGCCCGGAGTGCCGAAGGTGGCATTCGGGGTTCCCATGGCGACAGTGGCCACGGGACTGTTCTGGGTGGGGCCCGGTGCCACGGGGGACAAGCCGGCAGCGGCCAAGCCGGAGCCGACCTTCAGGGCCAGGGCAGTGCCGTAGTCCACGCCATTGGTCAGCTCGGCGTCGGCATAGCGGGCGATGAAGGCGACGCCGAAGGAGAACTGGTCGTTCACCCGGTAGGCCAGGCTGGGCGCGATGTCGATGACCTTCAGATCGGACTTCAGGCCGTGGTACCGGCCGATCCAGTTGGCGTCGTACTCGGTGGTGAGGCCGAAGGGCACGTTCACCGAGAGGCCCAGCTTCAGGTCCTTGCTGGCGCTGTACATGATGTTGAACTCAGGGAGGATGGCGGACTGCCCTGAGTTCCCGTGGCTGGAGGGGCCCGAAACCGGTATCAGGCTCGTCGTGGTGTTGGGGTACACGTTGAAGCCGAGCGCGGTGAGCGCGGGGGTGCGGTCGGCCGACATGCCATCGAGCTTCACGTCCAGGCCCACGTAGGTGCCGCCGAGGGAGAACTGCCAGCCCTCGTACTGGGTCATCACCGCGGGGTTGAAGAACAGGGCGCTGATGTCGTTGCCCCCCGCGCTGACGCCGGCGAAGGCATTGCCCTGGGAGCTCGGGCTCTGCTCGCGGAGCTGGAAGCCGGAGGCCTGGGCCTGGGGAGCGAAGGCGCCGGCGGCGATGAGGGTCAAGGCCGTGAGGGTGAGGCGTGAACGGTGGGTCATGGGCGCATGGCTCCTAATCCCGGGTGGGGGTGGGTGGCTGTTGGCAGCCGATTCCGAAGGTGGAAGATGGACCACAATACCAAATCGATGCAGACCTGCAATCACTCCCGAGAGCCTACCCTAAGGAAGGATTGCGACCTATAGGTCACCATCCATGAGCGGAATGAGACACCCCGACAGGCTCTTCCCCCCGGCCAGTTCCCGCACCAGCGCGGAGCCGATGACCGGCGTGGCGCCCATCGTCCGCACCGCCGCCATGCTGGCGGCATCAGCGAGCCCGAACCCCACGGCCAGGGGCCGGCTCGAGAGGTTCCGAAGGTGGCTGACCCGCTCGCGTACCGGAGCAAGGTCCGTGCCCTGCCCCGCGCCCGTGACACCCAGGCGGGCCACCACGTAGGCGAAGCGCTGCGCGAAGGGCGCGGCCGGTCCGGGATCCGGGCGCTCCGCCAGCACCTGCCGGGCCCGGTCCAGCGTGGTGGTGGGCGCCAGCAGCGGCACCATGGGATAGCCTGCGGCGCGCAGATCGGCCTCGAAGGCCGGCTCCTCTCCGAAGGGCAGGTCCACCACCAGCAGGGCTTTCACCGGTGTGGGGGCCAACAAGGTCTTCAGCCGTTCCGTGCCGATCTGGAGCAGCGGGTTCAGGTAGGTGAACAGGATGAGATCCGGGCTGTCCGTGAGGCCGGCCAAGGCCTCCAGCACACGAACCGGCGTGGCCCCGCGTCCGATGGCGCGATGCGCGGCCGCCTGGAGCACGGGGCCGTCGGCGATGGGATCGGAATGGGGCAGACCCAGTTCCAGGGCTTCGATGCCGAGGGATCTGGCCTCGGAGAGCTGGGCCGGGAGAACCTCGAGGTTGGGATCGCCTGCCATCAGGAACGGGAGGAGGGGGTTCATGTCAGATCTCCAGGCGCGACTGGTAGGTGGACAGGTCCTTGTCGCCGCGGCCACTGAGGCCCAGCAGGACCGTGGCGACGCCTTCAGCGGCGAGGGCGGGAAGCGCGGCCAGGGCATGGCTGCTCTCCAGGGCGGGCAGGATGCCCTCGCGTTCGCAGAGCAGGCGGGCGCCGGCGAGGGCCTCCTCGTCGGAGGCACGGCGCACCTCCACCCGCCCATCCCTCGCGAGGGCGGCCAGCTCGGGGCCCAGGGCCGGATAGTCCAGCCCGGCGCTGATGCTGGCGGTCTCGGCCGTGTGGCCGTGTTCGTCCTGGAGCAGCAGTGTCTTGCAGCCGTGAAGCACGCCCATGCGCCCGCCATCCAGACGGGCTGCGTGCTCGCCCAGGGCCCGGCCGTGGCCGCCGGCCTCCACCGCGAGGCGGCGCAGGCCATCCCCCAGGAAGGGCACCAGCAGGCCCAGGCCGTTGCTTCCGCCGCCGGCGCAGGCGATCACCGCCTCGGGGAGGGCCCCGGCCTGCTCCAGCGCCTGGGCCCGGGCTTCCTCCCCGATGACCGTCTGGAAGGTCCGCACCAGCGTGGGGAAGGGATGGGGTCCCAAGGCCGATCCCAGGATGTAGTGGGCCTGGTCGCACCGGCCCGCCCAGGCCCTGAGGGCCTCGTTCACGGCCTCCTTGAGGGTGCCCTGCCCCGCCTCCACAGGCACGACCTTCGTGCCGAAGAGCCGCATGCGGGCCACATTCGGGGCTTGGCGGGCCATGTCGGTGACGCCCATGTACACCGTGCAGGCCAGGCCCAGCCGCGCGCAGGCCGCGGCCGTGGCCACACCGTGCTGGCCCGCGCCGGTCTCCGCGATGATCTCCGCCTTGCCCATGCGCCGGGCCAGCAGGGCCTGGGCCAGGGCGTTGTTGATCTTGTGGGCGCCGGTGTGGGTGAGGTCCTCCCGCTTGAGGTAGAGGGCCTTGAATCCCAGCTCCGCAGCGAGACGGGGAGCGGCCGTGAGCGGCGTAGGACGGCCCACGAAGTGGCGCAGCTCGGCCTTCAGCTCCGCCTGGAACGCCGGGTCGGCGAGGGCCGAACGGAAGGCCGCCTCCAGGTCCAGCAGAGGCTGCATGAGCGTCTCCGGGGCGTAGCAGCCCCCGAGGGACTCGGCGCCGAAGCGCGTGGGAAGCGTGAATGCATCAGCCATGGGTTCCCTTTCCTGCCCGTGATTCCTGCCTCACAGCCGCCACGAAGGCGGCCACTTTCGCTGGATCCTTCCGTCCGGGTCCGATTTCGAGCCGGCTTGCCGCGTCGAAGCCCCGCAGCCCGAGGCGGGCACTGGGCGGAAGCGCGGCGGCCCGGTCCGCCAGGTTGAGGCCATCCATCCCCCCCGCCAGCAGGTAGGGACCCGGCGGTGGGAAGGCCATGGCATGGCTCTGTCCCGAGCCTCCCACCATACCCGTCTGGACGGCGCTGGGCTCCCACAGGTAGAGATCCGCGGTGATCGGAGCCTGACCCGCCTCATCGGCCCAGGGCAGCAGGACGACGAGACCGGCCTCGCGCAGCAGGGCGACGCCCCGCTCCCGCTCCGACACCGGCAGGTAGGGCTGGACCCTCCGGAAACCGCGGCGGCGGGCCATCTCGAGCACGGACTCCGCATGATCCGCGACCATCACGAGGACGGCCCGCTCCAGAAACGGCCGGGCCACGGACAGGTCCGCACAATGGCGAAGGCTGGGTGGGTGGCACACGAAGCCCAGCAGATCCGCGCCCTCCCCCGCGGCGAAGGCCGCATCCTCGGCCCGGACGAGCCCGCAGACCTTGGCCAGCAGGCTCATCGGGCCTCCTGGCGCAGGTCCGCGAAGACGCGGTCCAGGAACCCCTTGGGATCCGGGCTGCGCATGAGCGCCTCGCCGATGAGCACGGCGTCGAAGCCGGCCCGCAGGGAGGCCTGGGCATCCTCAGGCGTGGCAAGACCCGATTCACGGACCAGCACCGCTTCAGGGAAGGCCATCCGAAGGGGGGCGGCGGTGGGCTCGCCCAGGGTGAAGGTGGAGAGATCCCGGGCGTTGATGCCCACCATGCGGGCCCCGGCCTCCTGGGCAAAGGGCACCTCCGTGAGGTCGTGGAGCTCCACGAGGGGCTCCAGCCCACGTCGGCGAGCGGCTTCCAGGAAGGCGGCCGTGTGACCCTTCAGCACCCGGACGATAAGCAGCACCGCCTCCGCGCCGCAGGCTTCGGCCTCCGCGAGCTGGGCTTCGGAGATGACAAAGCCCTTGTAAAGCCGAGGCAGGCCGAAGGCCTCCGCGGCAGCCAGGTGGGCGGCCGCCCCGCGGAAGTAGGTCGGTTCCGCCAGGATGGAATAGGCTGTCGCGCCGCCTTCCCGGTAGGCCTGGAGCTGGGCCTGGAGCGGCGTGCCGGCGGCGAAGGGGCCGAGGGAGGGTGAAGCCTGCTTGTACTCGGCGATGACGGCGCCGCCCCGGGCCGCGGCGTCCCGGCGCAGGGCCGATTCGAAGGGTCCAGGACCGTCCAGGGTGGCGCGGAGGGCAGCCACCACGGGCCCGGCCGAGGCCAGGCGAGCCAGTTCCGACAGCAGCACCCGCTGGAGGTGCGAGCTCTTCGGCAGGCCGGTGCCGCGCACCAGGGAAGCTGGTTCCGGCAGGGCGCTCACGGGTTCACCCCGGCCGCGGGAAAGGGCGGGACGAAGCCGCTGTCGAGGGCACTTCGCATCTCGCGGAAGCTGGCATCCACGCCCTCAAGAGAACCGCCGCGGTGCAGGGCCAGCCCCAGGGCCGCCTGGAGGGCCACGGCGTCCGCCACGGCGGGCCGGAAGTCTGGGTGCCGAGCTCCAGCGAAGATCCCCCGGGCCACGGTCAGGGCTTCGGCCCGGTCCGCCACGCGCAGGGCGTGCCGGACCGGCTGGACGATGCCCAGCTCCCGCGGCACCAGCACATGGGGCGCCTGCACCCGGCCGTCGGCGACCGCCAGGATCGTCGTGGGGCCTTCGATGGAGGCTTCGTCGAGGCCCTTCCCTTCCGCGTCCTTGCCGTGGATCACGAAGGCCCGCCGTAGCGTCGGCCGCCGGGCCAGGGCGCCGGCCATGGGCGCCAGAAGGTCCTCCCGGGCCACACCCAGCAGCTGCAATGGCGGGTTCGCCGGATTGATGAGCGGGCCCAGCAGATTGAAGATCGTGGGGATGCCCAGGCGACGGCGGATCTCCCGCAGGCGGCCCATGAGCGGGTGGTAGGCTGGGGCGAAGAGGAAGGCGAATCGGTGGGTCTGCAGGTCCTGGGAAAGGTCGGCGCTGGCGCGGGCCAGGTCGTATCCCAGGGCCTCCATCAGGTCGGCGCTGCCGCAGACACCGGTGGCGGCACGGTTCCCGTGCTTCACCACGGGTACGCCGAGGGCCGGGAGGAACAGTGCCGTGAGGGTGCTGAGGTTGGCGGTGGAGGCCCCATCGCCGCCCGTGCCCACCACGTCGATGGCGCTGTCGGGTACCGGAGGGAAGGGCACCGCCACCTCGGCAAGGGCCTCCGCGAACGCCGCGAGCTCGTGGGCTTCGGGCACCCGCTGGGCCAGCAGGGCCAGGCAGGCTCCCACCAGCAGGGCGTCCGTGTCCTGGTCGATGAAGATGCGCATGAGCTCCGAGGCTGTCGTTTCAGGCAAGGGGCGGATGGGATTGTGGGTGGTGAGAAGGGTCATCGGGATTCCTTAGGGGGCGTTAGGGGAAAGCCAGCGCGGTTCTGGGTTTCCCCTTAGGGCCCCTTATGTCGCCCAGCCGATCGGAACGAATCGATGGCCTGCGAAGGCGACGTCGCCATTCGGAGGAAGTTGGCGAGCATGGCCGGACCGTCCGGCGTGAGGATGCTCTCGGGATGGAACTGCACACCCCAGCGGGGCAGCTCCCGGTGGGCCATGGCCATGATCTCCCCGCCGGGGCTGCGGCCCGTGACGCGCCAGCAACCGGGAAGCGTGGCGGAGTCGGCGATCAGGCTGTGGTACCGGCCCACGGGGAGGCCATGGGGCAGACCCTGGAAGAGGCCCGTCCCGTCATGTTCCAGGGGCGTGGCCTCGCCGTGGAGGGGTTCCTGGGCGCGGATGACCTTCCCCCCGCTGGCCGCCGCCAGGGCCTGGTGGCCCAGGCAAACGCCGAGCATGGGAATGTCCCAATCCGAGCCCGCCAGGGCCATGTGGGCCGGGCTTTCGGTGGGGTGGCCGGGCCCCGGCGACAGCACCACGGCCTCGGGCCGGAGGGCCCTGGCCTCGCCGAGGGTGATGGCGTCGTGGCGGACGACCTTCACCGGGGCGCCCAGCGTCTCGAAGGCCTGCACCAGGTTGTAGGTGAAGGAATCCAGGGCATCAATGAGGAGGATCATCGGGAGGCTCCGGGCAGCTGGACGCCGAGGGCCTGGGCGATGGCGCCCAGCTTGTGCAGGGTCTCGAAGTATTCGGATTCGGGCTTGGAGGCCCGCACCACGCCGGCGCCGGCCTGGATGTGGGCGACGCCGTCCGCATAGACTGCCGTTCGCAGGATGAGGGCCGTGTCCAGGGCGCCATCCGTCCCCAGGCGCAACAGCACGCCGCCGTAGGGCCCGCGCATCTCCCCTTCCAGTTCCGCGATGCGCTGGCAGGCGCGCAGCTTGGGGGCGCCGCTCACGGTGCCTGCCGGGAAGGCCGCCGCCAGTACGTCCAGGGCATCCACGCCCTCCCGGAGCTTGGCCTTCACAGTGGTGGTGAGGTGCAGCACGTGGCTGGTGCGCTGGAGGGCGAGGGGCTTCTCCACCCGGACACCACCGGGAACAGCCACGCGGCCCAGGTCGTTGCGGGCCAGATCCACCAGCATCTGGTGCTCGGCCAGTTCCTTGGGGTCGCGCTTCAGGGCCTCGAACCGCGCCGCATCCTCCTCCGCGCTCTCGCCGCGGGGCACGGTGCCGGCGATGGGGAGGGTCTCGGCCTCGCCGTCCTGCACCCGCACCAGCATCTCCGGCGAAGCGCCCACCAGGGAGAAGTCCCCCCACTCCAGCAGGAAGCCATAAGGGCTCGGATTCAGTCGGCGGAGACGGCGGTAGGCTTCCAGGGGCTGCGGCGGATTCTCGATGCGGAATCGCTGGCTCGGTACGAGCTGGTAGACGTCGCCGTCCAGGATCCGCTCCTGGGCGGCGCGGACCATGCCTTCGTAGGTCTCACGGGCCACCTGGGCGGCGGCCCGCGGAGCCGGCGCGGAGGAACCCGGATCGCGGACGCCCGCCAGGAGCTGCTCCCGGAGGTCGCGGAGGCGGCGGAACCCGGCCTCCGGGTCCGCGTCCAGCGTCTGGAGTTCCGCCACCTGGTGCAGGTGGTCGAAGACGAGGGCCGTGTCGAAGCGGCGCACCCAGAGACCCGGAAGGCCGAGGCTGTCCCGGGCGGGCTGGGGCAGTGACCATTCCATGGCCCCCACGGCCTCGAAGCCGAGGTAGCCCGCGCAGCCCACGCCGATGGGAAGGGGCACCTTGAACGCTGGCAGCTCCGCGGCGGGATCATGGAGGGCGCCGGCGGGCGGCGGCCCCGCCAGGGCCCGCAGAGATTCGATCCAGCCCCGGGCCGGGGGGGGCAGGCGGCATTCGGCGGAACCCTCCAACAGCACGAAGCTGTGGCGCCCCACCCGCTCGCCCTGATCGCAGGATTCCAGCAGCAGGCTGGCGCCCGCCGGGCGCAGGGCCAGGTAGGCGGCGAGGGGCGTAAGCAGATCCGCAGGAAGCGAGTGTCGGATCAGGTGCATGGGAAGGCCTTGAGAAAACCACGGACCGGCTTTGCCGGGTGGGGTGTGGGGGCCCGGGGGTGTGCGCGAAGCGCGGAACCACCGGAGAACATCAAAGAAAAAGCCCGACCGGATGGTCGGGCTCGGAAGGTCCGGGTTGGCGTGGGCCGCTAGGCCTCGCACAGGGAGCCGTCCGAGCCCGCACGCCACCACCAGGCCCCGTGAAGGGAGCCCTGGCGAAGGGACAGGGAGGACAGCGTCATGGAACCGATGTAACCCCATCCACGCGGGCCCTGTCAAGTGTGGTTTGATGAAGGATTGATTGCGGACGGCCATGACCGAGGATCGCCCCACCACCATCCACACCGAGGATTCGCTTGCGCCCAGGGATCCCTGGCGCTTCCTCCGCCCCGCCCTGCGCGGCGGCTTCAGCAGCTGGGGCTGGGGCCTCATGATCGGGTGGCTGCTGGTGCTCCTGGGACCCGTACTGGGCTGGGCCGGCCACCTGCGCCGGGCCGCGGGCTGGAGCGCCCTGCCCAGCCACTGGGGTGAGCGCATCAGCGCCCGGGACGTCTGGGAGCTGTGGGAGAACGGCGGGCTTCAGCATCGCCTGGCGAATTCCCCGACGGTGCACCTCTTCGGCCTGGGCCTCTTGATCGTCCTGTGGTGCGGCTGGCGCATGCAGGCGGAGCGGGCGGGCTTGAAGGCCCGGCTGGGCTCCTGGCTGCTGGGCGCCCTGGACACGGTCCTCATCGGATTTCTTCCGATAGGGCTCCTCGCCTGGCTCGGGGACATCGTCCTGACCTGGCTCGGAGGCCTCGGAATCGACGGTCTGGGCTGGACCGCCTTCTTCGGCCGGCCCCTGCTCTGGATGGCGGCGGTGGCGGCCCTGAACCTCCAGTGGTGGTTCTGCCGCCTAGGGCGCGCGGCCGGCCCGACCCGCGGCTACCGCGCCCACCTGAGCGACTGTTTCGTTCGGTTGTGGACGCACCCTGTCCAGTGGAGCCTTCTCTCCCTTGGCGGCGCGGCCCTGAGGTCGCTGCTGCCCTTTCTGGTGCTGGTCCTGGCTTGGCGGATGGGAGGCGGGACCCCATTCCGCGTCGGCCTGTTCCTCGCCCTGCAGCTGGCTGTCACCCTGCTCAACGGCTGGCTGATGGGCTGGCTGTTGCGCGCCACCGCCCTGTTCTGGGCCCATGATGCCGCCGTTCGCACCGCCCGCGCCGCCCTGAAGGACCTGTCCCGTGAAGCCATCGCCAGCTAGCGCCCTGGTCGCCCTCCTGCTTGCCGCTCCCCTGGCGGCCCAATCGCCGGGCGCCAAGGCCGAAGTCATCCCCGTCACCGAAGCAATTCCGGATGACCCCGAAATCCAGAAAGTCATCGCGCCTCTGGCGGAGGAAATCCGGGCCAGCTTCGGCCAGCCGCTGGTGCAGGCGCCCCAGGGCGTGTTCCGCGGGAGGCGGGGCGAGGAGAACCTGCTGGGCTACTGGGTCTCCGACGTCATGCGCCAGGCGGCCCAGCCCCTGGTCGGCGCCCCGGTGCGCTTCGCCATCACCAATGCGGGCGGGCTGCGGGCCAACCTGCGCCCGGGACAGCTGAAGGTGGGTGACATCTTCGAGCTGATGCCCTTCGAAAACGAGCTGATCGTCATTGAGCTCACCGGCGCCGAGGTCATCCAGGTGGTGAAGGAGGGACTGCTCCGCCGCGGCGGCGAGCCCTGCTCCGGCGTGAAGGTGAAGGTCGAGGGCACGCCCCAACAGGCGACACTCATCGTCACCTGGGAAGACGGAACTCCCATCGACCCCGCCACCGTGGTGAAGGTCGCGACCACGGACTACCTCTACGGAGGCGGCGACTCCATCCCCACCCTGAAGAAGGGGCGGAAGCCGTTCACCACGGGCGTCACCCTGCGGCAGATGCTCCTGGACCAGTGCGCCGCCCTGGGCAAGGCGGGGAAGGACCTGCTGCCGCCCGCGCCAGGGCGCTACATCGTGCCAGTGCCGATCCTGGAAGCCATCCGCGACAAGACATTCAAGCTCTAGGAATGCCCATGGACCGCCGCCATTTCCTCGCCTCCCTCGGTGCCGCCGCCGTGGCTTCCCAGGTGCCTCTGAAGGCCGCGGAGGCCCCGGCCGCGGGCCGCATCACCCTGCTGCACACCAACGACACCCACTCGCGCATCGAGCCTTTCGGCCCTGGCAACGGGGCCATCAGCGGCAAGGGCGGCATGGCCCGGCGGGCCACCCTCGTGAAGCAGCTCCGGAGCCAGCTGGGACCCGTGCTGCTGCTGGATGCCGGCGACACCTTCCAGGGGACGCCCTACTTCAACCGCTACAAGGGCCGGCTCGACTACCAGCTCATGCGGATGATCGGGTACGACGCCACCACCCTGGGCAACCACGACTTCGACAACGGCGTGGAGATGCTGGTGGAGGCCATGGCGTCCATGGAAAAGCTTCAGCACCGAAACCCGCCCTTCGCCTTCCTGAACTGCAACTTCGATTGCCAGGGCGCGCCGGAACTGGCCAGGCGGATCCGCCCGTACATGGTCCGGGAGTTCCCGGGCATGAAGGTGGGCATCACGGGCGTGGGCGTGGCCTTCGCGGGCCTCGTGGCCCCGAAGAACCACGAAGGCATCATCTGGAAGGACCCCTTCGAGAGCCTGAAACCCGTGGTGAAGCGGCTCCGGGAGGTCGAGAAAGTGGACCTGGTGGTCGTCCTCTCCCACCTGGGCTACGACGTGAAGGACGCCGCCCACGATGACCTGCGGATGCCCGGCCGAGTGGCGGGCATCGATGCCATCATCGGCGGCCACAGCCACACCTTCCTGGACGCGCCGGTGAAGGTGAAGCAGGCCCAGGGGGAAACCCTCGTGTTCCAGGTCGGATTCGGGGGCGTGAACCTCGGCCGCATGGACTTCACCCTGGCGCGCGGCGAGGTCAGGGCAGCCTCCGGAGCTGCCATGCCGGTGGTGGGCTGAGGGGCTTGCCCAGGACCGGAGTGACGGAAGTCCCAAATCCCCGTCCCCACAGGGAAACCCGCTTGATGGCGGGCTTTCGCCGTGGGAGCCTGCCTTGAATGCCCTGTGCCGGAACAGCGGGGGTCCAGGCCCCGGCGCTGCCGTAAACGCCCATAAGGAGAGCCCATGACCACGCAGAAGATCATCTGGACGGAGATCGACGAGGCGCCCGCGCTGGCGACCTATTCCCTGCTGCCGATCATCCAGGCTTTCACCAAGGGCACCGGGATCTCCGTCGAGACCTCTGACATCTCCCTGGCGGGCCGAATCCTCGCCAACTTCCCCGAGAACCTGACCCCGGCCCAGCGCGTCCCCGACAACCTCGCCGCCCTCGGCGCCCTGGCCCTGAAGCCCGAAGCCAACATCATCAAGCTCCCCAACATCAGCGCCTCCATCCCGCAGCTCAAGGCCGCCATCAAGGAGCTCCAGTCCCAGGGCTTCAACGTGCCGGACTACCCGGAGCAGCCCACCGAGGAAGTGGAGAAGGCCATCCAGGCCCGCTATGCCAAGGTGCTGGGCAGCGCCGTGAACCCCGTGCTCCGCGAGGGCAACTCCGACCGCCGGGCTCCGCTGTCCGTGAAGAACTACGCGAAGAAGCACCCGCACAAGATGGCCGCCTGGGCCCCGGATTCCAAGGCCCGCGTGGCCCACATGACCGCCGGCGACTTCTTCGGTAGCGAGACCTCCACCACCCTCGGCAAGGCCACGACCGCCCGCATCGAGTTTGTGGGCGCGGATGGCGCCGTCAAGGTCCTCAAGGACAAGCTGCCCCTCCAGGCCGGCGAGGTTCTCGACGCGTCAGTGATGAGCGTCAAGGCCCTCCGCGCCTTCTACGCCGAGCAGATCGACGCGGCCAAGCGCGACGGCCTCCTGCTCTCCCTGCACCTCAAGGCCACCATGATGAAGATCTCTGATCCCGTCATGTTCGGCCACGCCGTATCCGTCTTCTACCAGCCGGTCTTCGAGAAGCACAACGCCACCCTGCGCGAGCTCGGAGTGAACACTGCCAACGGTCTGGGTGATGTCTACGCCAAGATCCAGGCCCTGCCGGAGGCCCGCCGCGCGGAGATCGAGGCGGACATCCAGGCGGTCTACGCCACCCACCCGGCCCTGGCCATGGTGGACTCAGACAAGGGCATCACGAACCTGCACGTGCCCAACGACGTCATCGTGGACGCCTCCATGCCCGTGGTGGTGCGGGATGCCGGCAAGATGTGGGGCGCCGACGGCAAGCTCCATGACACCCTGGCCATGATCCCGGACCGCTGCTACGCCACGATGTACAAGACCATCATCGAGGATTGCCAGAAGCACGGCGCCTTCGATCCCGCCACCATCGGCAGCGTGCCCAACGTGGGCCTCATGGCGCAGAAGGCCGAGGAGTACGGCTCCCACGACAAGACCTTCTTCGCCCCGGCCGCCGGGACCATCCGCATCGTGGACGAGTCCGGCGCCACCCTGCTCTCCCAGAAGGTGGAGGAGGGCGACATCTTCCGCGGCTGCCAGGCCAAGGACGCTCCCATCCAGGACTGGGTCAAGCTGGCCGTCACCCGCGCCCGCCTCACGGGCGCCCCCGCCATCTTCTGGCTGGACAAGGCCCGCGCCCACGACGCGCAGATGATCACCAAGGTGGAGACCTACCTCAAGAACCACGACACGAAGGGCCTGGACATCCGCATCCTGTCCCCGGTGGAGGCCATGAAGGTGTCCTGCGAGCGCATCCGCAAGGGCCTTGACACCATCTCCGTCACCGGCAATGTGCTGCGTGATTACCTCACGGACCTGTTCCCCATCATCGAGCTGGGCACCAGCGCCAAGATGCTCTCCATCGTGCCCCTGCTGGGCGGCGGCGGCCTCTTCGAGACTGGCGCGGGCGGTTCCGCGCCCAAGCACGTGCAGCAGTTCCAGAAGGAGGGCTACCTCCGCTGGGATTCCCTGGGCGAGTTCTCGGCCTTCTGCGCCTCCCTGGAGCACGTGGCCAACGCCTTCCAGAACGCCAAGGCCGGCGTGCTGGCGGAGACACTGGATGTGGCCATCGCCAAGTTCCTCGACAACGACAAGTCCCCCGCCCGCAAGGTGGGCCAGATCGACAACCGCGGCAGCCACTTCTACCTGGCCCTCTACTGGGCGCAGGCCCTGGCTGCCCAGACCAAGGACGCGGAGCTCCAGGTCCGCTTCGCCAAGGTGGCCCAGCAGCTCGCCGGCAGCGAAGCCAAGATCAACGAGGAACTGATCGCGGCCCAGGGCAAGCCCGTGGACATGGGCGGCTACTACCACCCGGACCACGCCAAGACCGGCGCCGCCATGCGTCCCAGCGCCACGCTGAACGCCATCATCGACGCCATGGCCTGATCCAGGCCGGAACTATCGAATGCACCTCGCGGGTGCCGGGATGCACGGTGTCCCGGCACCCGGTGGCTTTTCAACCAAAACTCAGGTGTGGGGCGAACCTGACCGTCAAGCGGGGTATGACGTGTTCGCCCATCCCTGATCTAGCCCAGCACCCTCCCTATCGAAGGCTCGCCATGCCTGGTTTCGCGCCTGGCGTCGCGTGTGGAGCGGCCACCGGCGCTCCAGATGGATCCGCCGCCGCCTGAACTCGACTGGCTCTGAGGCTGGCAGGGCATGCATGGCCCATTCCTGCGGCCGCCCCGGAAGAAATTTGCCGGGCATTGATCCTCCTGGGCAATTACCGCACTCAGTAGAAATTTCCCATGAATATTCACGATTTATTTATGCAACCCTAACGGAAATGCCTCGGGTCTGAGGTGAGGGAGCCATGGGGCATCCTCGCTCACGTCCGCCCCTCCAAACACCTCCAGGAGCCACTTATGCACACGCTCTCCCGTATCTTCGCGGGCGCCCTTCTTCTGGCCGCGCCGGTCGCCTTCGCACAGTCCGCTACCGCCACGGCGTCCAGCGTCCCCGCCTCGGCCCGCATCTATGTGCCCATCACCGTGAGCCTCACCAATGGTGGCCTGAACTTCGGCGACATCTTCGCGAGCACAGCGGGCGGCGACGTGACGCTGGACCCCCAGAACAACACCCGCACGACCACCGATCCGGCCCTTGGCACCACCGGCTCTGTCAGCGCGGCGACCTTCAAGGTGACCGGGAAGCGCAACGCCACCTACGCCATCACCCTCCCGGCCGACGGCAGCGTGACGCTGACCGGCGCTGGCGCCGCCATGCCCGTGAGCAGGTTCACCGCCTCGGTCGAGAACGCCGCCGCCACCGGCACGGCCACGGGCCTGCTCCCCAATGCGGCGAATGCCTCGCAGACCTTCGCGGTGGGCGGCACTCTGACCCTGGGCGCCAACCAGACCGATGGCGACTACGCCGGCACCTTCAATGTCACGGTCGCCTATAACTGAGGCCCGCTGATCCGCTGGTCCACCCAGGGCGTACCCGCGCCCTGGGTTTTCTCCGTACTCGAGGTCCCATGCTTCGTCTCTGTTCCCGGGCCATCTCCGGCCTCCTCCTCGGCCTGCTCTCGCTCGGCCTTTCGGCCCAGGCGCCGCCGCCTCCCGCCGAAGGAGGCATCGGCGACCTCCTGGTGGCCCCGACCCGGGTGGTGTTCGAGGAGCGCAAGCGGAGCGCCGAGCTGAACCTCTCGAACATCGGGCAGACCCGAGCCACCTTCCGGATCTCCCTGGTGCGCATGGAGATGGACGAGACGGGCGGCATCAAGGAGCTGCCGTTCGACCCGGGCACCGAGAACCTCCGGTCGCTGTTCCGCTTCTCCCCCCGGCAGGTGACGCTGGATCCCCGGGAATCCCAGACCGTGCGGATCCAGGTGCGCAAGCCGGCCCAGCTGCCCGAGGGAGAATACCGCCTGCACATGACCTTCCGCGCGGTGCCTCCAGAAGCGCCCGCGCCCCAGGCCGCGGCGGAGGTGCCCAAAGGAATCGCCATCAAGCTCACGCCCGTCTATGGAATCGCGATCCCCCTCATCGTGCGGCATGGCAAGACATCCGCCAGCGTCTCCATCACCGCGCCCACTTTTGACCCCAAGAGCGGCGTGTTGCGCTTCCGCTTGAATCGCGACGGCAACCAGTCGGTCTACGGCGACCTCAAGGCCACGCTTCTCCCGGCCACCGGAGCCCCGGAAGTCCTGGCAGAGGCCTCGGGCCTGGCCGTCTACACCCCGAATTCCGGCCGGACCGTGGCCCTGCCCATCCGCGGCCGGTCCATCCCCCCCGGCAGCCGGATCCGCATCACCTACTCCCAGCCCATTCTGGATGGCGGCCGTCTGTTCGCGGAAACCGTCATGACGACTCCCTGAATGGGCCGCTTCGCCGTCCGCAAGGCCCTCCTGGGCCCGGCCCTCGTGGGGGTGGCGGCGATGCTGCATGCCGGAGGCTTGGCTCCCGCAGAGGCCACCGCCCTGCCAGGGATGCTTGTGAACCGCTCCGAGGAGGAGGTCTTCCTTTTCGCCCTGCGCCTCGACCAGGCGACGGTCAGCAGCACCTTCCCGGGATTCCCCGTGAAGGACGGCGTGCTGGTGCCTCTGGGGGAGCTGTGCCGCCTGCTGGACCTGGCCATCGAGGTCGACCCCAACCGCGGACGGGCCACGGGCTTCTTCATCGACGAGAAGCGCCGCTTCAATCTCGACGTCGCGGCAGGAACGGTGATGGTGGCGGGCCGCGTCCTTCCGCTCGACCGGTCCTTGATGGAACTCCACTCCGATGACATTTACCTGGACACGCGCCTCCTCGCCACCTGGCTGCCCCTGGATTTCCAGGTTGTCCTCCGCAGCTCGTCCATCACCGTGTCGCCAAGGGAGCCACTCCCCATTCAGGAGCGCTGGAAGCGGGAGCGCATGGTCGGCCGGCTCCGTCCCTCGGAAGGCCCGAAGGTCTTCCCGCGAGCACCAGATCCCTATCGCATCCTCGAAGTGCCCATGGTGGACGAGACCCTGCGCCTGACCGTCCAGACATCGCCCGACGCGGATCGCCACGTCCGGGCCCAGAGCACCACGTTCGCCGCGGGGGACTTCCTCGGGCTGTCTTCGAACCTCTACGCGATTCTCGATACCGAGAACGGCCTCTCGGAGTTCCGGATGGCCATGGGCCGCCGCGATCCCCATGCGGGCCTGCTCGGCCCGCTCAGGGCGACGGAGTTCGCCTTCGGGGAGGTGCTCGATCCGGGCCTGAACCTGCTCACCCTGCCCATGGCCGGCACGGGAGCCCTGCTCACCAATTACCCGCTCCAGCGGGAGAACGCCTTCGACCGCCATTCCTTCCAGGGGAACCTGTCGCCAGGCTGGCAGGTGGAGCTCTACCGAAACCAGGCGCTCCTGGGCTTCCAGGCCTCCCGCCCTGATGGCCGCTATGAATTCCTGAACGTGCCGCTCTACTTCGGTTGGAACGATTTCCGCCTGGTGTTCTATGGCCCCCAGGGCCAGCGCCGCGAAGAGGTGGTGCGCTTCGATGTGAGCGAGAACCAGACCCCGGTAGGCGAGTTCCAGTACCGGCTGGTGGGCGTGGATCCCCGCCAGGCTGGAAAGCGGGGCCAGGTCGAAGGACGCTACGGGATCTCCCGGCAGTTCACGGCCGGGTTCTCCCTGTCCAGCCTGGACCTGGACGGGCGCCATCACGCCTACCGTGGGATCGATCTATCGGGATTCTGGAAGCCGCTTTCAGCGACCTTCAGCGCCGTCAGCGACCAGCTTGGAGGCAGCGTCGCCCAGCTGGGCCTCCGAAGCCGCCTGGGCTCCACCAGCCTCACGGTCAAGCATGCGGAGCTCCAGGATGGATTCTCCAGCGAAGTGTTCCGGCCCATCTACGGACCGATCCGGAGCCGCAGCGGCCTGGAGACATCCTCCCTGCTGCCCAGCCTGGAGCGCAGCCTCGTCACGCTGGACCTCGGTGCCTCCCGGGACCGGCTCGTGGCGGGCGGCAGCATCGATCGCCTCTACAACCGTGTCTCCACCTCCTTCCAGGGGTACTTCCTCTCCAACGAGATCTCCCTCACCCGGGGCCTGGACACAGCAATGCCCTTCCCCGCCATCACCATCGGAGACTTTCTCGCCAGTAAGTTCTTCCGGACCTTCTCGCTGCGGGCGCAGGCGAACTATCAATTGAGCGGCGGCGCCCGGCGCCTGAACGCCCTGTCCACCTTCCTGGAAACGCCCGTCTTCATCCCCTTCAACCTCCGGGCCGGGCTCACGCACTCGGTGGCCTCCCACGACACCCTGGTGCAGCTTGGGGCCTACAAGACCCAGGGCGCCTATGCCCTCAGCGTGGAATTGGGCTACTCCACCCGCAGCCGCCTGTCCCTGGACCTCACCTTCCGCGTGGGCCTGGCCAGGGAGCCCCGGAACGGCCGGATCCATACGCAGGCGCAGAGCATCGCCGGGCATGGCGCTGTCTCCGCCCGCGCCTTCCTGGATGCCAACGGGAACGGCGTGATGGATGGCGACGAGAAGCCCCTCCAGGGCGTCGGCTTCCTGGCCAACGGCGCCTCGCAGCCAGGCACCACGGATGCGAAGGGCGTGGCCTTCCTCACCAATCTCTCCGGCGATCTCGACGCCAACCTGTCCGCCAACTCCACCACCCTCGAGGACCCGTTCATGCGGCCCCAGGGCCCGGGCCTTCGCGTCACCCCGCGCCAGGGTCACGTGGCACAGCTCGAAGTTCCCGTGGTGCTGTTCGGCGAGATCACGGGAACGGCCTACCTGAAGCGTGATGGCGCCTCCGGGGAGCTTCCCGGCCTGCTCCTGGAGCTCGCCGACAACCAGGGCAAACCCATCAAGACCACCCGGACAGCCTTCGACGGTTTCTACACCCTGTCCGATCTTCCGCCCGGCACCTACCAGCTCCGGGCGCCTGACGCCGAGATCCAGCGACTCGGGCTCTCGAAACTGCCGCCCATCCCCGTGATCGTGACCTCCGAGGGCACGGTCGTGGATGGCCTCGATCTCCTGTTCACCCCAGACCGCTCCAACACGCCCCTTCCGGGGCAGGACGGCCGGAAAGAAGATCAACCATGAGCTTCTCCGCCCTCTCAGCGCTCTCCCGACGGTTCTTCCTGGCGGCCCTGGCACTCGCGGCACTCCCCGCCCACAGCCAGGCCTGGGTGCCGGTCATCAACAAGTACTCGGACATCTCGCTGGGCGATGTCATCCCCAGCGTTTTCGGGGGGACGGTGGTGCTCGCCTCGCCATCCGGAGCCCGGAGCGCCTCGGGCGGCGCCGCCCTGGGGTCCTCCGCTGGCGTCAGCCTGGGCAGCTTCACCTTGTCCGGCAAGGTGGGCGACAGCTGGTTCGCCTCGGCGGGCAGCCCCGTTCCCTTCCCCCTCGTGGGACCAGGCGGCGCGACAGTGGTCGTCACGGCCGTGGATTGCCAACCCGCCACCAGCGGCACCTTCCCTTCCACGGGCACCACCGGCTACTACTACCTGGGCGCCACGGTCTCAGTCGGTTCGAGCGCCACCACGCCGGCGGGAACGTACACCGGCAGCTACACCCTGAATGTGATGGACCCCTTCAAGGGAGCCATCACTTCCATGGCCTTCTCGGTGCAGATCCAGGTCGCGCCGGTCATCAGCCTCACGGAGCTCACAGGGCTGCGGTTCGGGGCGGTCTTCACCAGCCCGGCCCCAGGAACGGTGGTGCTCAGTCCCGCCGGCACGCTCAGCACGACGGGCGGCGTGGGCCTGGGGTCGCAGCTGCCGGTCGGACCCGCCACCTTCTCCGTGACCGGTGCCGCCAACGCCACCTACGCCATCACCCTTCCGGGCAGCGTCGTCCTCAGCTCTCCGGATGGGACCCTCACGGTGACGGCCTTCACGAGTTCTCCGGGACCGACGGGCCGCCTGGACCTCGCCGGGCGGCAGACACTGAGCGTGGGCGGCACGCTGAACGTTCCCGCCAATCAGCCCGACGGCGACTACGCCGGAACCTTCAGCGTGACCGTAGCCTACAACTGATCTAGAGCGATCCGGCCTGGATGGGCGCCCCGAAGGCGTCCCGGATCATCAGGACGCCCCCCGCATGACGAATCTCACGGGCGAGGAACCGCTGCCGGCCGTCGACCACACTCCTGGACGCGAGGATCTCGAGAGGGGTTCCCGCTTGGAATAGCCCTGAGGTGTTCCACGCACCGGTGTCCACCCGCAGGACTCCAGCCGCCATCCGGATCCGGATCGACCGGCCCTCCCAGCCTTCGACCGCACCCTGGATGGTCACTTCCGTCGAAAGGTCATAATCCGCCGCTTCACGGGGGCGGATCCGGACGGTGCAGGTGGCGCTGCTCGTGCTCTGGGCCATGACCACGGCTTCCGAGCCACCGGCCAGGACCAGGAGGAGCCCCAGGCGGCAGGTCGATCGGAAGGTTCCAAGGCGGCCCATCGGGCACTCCTCGCAGGTGGTCAACCCTCTTTTCGACCCTGGGGAAGGCCGCGATAACACCCCTGATTAAAAAAGAATGGGTCAATCGGGGCCGGCAGCCCGGGACCAATCTCTGCTTAAGTGTTGTTATTAAGCCTATTAATATATATTTGAGGCCACGACAGGCTATCCCCGCCTTCCGTTGCCGACCCGGCCATCAGGTGGCCCGAAGGCAGTACCGGAGGAAGGATTCAGGCGACCAGCGGCCGTTTCTGTTCGCGGTCACGCAGGGTCAGAACAGCCCCACCACGCGGCCTGTCTCCGGATCGATGTCCACATCGTAGAAGCCGGGCCTCGTGGGGAGGCCTGGCATGGTGGCCATCTTGCCCAGCAACGGATACAGGAACCCGGCCCCGGCGCTGAGGCGGACATCCCTCACCGGGATGCGGAAGCCCGTGGGGACCCCCTTCAAGGCCGGGTCGTGGCTCAGGCTCAGGTGCGTCTTGGCCATGCAGATGGGCAGGCGGTCGTAGCCGAGCCGCGTGTAGGCCTCGATCTTCGCCTCAGCCTCCGACGCATAGTCCACGCCGTCGGCGCCGTAGATCTCCGTGGCGATGGTTTCGATCTTCTGCTTGATGGGCTCGTCCACGCCGTAGAGGAAACGGAACTCCGAGGGCCGCTCGCAGACGCGCATGACCGCCCGCCCCAGATCCAGAGCCCCTTCCCCGCCGAGGGCCCAGTTCCGGCAGACCACTGCGTCTTCCGCGCCGCTCTCCAGCGAGGCCCGGCGCACCAGGTCCAGCTCCGCGGGGCTGTCCGTGGCGAAACTGTTCACCGCCACCACCACCGGCACACCGAACTTCCGGGCGATGCGGATGTGGTGCAGCAGGTTCGGCAGGCCCTGGCGGAGCAGATCGAGATTCTCATCCACGTAGACCGGATCCAGCGGTTTCCCCGCCACCACCTTGGGTCCGCCGCCATGCATCTTCAGGGCGCGCACGGTGGCCACCAGCACCACGGCATCCGGCTTCAGACCCGAGACCCGGCACTTGATGTCGAAGAATTTCTCCATGCCCATGTCGGCGCCGAAACCCGACTCGGTGACCACGTAGTCCGCCAGCTTGAGGGCGATCTGGTCGGCAAGGATGGAGCTGTTGCCGTGGGCGATGTTGGCGAAGGGGCCCGCGTGCACGAACACGGGCGTGCCCTCCAGCGTCTGCATGAGGTTCGGCTTCAGCGCATCCTTCATGAGCACGGTCATGGCGCCGGCCACGCCCAGATCCTCGGCGGTCACCGCGCGCCCCTGGCGATCAAGGCCCACCACCATGCTTCCCAGCCTGCGCCGCATGTCCTGGAGGCCCGTGGTGAGGGCCAGGACGGCCATGATCTCGCTGGCCACGGAGATGTCGAAGCCCGTCTCGCGGGCGAAGCCCTGCTCCTCCTCGCCCCGCCCCACGGTGACGCCCCGCAGGAACCGGTCGCTGGTGTCCAGGATGCGGCGCCAGGTGATGGCGGCGGGATCCAGATCCAGCCGGCAGATGCGGCGGCGCTCCTCTGGCGTGAAATCGTCGGGATTTCCTTTGGTGATGCCCAGCCTCGCGCACCGCAACTGGAGCGACCGCGGGAACTTTCTTCCGGATTTCCCTTTCGGGAAAATCCGCTCGAACAGCTGCTCGTCCGAAGCGCTGCTCTCATGCAGGATGCGGGCGTCGATGGCCGCGGCGCACAGGTTGTGGGCAGCGGTGATGGCGTGGATGTCGCCGGTGAGATGGAGGTTGAAGTCCTCCATGGGAATCACCTGGCTGTAGCCGCCACCGGCGGCTCCGCCCTTGATGCCGAAGGTGGGACCCTGGCTGGGCTGGCGGATGCAGGTCACCACGCGCTGGCCCAAGAGCGCCCCCAGGGCCTGGCTGAGTCCCACCGTGACCGTGGTCTTGCCTTCCCCCAACGGGGTCGGGGTGATGGCGGTGACGTCGATGTACTTGCCGTCCGGACGGCCCTGCAGACGGTCCAGCACCTCCAGCCGCACCTTGGCCTTGGTGGGGCCGTAGAGCTCCAGCTCGTCTGCCTCTAGGCCCAGCTCCGCGGCCACCTGGCTGATGGGCTTGAGAGTCGCGGCCTGGGCAATGTCCAGATCCGAGGGCACAGGGGTTCTGCGCTGCAGGACCGTGGGCGTGAAGGGCCGCGTGACGGTGGTCATGCCGTCTCCTCGAAAAGATCCACCCCAACTATAAGTAAAAAACGACTGAATGGTCGCAATTGATCCGCCTGTGTTGATTCACGTCACAGCCACCCGCATGCTGGATCCATGCGTCGTCTGACCGGGGTCGCCACCCACCGCTTCAGGGAGAAGGCTTCGGTCTTCCTCACCGAGCTGCACCCCGCATTGGATGCTGAAGACCGGGCCATCGTGCTGGCCTCGCTTCGCAAGCGGGACTTCGACGCCACGCACCACTGCAGCGCCTGGCGGGAAGGCGTCCCGGTCGCGGCTTTCGGCGCCGATGATGACGGCGAGCCCTCCGGCACGGCCGGGAAACCCATGCTGGTGGTGCTGGAGGGCGCCGAGGCCACCGACCTCATCGCGGTCTGCATCCGATGGTACGGGGGAACCAAGCTCGGCACTGGCGGTCTGGTGAGGGCCTATACGGAGGGTGTCCAGGGCGCCCTGGCCGAAGCCGCAGCCCAGGGCCTCTGGGAGGAGGTCCGGATCCTCCGCGAAGGGGAGATCCTTGTCCCCGCGGCTCAGGCCCATCTGCCGTTCGCCTTGCTGGGAGGCTTTCCCGCCGCTGCCGTGACCGGGCAGACCTTCGAGGGAGACGCAGCCATCATCCGCTTCGAGTGCCCGCCTGACCTCTGTCCGGCCCTCGACCATGCATGGCGGGAGCGCAGCCGGGGCGGGACGATCACCTGGGCTTGACCACTCGCCGATCTCCACCCGCCGTTCGCCGATCCCGGCCCCGTTTCCTGTCAAGACGCCCGTAGCTTGGTCATGCGGAAGGAGGCGCCCCATGATCCAGCTGGGATGGTTCATCGACAGCCCCTGGTGGTGGCTGGCCCTGTGGCTGCCCACGGTCGCCTTCAGCTTCTCCGCGGGTTCTGGCCGAAAGGAGCGCCACCCATGAACGTCCAGGAACGCCCCCCCGTCTTTTCCGTCAAGTTGGTCCTCGGTCTGGTGGTCATCGTGGCCGGCCTGATTCTCCTGGTGGACAGTCTCCATTGGTACGACGCCTGGCACCTGCTGGCCTGGTGGCCGCTGGCGGTGGCCGCCGTGGGCCTCGCCCGTCTGGTCCAGGACGGCCCCCTCAGCCTCCGCGGCCACATCTGGCTGGGCTTCGCCGTCGCGGGCTTTATCTCACAGTTCGGCCCCTGGGGGCTCCTGGATCGCTGGTGGCCGGTTTTCCTGGTGTGGGGCGGCCTCATCGTCACGCTCCGCGCCCTGTTTCCCCAGTGGAGCCCGCCGCCCCGCAGCAGGCGCCGTCGGCCATCGCCATCCGAGCCTGATTCCTGTGATCCTGATTCCGGATCCACGCAGGTGAACCCATGAACGCCGCCGACGACACCCGGACTCCGAGTCCGTTCAGCCCCAAGCTGGTGCTGGGCGTCGCCATCATCGTGGCGGGCCTCGTCCTCACCCTGGACAACCTGGGCCTGATCCAGGCCCACACGCTCTTCAAGCTGTGGCCGCTGGTGCTGGTGGCCATGGGCATCGCCAAGATCCGCCAGGACCGGCAGGGCAGCAGCACGGGTGGATGGTTCCTCGTCCTGGGCGGTGCCTTCCTGCTGCTCTTCACCTTCGGCCACGGCCACTTGGCGGATGCGCTTGGCCCCATGCTGGTGGTGGCCCTCGGCATCCTCATCGTCACCAAGGCCCTCAAGCAGAGCCGGGGCATCCCACCCGAGCTGGCCCGCTCCGACGACTTCCTCCAGGGCACGGCCATCTTCGGCGGCTTCAAGCGGCGCGTGGTCACCCAGGCCTTCAAGGGTGGCGAGCTGACAGCCATCTTCGGTGGCTATGAGGTGGATCTCCGCCAGGCTGCCATCGAGAACGGCCAGGCCCGCATCGACGTCTTCGTGCTCTTCGGCGGGGGGGAGATCCGTGTGCCGGACGGCTGGGAGGTGGTCCATCGCGCCACAGCCATCGCCGGCGCCCTCAACGACGGCACTCATCACGGGCCCGCCCCCGTGGAAGGCCGCCCCCGGCTGGTGATCACGGGGTTGATTCTCTTCGGCGGCACCGAGGTCAAGAGCTGATGCATCCCCTCCTGGCCAACCGGGCGCGTCTGGGGGCCTACCTCCTGGGGTGGGCCCCCATCGCCCTGCTGCTGATGGGGATCGCCCGCACCCAGAACTGGAGCTGGGCGGAAGGCGCCGCCCTGGCCCTGCCCCTCTGTCTGATCGCGGCCTTCCTCTTCCTGTCCGCCTGGTTTCTCTGCCGGGCGCTCCCGCTCGGCCAGCGGGTGGAGACGCTGGGCTCCCACGGAGCAGCCTGGGGCCTGGCAGCCGTGCTCATGGGCAGCATCTGGGCGGGGCTGGCCTGGCTGCTGGCCCGGATCCTGGCCTGGATCCCCGGCCTTGGCGCCCTGCCCCGCCACGTGGACATCGCCCTGCCTGTGCTCACGGGCGTGGGCATCCTGCTCTACCTGGCCTCCGTGGCCCTCAGCTACCTCATGCTGGCCCAGGAGCGCGCCCTGGAAGCTGAACGGAAGGGTGCCGAGCTCCAGATCCTGGCCCAGGAGTCGGAGCTGAAGGCCTTGCGGGCCCAGCTCAATCCCCACTTCCTGTTCAACAGCCTGAATTCACTGTCGGCGTTGACCGCCGTGGATCCCGCCCGGGCGCGGGAGATGTGCGTGCTGCTTTCGGATTTCCTCCGCCGCAGCCTGGGCCTGGGCGAGCGCCGCCAGGTCGTCCTGCGGGAGGAGCTCGAGTTGGCGCGGGCCTACCTGGCCATTGAGCAGATCCGTTTCGGCAACCGCCTGAAGCTCGACTGGCGCATCGATCCCGCCGCGGAACCGGCCCTCCTGCCCACCCTGCTGCTGCAGCCGCTGGTGGAGAACGCCATCAAGCACGGCATCGCGGCCCTGCCGGAGGGCGGCACCCTGGCCGTGGCTGCGGAGGTGGTGGAAGGACACGTCCTGCTGAAGGTGGATAACCCGCTGGATGCCGACGCTCCGGTCCCCCAGGGTCTGGGGCTCGGGCTGCGCCAGGTCCGCCAACGCCTGCTGGGCCGCTTCGGGAACCGGGCCCGTTTCGAAGCCACGGCCCAGGACGGCCTCCACCGCGTCACGCTGGTCTTCCCTTTGGAGATGGAGCCATGAAAGCCCTGATCATCGACGACGAGGATCTCGCGCGTTCCGTCGTGCGCGAGCACCTGGCCGCCCACCCCGATGTGGAGGTGGTGGGTGAATGCGCCAACGGCTTCGAGGCCCTGAAGGCCGCCGCCGAGCACCACCCGGACCTCGTCTTCCTGGACATCCAGATGCCCAAGCTGGACGGCTTCGAGGTGCTGGAACTCCTGGAGGCGGAAGGGAAGCGCCCCGCCGTGGTCTTCGTCACCGCCTACGATCAGCACGCCATGCGCGCCTTCGAATCCCATGCGGTGGACTACCTGCTGAAGCCCTTCTCAAAGGAGCGCTTCGACGCGGCCCTGGCCAAAGCCCGGGTTCTGCAGGCGACCCAGCCTGCGGCTCCGGCCCCGTCCGCGACGGATCTCGCCTCGGCGGCGCGCCAGGGAAGGCCCCTGGAGCGCATCGTGGTGAAGGACGGCCCGAAGGTGACGGTGGTCCACCTGGACCGCCTGGACTGGATCCAGGCCCAGGACGACTACGTGCTCCTCCGCACCGAGGGCCGGAGCCTGCTCAAGCAGCAGACCCTGGCCAGCCTCGAATCCCAGCTCGATCCGAATCGCTTCATCCGCATCCACCGCAGCTACATCCTGAACCTCGACCGCCTCGTGCGGATCGAGCAGGACAGCAAGGAGCACCGGGACGCCATCCTCCGCGACGGCACCACCCTCCCCATCAGCCGCGCCGGCTACCAGCGGCTGCGAACCCTGTGGGAAGGAGCCTGAAAGCGACAGGCCCTCACACCGCTCCGTGCAGGCGGCAGGGATGGTGATGGCAATGCCCGCAGCGCCCCTCGCAGGGCAGCCCCGGCGCCAGATCCTCCTCACGGTCGATCACGCCCTTCACGCTGGGCTTGGGAGCGGGCAAAGGCACAATGCACTTGGCCACGCGGATGGTCGCCGCAGCCGCCTTCCCGGGCCTGGGGGCCGGGGACTTCTTGCGGGAAGGGGCGGCGGGAGTCATGGAAGGCTCAAGCTTCAGGGCGCTTGAAGCTCTTCGCGACCTTCTGCATGAGCAGAGGGTCACCCTCGATCTGGATCTTGCCGGTCATGAAAGCCTCCTGGGCGTTCAGCGTTCCGGTGCTCATGGCAATGAAGTCGTCGGCCTTGGCTTTCAGGAGCGTATCACAGGGTTTCATCAGCCGGGGGAACACCATGCAGGCCCCATTCCGGATGAAAAGCGTGTAGCCCAGGTCATCAATCTGATAACCCACGGCCGCTTCAAGATCTCCGGCTTTTTCGGCGTTGAAACGCTCAGGCATGGATTCCAGGAGCGCCTCCGCCGGGTTCACGGCCGCCTCGAAGTGGGCCGTGTAGGACGCCACCTGGCTCACGTCCCCCTTCACCGTGATGGCGCCGCCCAGAAGGGCCGCCACCAGGTTCAGCTTGCCGACGTTGAGGGCCGCGAAGTCCGCGTCGGAGATGCCCAGGGCCGCGCCGCCCTCCACCTCTCCCGGCCGCACGGAGAGCCCTTCCGGGCTGAAGTCCAGGCGGTAGGGCACGCCGTCCACCTTCACTTCCATGGTGCCGGTGGCGCCGCCCTTGTAGCGCTTGCGGAGCGTGGCCAGGGCCTTGCCGCCGGGCGTGTCCGGGAAGGTGATCTCCGGCTCCTGCGACCAGGCCTTCCAGGCCTTGCGAAGGATGGCCATGTCACCGGAGAACCGGAGCTGGCCGCCCAGCAGGGCCGGCCCGGGGTCCGAGATGCCGCAGACCAGGGCGCGCACGGCCGCGTCGTCGCCGGCCACTTCGGCGCCATCACCCCAGGTGTCGCCGCCCACGGTCACCTTCATCCCGGCCCCGGCCAGCGCGAGCCGCGCGGGCACCAGGTCCTTCAGGGGCTTCACCGGACCGCTCTCCTTCTGGGGCTTCTTGAAGAACTTCGGGAATTTCTGGAGCAGGCCCAGGTCGCCGGTACCCTTGAGCTTGCCGGTCATGAAGGCTTGCATGGGATCGAGCTTGCCTTCGTTCAGCGCGATCCAGTCCTCGGCGCCGATCACCACCACGGAGGTGGCATCCGGCTTCGCCTCGCGGGCCAGGGAGAACACACCGTTGTCGATGCGGCAGGTGTAGTCGCCACCGCCCTCGCCCGTCACCTGGTAGTAGACGGAGACTGTGAGTCCCTGTGCCTTCTCAGGCAGGAAGAGTTCAGGCATGAGCGTAAAGATGCCATCCACCGTCAAAGCCATTTGATCACCTCGGAATGTGGGATCGAGCATGGCCGGGGGCTTGAACTTCATGCAACGGTTACCAGAGGTCAAGCTCCGCCATGCCTTTATCCCGATGCAAAAGGGGCCGGATGGCCCCCTTTGCGTCCTGGCGAAAAACCTCACCTCAGACGGAATGGCATGGTGAGCTTGAAGCGGGCAGCGACGGGCCTGCCCTTCACCCTGGCGGGTTCGAATTCCCAGGTCCTGGCATAGCCCACGGCGCAGGCATGCAGCTCGGGCGGCCCCGAGATGGCTTTGGCGCCCTGCACCTTGCCCTGGGCATCGATGGTAACGACCACCACGACGGTGCCCTGAATGCGCTGGGCCTTGGCTTCGGGCGGATAGGCAGGCGCATCGGGCTGATGCTTGACCTTGATCCTCTTCCAGTCCATCTCCACGGGATCCGAGGCCGCGAGTGCGGACTTCGGGGCGTTGGTGGCGGACAGCGTGGTGAGGCCGAGGACCGCCGCCAGCAGGAGGGCGGGGATGAGCGCGGCCATGGGTGAGGCCGCGGGGTGGGTGGGATGGGGGCGCAGCAGACGCTGGATTCGGAGCATGAGATGACCTCCACTGGCCGCGGGGGCCAGATCGGGAATCAGGTTCGATCGGGATCGGAGTTCCTCCAGCCCGACGAGGGCGGAGGCGTAGAGGATCGGATCGCCGCAGGCGCGCACGGCCGCATCATCGCAACAGTGCTCGCGCTCCTGGCGGATGCGCCGGGAGAGCCACCAGACGGCGGGGTGGTAGAACAGCACAGCCTCCGCGAGGGTCTGGGCCAGGTTCGCGAGAAAGTCCCCGCGGCGGACGTGGGCCAGTTCGTGGGCCAGCAAGGCATCCAGCGCCTCTGGAGGGAGGGACAGGAAGGCCGCGGCGGGGACCAGCACCACGGGTTTCAGCCAGCCCAGCACCACGAGCGAATCCACCCGGTCGGACAACCCGAGGCGGACTGGGACCCGCACGCGCGCGCTGACCCTCAGAGCCTCGAATCGCCTCGGCCATCCGGCGGGCGGCGGCTGGAGGCTGCTAAGGCAGGGCCCGTAGAGCCAAGCCATGGCATGCCCCATCCGCACGAGCCGGAGGCTGAATCCCAGGACCCATGCCAGGAACAGCCAGGGAATCCAGGGAGCGAGCGTGGCATGCAGCCGGGCCATCCATCCTCCGAGGCCGCCTCCCTCGCCCATGGGGGCGATCAAGACAGGATCGGCGGTGGACAGAGGGTCGCCACCGGCCGAGATCCACACCAGGGTTCCCGCGAAGGCGAGGACCAGCAGGCCGAGGGTGACGAACGCGATGGCGTACCGGAGTTCAGCGGAACGGCGCCGCGCCAGCCGGAGCGCCACCGCCGCCAGCAGGGCCAGCAGCGCGCCGTGCCATAGGCTGTGGAGCAAGGCCCAGCCCACGGCCTGTAGCCAAGGGAAGGAGGATAGGTCGATCATCGGACCCTCCCTTTGGCGTCATTCAACAGCTTGCGGATGTCCTCCAGCTCCTCGGCCGAGGCGGGCTCGGCTTCGAGGGCCTGGAGGACGAGTTCCCGGCGGCTGCCCGCGAAGGCCTTCTGCAGAAGCTCCTTCAACAAGCAGCGCTGGGTTTCAGCTTCCCCCTGGAGGGCCTGGTAGGTGTGGGAACGCGCGCGTTCGTCCCGGGCCACCAGGCCCTTCTCCACCATGATCTGCATGAGCTTCAGCACGGTGGTGTAGCCCATGTCCCGGTCCTTCGAGAGCTCGGTGTGCACGTCCCGAACCGTCGAGGTTCCCCGCGACCACAGGACCCTGAGGATGGCGAGCTCGCCATCGGAAGGGCGGATGGGCGTGGTGGACATGGGGCCTCCAGGAGATCTGGAGACAACATACGAATCGATTCGTAAGATGTCAACGAATCGATTCGTACTATTTTGGGGAGGTTCTACCGGAGAGTCGGCACCAGGAGCTTCACGCCCTTCCGGGTGGTTTCGATGTCGAGGGGCAATGCCTTCCCCGGAACCGAGTCCTCATTCCACTGCAGCAGGTATCTGGTTCCGAACATCTGAATGCCCTGCCCGAAGCGGGCTTCCACCCCATTGCCCAGGGGGAAGGCATAGCCCCCCGTGGCTGGTGCGACGGACCCCACGTGCCCCATGACATTCTGGCCCGCGCCCGCGACGGAATAGACCGTCACCCCAGTGGCCGCTGCCTTGGCCTTCAGCGACGCCTGCAGGAGGGTCATGTCCCTCGTGGCGAGGGTCGCGGATTCCGCGGGTCCGCCTGCGTCTCCCCGCTCGCGTCGGAAGGACTGGGTCATGGCCCGCTTCACCATGGGGTGGGTCATGTCATCCATCTCGCAGCGCGAGAATACGACCAGATGCTTTTGGCCCGGCACCGCCGCCACAAGGTCGAGGATCGACTCGAGGGCCTTGGATTCCCTGCCGATGGTCGCCAGCATGCCGGTCACGAAGGACGGGTTGTTGAGGTTGAGCCGATCGAGGACGTTGACCCCACGCTGGTCCGTCGTTCCGCGGGCCCATCCCGGCGCTCCGCCCCGGAACCGGGCCAGCACCGCGTTCAGGGTATCCTGGCCGGCATCACCATCCGACACGTCCGCGAAGTCCGTCTTGAACCCCGCCCCCTGGAGGGTTTCCTTCGGGGTACCGATCAGACTTTCAGGCAGGAGGTCCGGAACCTTGGCCATCGCCTCGGCCCAGCTGGCCCGGTTGACCGAGAAGCCCGGCATGAGGGATTCCAGCGAGTCCTTGCCCCGGGCTACGATCAGGACGCGGTCACCGAGCGGGACCTTCGTCAGGAAATCCGCCGCAGCCAGGAAGGCCGTGGTCCGGTGCCCCGTATCCCGGATGGGCTCGAACACGAGGATCCAGGACTGGGGAGCCTCCGCTGTCTGGGCCGGTGTTTTCAGCTGAACGATGGGCCTGGCCTTGCCATCCACCCGCACCTTGAAATCCTCGGCCTTGAGATCGGCCACCACGCCCCCACGCTCGTCGAGAGCCAGCACCCAGGCCTGCGTCCTGGCCGGGACAGGCTGACCTGCGACCAGAGCCGCCCCTAGGGTCAATCCGAGGTACCAACGGTGGAACATTTGAGGCTCCTGATTTGGGGATGAATGGATCTTCATTAGATCACGGCGGTGCAGGCCGCAATCAAACTGGAGATGCGTCCCATCCCCAAGAATCTTTTGGTCGTGATGGCGGCACAGACCACAATCGTTCCATGCGGATCGCGGCCGTGGACGTTGGGTCGAACTCCATCCATCTGGTGGTGGTGGAGGCGGACCCCATGGGCGGGCAGCAGATCCTGGCCCGGGAGAAGGCCATGGTGCGGCTGGCCCGGGGCGAAGCGACCTCCGGCGAGATCGGGGCCGAGGCCTTCCAGGCGGGCCTCGACGCCCTGGCCCAGATGGCAAGAATCATCCGCGGCTTCGAGTGCGAGACCGTCATGGCTTGCGGCACGGCGGCCCTGCGGGACGCGAAGAACGCCCAGGCCTTCCTCATGGAGGCGGAGAAGCTGGGCATCTCCATCCAGGTGATCTCCGGCGAGGAGGAGGCCCGGCTCATCCACCAGGCGGTCTCCCATGCCATCCCCTTCCCCCTGGAGCCCGTGGCCCTGGTGGACATCGGCGGAGGCAGCACGGAGCTGACCTGGGTGCAGGCGGGGCGCGTGGCGGCCAGCATCTCCCTGCCCTGGGGCCTCCAGCGGCTGGCGGATGCCGCCCGGACCTCGGACCCTCCGTCCGCCCACGACCTCAAGCAGCTCCGGAAGATGATCCGCCGCATCCTGAAGAAGGCCCGCAAGGACCTGCCCACCGAGCTGCCCGAGCCCACGCTCCTTCTCGGCACCTCCGGCACGCTGGAGGACCTCGCCCGGGGCTCGGACGACGGCCTGGGCTTCACGGCGGAGCAGCTCCGCGCCTACGCCCTGAAGCTCTGGCGGGCGGACGCGCAGCAGCGCATCGACCGCCTGGGCGTGGATCCCAAGCGGGCCGAGGTGCTGCACGTGGGCGCCATCTGGGCCCTGTCCCTGATGGAGTGGCTGGGCACGCCGCCCCTGCGCCACCTCGCGGTGGGCCTGCGGGAGGGCATGATCTGGGAGGCCCTCCAGCATGGCGGCGCGGCCATCCCTCCCCTGTCGGACCGCCGCCGGGCTTCCATCGAACAGCTGGCGGCGCGGCTGGACCCCGATCCCGGCCACAGCCGCCAGGTGGCCCGGCTGGCGGACCAGCTCTTCCTGGCACTCCAACCGCAATTCGAGCTGGGCGACACCGAACGCCAGTGGCTCGCCTTCGCGGCGCGCCTCCACGACATCGGCTTCTCCCTCTCCGAGAAGAACCACCACAAGCACGGCGAATACCTGGTGCGGAACGCCACCCTTCCCGGCTTCTGGCCCGAAGAGATCGACCTCATGGCCCAGGTGGTGCGCTTCCACCGGGGCAAGCCGCCCCACCATGCCAAGCACGAGGCCTTCCGCGCCCTGCCGCCCTGGCGCCGCCAGGTCGTGCGCAAGCTGGCGGCCCTCCTACGAGGGGCCGACGCCCTTGACCGCCGCCGCCGGCAGGCAGTGCGGGATCTTTCCGTGGTCATCGACGACGAGTCGCTGAAGGTGCGGTTGGACGCCATCGGTGACGCGGATCCCGAGATGGAGGCCTTCCGGGAGAAATCCGCTCTCCTGGCCACCTTGCTGGACCGCAGGATCGAAGTCACCGTAGGCTGATTCCTCCATGACCCTCGACGAGCTGATCAACGACTGGAACGGACCGCTGGCGGGAGGCCGCGTTCCGGTCCTGCTGGACGAGACCCTGCGCGACGGGCTCCAGAGCCCCTCGGTGCGGGATCCCGACATCGCCGCCAAGCGCGACCTCATCCATCGCCTGGCCCGCCTGGGCGTGGACGCGGTGGACCTGGGCATGCCCGGCGCCGGCCCCAAGGCCCTGGCGGCGGTGCGGGCCCTCATGGTGGAGATCCGCGACCACCGCCTTCCCCTCCGCCCGCAGGTGGCGGTACGGACCATGGAAGCGGACCTGGCCCAGGTCGCCGAGATCCAGCAGCGCGTCGGCACCGCGCTGGAGGCCGGTGCCTTCCTGGGCTCCAGCCCCATCCGCATGGACGTGGAAGGTTGGGACCTGGCCTTCCTTGTGGACATGGCACGGAAGGCCGCCGCTTTCTGCCGCCGCCATGAGGTGCCCCTGATGATGGTGACGGAGGACAGCACCCGGGCTCGGCCGGACGTCCTGAAGGCCATCTACGGGGCCGCTCTGGAAGAAGGCGCCCAGTCCATCTGCCTGTCGGACACCTGCGGCCATGCCACGCCCGATGGCGCCCGGCGCCTGGTGCGCTTCATCAAGGACGAAGTCGTCAAGGACCGCTCCGTGCGCATCGACTGGCACGGCCATAACGACCGGGGCCTGGGCGTCGCCAACGCCATCGCCGCATTCGAGGCCGGTTCGGACCGCCTGCACGGCACGATCCTGGGCATCGGCGAACGCTGCGGCAACGTGGCCCTGGACCAGCTCATGATCAACCTCCACCTCATGGGCTTCCCCAAGGGGGACCTCTCGGACCTGCCAGCCCTGGCGGAGCGCGTGGCGGAGCTGTGCGACGTGGAGATCCCGGCCAACTATCCCGTGCTGGGCCGCGATGCCTTCCGCACGGGCACGGGCGTGCACGCGGCGGCCATCGTGAAGGCACTCCACCGTGGCGACGTGGAGCTGGCGGACACGGTCTATTCCGGCGTCCCTGCCGCCCTGGTGGGCCGCCGCCAGGAGATCGAGATCGGCCCCATGGCCGGCCACAGCAACGTGGTCTACTGGCTGGAGCTCAACGGCTACGACCCCAGCCCCGACCGGGTGGAGCGCATCCTCCAGGCCGCCAAGAACAGCCCGCGGATCCTCAGTGAAGGGGAGATCCGGGCGGTGCTGTAGAAGCCCTCCTTCCGACGATGAGCCGGGCCCGGGGCTGGGTCGTGAGGTAGGCCCAAAGCCACTCGAAGAAGACGAACACGCGGCTGCGGAAATCCACGAGCAGCATGAGGTGGATGAAGAGCCAGGCCAGCCACGCCGGGTAGCCCGTGAAGCTCAGGCCGCCCACACGGGCGACGGCGCGGCCGCGGCCCAGGGTCGCCATGCTGCCCTTGTCCCGGTAGCGGAAGGGCCGCCGGGGCTGGCCCGCCAGGGTGGCCAGCAGGTTGGCTGCGGCCCATTCCCCTTGCTGGATGGCCACGGGCGCCACGCCGGGCAGCGGGCCCCCGGTGCCGTGGGTGAAGGCCGCCAGGTCGCCCACCGCGAAGACCTCGGGATGGCCCGGGAGGCTCAAGTCCGGCTCCACGATCACCCGCCCGAGACGATCCACGGGAACACCGAGGCCCGCGCCCAGGGGCACCGCCGACACGCCCGCGGCCCACAGTACGGTCCGCGTGGGGATGCGCTCCCCGCCCAGCTGGACGGCCCGCTCATCGATGCCCGTTATGGGCTGGCCCAGGCGCACCTCCACGCCGATGCGCTCCAGGCTCTCCACGGCCTTCTCGGACAGCCCGGAACCCAGATTGGCCAGGATGGCCGGTCCCGCCTCCACCAGGATGACCCGGGCGCGATCCGTGCGGATGCGCCGGAACTCCCGCGGCAGGGTCAGCCGGGCCATCTCCTTCAGCGTGCCGGCCAGCTCCACGCCCGTGGGGCCGCCCCCGACGACGACGAAGGTCAGCCACTCGCGGCGGAGATCCGGGTCCTCCTCCTGCTCCGCCTGCTCGAAGCTGAGCAGGAAGCGCCGGCGGATCTCCAGGGCGTCCTCCAGGGTCTTGAGACCAGGGGCCAGGCTCGCCCAGGCATCCCGTCCGAAGTACGAGCTGCGGGACCCCGCCGCGAGGATGAGGAAGTCATAGGACAGGCCCCTCCCGTCCGCCAGGAGGACCCGGCGGGCGTACAGGTCCACGGAAACGACCTCCCCGAGCACCACCTCGGCGTTGTCCTGCTCGCGGAGGATGTGGCGGATGGGGGCGGCGATGTCCGCCGGCGAGAGGGTGGCCGAGGCCACCTGGTAGAGGAGGGGCTGGAACAGGTGGTGGTTCTGGCGGTCCACCAGCACGACGTGCACCGGGGCTTCAGCGAGGGCCCGGGCGGCCCGCAGCCCCCCGAACCCACCGCCGACGATGAGGACCGTGGGCCGGTCGAATCCCTGATCCGCCACCGGCCTTCAATCCCGCATGTGCGTCACGAGGACGTAGGAGGACTCGATTCCCGTGAGGGCGTGGGGCTGGTCCTTGTCGAAGACCACCCGGTCGCCAGGGGCCATGGGAATCCAGGTATCGCCCTTGAGCACCTCGATCCGCCCGGTCAGAAGTTGGGCGGTGGCGACGTAGGGGGCCTTGTGGGGGGCGATCTTCACCCCGCCGGGCAGGGCCACGAGCACGACTTTGACGCCGTGCTCCACGTCGATGAGCGGCAGGGTGGCCCGCTGCGATTCGGGCATGGGCAGGGCTTCCTGGAGGTCCGTGATGGGCATGGGGATCCTTTCGCCGCGGCCAGTTCAGGCCGCATCTTTCGGTTCGGGAGAGAACACCAGCCGCAGGGTGGCGTAGGCGATGGGCAACGCGCCCGCGAGCAGGAAGACCGTGTCGGCCACGATGCGGATCCATTCCAACGTGTGGAAGGCACCGCCCATGAGGTAGTCCAGGCGGCGGGCGTGCCAGTAGCCATGGGAGAGCACATCCCAGAGCTGGATGACGCCGCCGGGGAACAGGTCCAGGAGCAGCATCAGGCCCAGTCCGACGTTGAGCCCCCAGAAGCCGAAGCGGATCGCCGGTTCCACGCGCTCCCAGGCCCGGTCGCCTTTCAGCTCCCGCAGGCAGAACACGAGCACGGCCAGGGCCAGCATCCCGAAGACGCCGAACATGGCGGCGTGGCCGTGGTTGGCCGTGAGGGTGGTGCCGATCTCGAAGTAGGACACGATGGGCAGGTTGATGAGGAAGCCGAAGACGCCCGCACCCACGAAGTTCCATACGCCCACGGCGATGAGGAACTTGATGGCCCAGCGCTGTCGCGCCGCCAGGGGCTTGCCGCAGTCCTCACAGTTCTTGTCCTGCAGGCGGATGAAGTCCCAGGCATCGAGCGTCAGCAGCGTGAGCGGCACCACTTCCAGGGCCGAGAAGCTGGCCGCCAGGCCCATGTTCAGGGTCCCCTGCCCCGTGAAGTACCAGTGGTGGCCAATGCCCATGATGCCGCCGGCCAGGTAGAGGATGGCGTCGAGGTACACCAGTCGGGTGGCGGACTTCGCCGTGACGAGGCCCAGCTGGTAGAACATCACCGCCACCAGCACCGTGGCGAAGAGCTCGAAGAAGCCTTCCACCCAGAGGTGGATGATCCAGAAGCGCCAGTTGTCGATGACGGCGAAGTTGGTGCGGGGCCCGTAGAACAGGGCTGGAACATAGAAGAGCGGGATGGCGATGGCCGCGTAGAGGAAGAGGGTGGGCAGCTCCCCCTGCTCGCCGCCCTTCATGGCCGGGCGCAGCGCCCGGAACATGAGGAAGAGCCAGAAGATGAGCCCCACGGCCAGCAGCAGCTGCCAGAAGCGGCCCAGGTCGAGGTATTCGCTTCCCTGATGGCCGAGCCAGAACCACAGGCCGCCCAGGTAGCCGTTGATCCCCGCGAACTCGCCGAACAAGCTGCCGAAGACCACGAGGGCCAGGGCGCCCAGAAGCAGGAGGGCGCCGGCCTTCTGGCCTTTGGGCTCGGCCCCTCCCACGAGCGGCGCCAGGAAGAGGCCGCCGCCCACCCAGGCCGTGGCGATCCAGAAGATGGCCAGCTGCAGGTGCCAGGTCCGCGCCAGGTTGTAGGGCAGGATGCGAGCCAGGTCGAAGCCGTAGAAGCCCCCCGGTTCGACGCGGTAGTGCGCCAGAACCCCTCCCAGGGCCGCCTGGCCCAGGAACAGCAGGGCCACCACGGCGAAGAAGAGGCCCACGGCCTTCTGGCTGGGCGTGAGGGTCCAGGCGTGGAGCCGGCCCTCCTTCGCGTGCTTCCAGCCCGCCTCGCCGCCCCAGCCCAGGTAATCGAACTTCCCGAAGATGAAGAGAATGAGGCCCAGGCCGCCCAGCAGGGCGATGAGGCTCATGGCGCTCCACAGGTAGGTCGAGGCCGTGGGCGTGTTGCCCACCAGCGGCTCGTAGGGCCAGTTGTTGGTGTAGGAGTAGTCCTTACCGGGACGCGGCGCCACCGTGGCCCAGGTGGCCCAGGCGAAGTAGGCCGTCAGGTTCCGCAGCTCCCCCTCGTCCTGAATGAACTTCGCAGGCAGGCCCACCGCAGGCTTGTCACCGGAGAAGTAGGCCTTCCATTCGGCCGTCTGGGTCCGATATGCCGTGGTCTCGGCCTCGGTGAAGCGGAGGGTGTCGCTGCCCGGGTCGTAGCGGTTCTGCTTGGTCTGGGAGGCCAGCAGACCACTGACTTCCAGGGCCTGGGCCGGGTCCAGGTCCCTGAAGGCCTTGCCGTACCTGGCCTGGGCGAGAACGTCCCGCCCGATCTCCGCCTGCCGATGCAGATACTCAGCCGTGTAGTCAGGGCCCAGGTAGGCGCCGTGGCCCCAGAGGGTGCCGTGCTCCATGAGGCCGTATTTCAGGAAGACCTCCTGGCCGTCCTTGATGTCCTCGCCCGTGAAGAGGACATGGCCCGCTCCGTCCACGACGCGCGCTGGAATCGGGGGCGCGCCGGCGTAGGTCTTGGCCGTGACCCAGATCAGTAGGCTGAAGCCGAAGATCATCACGAGGATGACGGCCTGGCGCCAGCGGGGGGAGAGGGGTGTGGAATCCTGGTGGGAACCGCTCATGGCGCGCATCTCCTTGGTGGATTCGGAAAAACCCATCAAACAGTGCGCTTGAACGACACAATGCTCAAGAAGAATTCGGACACGGGGGTTCGAAACCAGGCGCCTGCCTTCTTTCCAGGCTTTTTCACCTGATGGACCGCCCTACCCCAGCCCCGTGACCTCGCCCGCGCTGAGGCGCCGGATGCCCTCCGCCGTAGCCACCTTCAGACGGCCGTCCGACTCCCAGCCCAGGCACGTGCCCTGCCCGTCCTCCCAACGGATGGGGATGCCGGCTTCGGGCCAGCGGAAAGGTGGTTGAGAGTCCTGCGCTAAATCCATCCATGATTTGGCGATATTAACTGCCAATTCATGGACTGGCCGAAGCTCCAGACCCAGGTCGCGCAGGCAGGCGGGGGGGAAGGCCCGACCGGGAATCTCTGGAGCGGCGGTCAGGTTCACACCCAGGCCAAGAATCAGCCGGCCGCCGATCTGCTCGCCAAGGATGCCACCCACCTTCACCAGACGACCCGCTTTCCAGGCCACGAGATCGTTGGGCCACTTCAGGCCCAGGAGACTGCCCTCGGGATCCAGCACCTGCGCAGCAGCGGCCATCGCACGCTGGAGCACCAGGCCCGGCGCCACCCCCGCGGAGGCGGGCAGCGCCACCGACAGCCAGAGCCCGGCTCCCGCGGGGCTTTCCCAGCGGTTGCCCTGGCGACCCCGGCCTTCAGTCTGAAGGTCCGCCAGCACCGCGCAAAAACCCAGATGCGGGTGCCGCCGCAGAAAGGCCTGGGTGGAATCCACCGAGGCCAGGCGGATCAGGGGCAGGTCCACGCTACTTCCGGCTGCCCTGGTTGCGGAGCCAGAGGATGCGCAGGCCGTCCAGGGTGAGGTCAGGCGCCTCCAGGCGGATGTGCCGGGTATGGGGCCCGATCACCTTCGCCAGCCCGCCCGTGGACACCACCTTGGCCTCCGGGCACTCGGCCAGCAGGCGGTCCAGGATGCCATCCACCATGCCCACGTAGCCGTAGAAGATGCCGGCCTGCATGGCCTGGACGGTGTTGCGGCCCACCAGCCGATCGGGCTCGGCCACCTCCACCCTGGGCAGGCGGCTGGCCCGCTGGAAGAGCGCGTCGGCGCTGATCTTCAGGCCCGGGCAGATGAGGCCGCCCAGGTACTCCCGCTTGGCGTTCACCACATCGAAGGTGGTGGCCGTGCCGAAGTCCACGACGATGACCGGCGCCCCATAGGCCTCGATGGCCGCCACCGCGTTCACCAGCCGGTCGGCGCCCAGTTCCGCGGGGTTGTCGATGAGGACCTTCACGCCGGTCTTCACCCCCGGCTCCACGTAGAAAGCGTCCACCCCGAAGTAGACCGAGGACAGGCTCATGAGGATGGGGTGCAGGGGCGGCACCACGCAGGAGATGGCCACATGCTTGATCTGGCGGGCCTCGATGCCCTGGTGGCGCATGAGGGCCAGGGCCGAGACGCCGTACTCGTCCACGGTGCGCTCACGGCTGGTGGCCAGGCGCCAGGAGCAGACCAGCGGGGAGTCGGGTCCCTTTGACAGATCGTAGATCCCCAGCACCACGTTGGTGTTACCCACATCGACGGCCAACAGAAGACTCATGCGCGCTCCGAACCATCTAGGATCGCCGGAGCCGCCCGCCCCCGCCAGCCCCTTGTGATGCCAATCCTCCGCGCCTCCATTACCCTGGGGGGTCTGCCCGGAGTCCACCATGCCCCGCACCCTGATCGAGCCGTTCCGCATCAAGTCCGTGGAACCCATCCGCATGACCTCGCCCCAGGAGCGGCTGGAGCTCCTGGAGGCCGCCAAGCTGAACGTGTTCAAGCTGCGGGCCGAGGACGTGCTGCTGGATTGGCTGACGGATTCCGGGACCGGCGCCATGAGCTCCGCCCAGTGGGGGGCCATCATGGTGGGCGATGAGAGCTACGCCGGTGCCCGCAGCTTCTTCCGGCTCGAGGCCGTGCTCCAAGACATCACGGGCATGACCCACTTCGTCCCCACCCATCAGGGACGTGCCGCGGAGAAGGTGCTCTTCACGGCCGTGTGCAAGAAGGGCGACCTGGTGCCCAACAACTGCCACTTCGACACCACCCGGGCCAACCTCGAGTACAACGGCGTCGAGGCGGTGGATCTGGTGATCCCCGAGGGCCTCCAGCCGAGCCGCATCCACCCCTTCAAGGGCAACATCGACCTGGAGCGCGTGGAGGAGGCGCTGAAGAAGGACGGCCACCGCATCCCCTTCGGCATGATCACCGTCACCAACAACACCGGCGGCGGCCAGCCGGTGTCCATGGCGAACCTACGGGCCTACGCCGCCCTCCTGAAGAAGTACGGCAAGCCCCTCATCATGGACGTCTGCCGGTTCGCCGAGAACGCCATGTTCATCAAGCTCCGTGAGGACGGCTACCAGAACACCCCCATCAAGGCCATCTGCCAGGAGATGTTCAGCTACGCCGACGGCTGCACCATGAGCGCCAAGAAGGACGGCATGGTGAACATCGGCGGCTTCATCATGCTGCGCAGCGACGAGTGGCTGGATCCCGTGCGGAACATGCTCATCCTCACGGAGGGCTTCCCCACCTACGGCGGCCTGGCCGGCCGCGACCTGGAGGCCCTGGCCGTGGGCCTGGAGGAGGGCATGGAGGAGTCCTACCTGCGCTACCGCCTGCGCACGGCGGAATACCTGGGCGAGAAGCTGGAGGCGGCCGGCGTGGGCTTCGTGAAGCCCACGGGCGGCCATGCCGTCTACATCGACGCCAAGACCGTGCTGCCGGACATGCCCGTGCAGCACTACCCGGCCTGGGCCCTCTGCAATGCCCTCTACCTGGAAGGCGGCATCCGCGGCGTGGAGATCGGCTCCGTCATGTTCGGCAAACACCTGGACGACGGCACCGAGACCTACCACAGCATGGAGCTGGTCCGCCTGGCCTTCCCGCGCCGCATGTACACCCAGAGCCACTTCGACTTCGCCGCGGAGGTCATCGCCGAGGTCAAGGCCAAGGCCAAGGAGATCCGGGGCGTGAAGATCGTCAAGCAGAGCAAGTACCTGCGGCACTTCACGGCGGAGATGGCCTGGGCCTAGGATTCCAGGAGTCTTCCGCGCAGTCGCGGGGATTCTTCGCTAGCATGGGCGGAACTCACCCATTCTGGAGCGCCCGTGACCTCTGAGGTGGAAGCCCTCTTCACCCGCCAGCGCGCCGCCCGCTGGCGGGTGGCGGCCACGTCCGCCGACCAGCGGAAGGCGAAGCTCAAGGCCTTGCTGGATGCCCTCATGGCCCACCGGGCCGAGGCCCAGGCGGCCCTGGCGGCGGACTTCCGAAAAGCGCCGGAGGAGGTGGACCTCACGGAGCTCTACCCCGTCATCTCCGAGATTCGGGATGCTCTGCGCCATCTGCCGCGCTGGATGAAGCCCCACCGGGTGCCCACCCCCATCGGCCTCCTCGGCAGTGTGGGCTGCATCGTCCACGAACCACGGGGCGTGGTCCTCATCATCAGCCCCTGGAACTACCCCATCTACCTGACGCTCGGGCCCCTGGTATCCGCCCTCGCGGCGGGCAACTGCGCCGTACTCAAGCCTTCGGAATTCACCCCTCACACCAATGCCTTCCTCCGGAAGCTGCTGGCTGGTCTCTTCCCGGAGGAGGAAGTGGCCCTGGTGGAGGGCGAGGCCGAGGCGGCCCAGGCCCTCCTGGCCCTGCCCTTCGACCACATCTTCTTCACAGGCAGCCCCGCCGTTGGGAAATCGGTCATGAAGGCGGCCGCCGAGCACCTGGCCTCCGTGACCCTGGAACTGGGCGGCAAGTCCCCCGTGCTGGTGGACGCGGACGCCAACCTGCGCGAAGCCGCCCGCAAGGTCGCCTGGGGCAAGGGACTCAATGCGGGTCAGACCTGCGTGGCGCCGGACTACGTGCTGGTCCACGCACGGGTGCATGACGCCTTCGTGAACGAGCTGAAGGGCGCCTTCGAGGCCTTCTACGGCGCCACGCCCGAAGCCCGCAGGGCCAGCCCGGATCTGGCCCGGATCATCAACGACCGGCATTTCACGAGGATTCATGCCCTTCTGAGCGGGGCCGAAGCCCAGGTCGCCTTCGGCGGCGAGACGGACGCCGCCACGCGCTACATCGGCCCGACGGTGCTCACGGACGTTCCCCCCACCGCGCCCATCATGCAAGAGGAGATCTTCGGGCCCCTGCTGCCCGTGCTGAAGGTGGAGGACATGGATGAGGCCGTGGCCTTCGTGAACGCCCGGCCCAAGCCCCTGGCCCTCTATGTGTTCAGCGGCAGTGGCCGGACTGCCAGGGCCCTCGTGGCACGCACCACGGCCGGGGGCGGTTGCATCAACGACGCGGTGCTGCACTTCGTCCACACGGGCCTCCCCACGGGCGGCGTGAACACCTCGGGCTTCGGCAAGGCCCACGGCCGCCACGGCTTCGAGGCCTTCTCCAACGCCCGGGGCATCCTGCGCCAGCCCACCCGCCTCTCGGCCATCCAGCTCATGTACCCGCCCTACACCGGTTTCGTACGGCGTATGATCGACTTGACGCTGAAGCACTTCTGACCTGACTCGGGCGCCATTCTTTCCGCGAGGCCCTCGAGGGCCTCTTGAGACGTTTCATGCAACTAAGCCACCTCCTCCAGTCGCGGGCCAAGCGCAGGAACCTCAGGGTCCTGGCGCACGGCCGCCGGATCGTCTTCCTCATGCTCCCCCTGGGCGCCTTCACCGGGTGGGTGATGGGCCTGGCCGCAGCCGCCTACCTCGCCCTCTTCGATTGGTTCAGGGAGAGCCTGACCCGGAACCATCTCGTTCTCCTGCTTCCCTTGATCGGCCTGCCCCTCGCCACCACGATCCTGGCCCTGGGCGGGGTCGGCGAGGTGACCTTGGCCGAAGACATCGAGATCTCCCACAAGGACCCCTACCGGGCCTTCCCTTTCCGGACCTCGTTCATCAAGGTGCTGGCCTGCTTCGCCACCATCTTCCTCGGGGGAAGCGCGGGCCTGGAAGGGCCGGGAAAGTGGTTCGGCGCCGCCATCGGGCTCCAGTGCCACCGGCTGGTCCGATCCCTGTCCCGCCGGCTCCAGTTCTTCCGCAGGCTCCTGATGGACGCGCACACCATGGTGGCATGCGGCGCGGCGGGAGCCCTGGCCTCAGTCTTCCGGGCGCCGCTGAGCGCGGCCCTGTTCGCGGCCGAGCATGATGGCACCCTCCGTTCGCTCAACCTGGTGCCCACCCTGGTGGCCTCCGCCGCCGGCTACCTGGTCTTCGCCGCGATGATGGGGCACCAGCCCCTGCTCACCCTCACCCGGCCCTACACCCTGGCCTGGCACGAGATCTGGATGGCCCTTCCGCTTGGCTTGGCCTGCGGCCTGGGCTCCAGTTTCTTCAGCGCCGCCCAGGCCACCTTCCGCCGGCGGCTCGCCTGGATCCCCCTTCCCCTGCGGGGACTGGCGGGTGGGGTGGGACTGGTGGTGCTCATGCTGCCGGGGCACCTCCTGCTGCCCGGCATTCCCGTGGCGCGGGGCGGAGGCGTGGAGCTTGTGAACCACCTCCTGGCGACCCCGCCCGACCTGCGCATGGCCCTCATCTTCCTGGGCGTGAAGATCCTGGCCACCGCCCTGACGCTCGGGTCAGGCGGCATCGGGGGCACCTGGCTGCCGGCCGTGGCCATGGGTGCCTGTCTCGGCTCTGCCTTCGACGCCTGGTTCCTGCCGGGCTATCCCGGGCTGCTCACGATGCTCGGAGCCACGGCCTTCGCAGGGGCCTTCAACGAGACGATGCTGGTCCCAGTCGTGTTCCTGGCGGAGACCACGGCCCAGGCCGCCCTGGTGGTGCCTGCCCTCGTGGCCACCGCCGTGGCCTTCCTGGTGGCCCGTGAATGGGACTGAAGTCGTCACCCCTTCATAGCCGCGGTGCCCGTTCCACTAGTGCCGTCCCACGAACTCGTCCATGCTGCGGTTCACGCCGAAGAAGCCGAGCACGGCGTCGAAGAGGAAGGGCGGGAGCACGCGAATGACCGGCACGGTCATCACGAAGCGGGGCATGATCAGACGCGAGCGGTTCCCTTCAATGGCGCCGAGGATGCGCCGCACCACGTAGTCGGGCCTGAGGATGGGAAGCAGCCATGCGAAACGGGTCTTCACGCCTTCGAACATGCCGGTGTCGATGAAGAAGGGGCACACCACCGTCGTGCGCACAGGACTCCCCAGGCGCCTCAGTTCCATGCGCAGGGATTCGTCAAAACCCACGGCGGCGAACTTCGAGGCGGAGTAGTCCACCAGGCGCGAGGTCCCCGCCAGTCCGGCGGCGGAGGCCACCGTGACGATGTGCCCTTTCCCCGCCGCCATCATGTCCGGCAGGAAGGCCCGCACAGTCCAGAAGTTCGCCAGGACGTTCACCTGGAAGGTACGCTCGATGGCCTCGTCGCTGCACTCCAGGAGCGTCTTCCCGGACACGATGCCCGCGTTGTTGATGAGGATGTCCACCCCGCCGCGGTGCTGGCGGACCTCCGCGCAGGCGGCCTGGACGGCCGCGCGTTCGGAGAGGTCCACCACGTAACCCTTGGCCTCCCAGCCCTTGGCCAGGATCGCCTCGCAGAGCGCATCCAGGCCCTTGGCATCCCGGTCCAGCAGGCTCACGCGGGCGCCGCGAGCGGCCACTCCCAGGGCCATGAGCCGGCCCAGGCCGCTGGCCGCACCGGTGATGAGGACGTGGGCGCCGCGAAACTGAGTCATCGAAAGCCTCGGGATGGGTGGCCCCATCCTATCAGCCGGGATCAGAGAATGAAGGTTCCCTCCAGGACCTTCACGGCTCGGCCGCCGATGGCCACCCGGTCGCCCCGAAGCTCGCAGATCAGTTCCCCGCCCCGCGGTGAGACCTGCAAGGCCCGCAGCCTTGAGCGTCCCAATCGCCTGGCCCAGAAGGGGACCAGCGTGCTATGGGCGCTCCCGGTGACAGGATCCTCAGGAACGCCAACCCGTGGCCCGAAGAACCGCGAAACGAAATCCGCCGCGTCGCCGGGGGCCGTGGCCACCACCGCGAAGTCGTCCATGCGCGCCACCGCCGCCATGTCGGGGCTCAGGTTCTTCACGGCGGCTTCATCCTCGAGAACGGCCACCAGATCTCGCGCCTTCCAGACTTCCCCCACGGCTGCGCCGAGGGCTTCCTCCAGACCCGGCGGCGGCGCCACGGCCACCGGCGGGCGGCTGGGAAAGTCCAGCACCAGCAGATCTCCTTGGCGATCCACCGCCAAGGGGCCGCTGCGGGATTGGAAGGTGATCTGGACCAGGTCTGGATTCTGCTCGAACAGCACGTGGGCTGAGGCCAGGGTGGCATGACCGCAGAGATCCACCTCGCAGGCGGGTGTGAACCAGCGGATGCGCCAGCCCTCCGGTTCCCGCACCACGAAAGCGGTCTCCGCCAGGTTGTTCTCTGCGGCGATGGCCTGCAGGATCGCCTCGGGAAGCCAACCGTCCAGCAGCATCACTGCCGCTGGGTTTCCCGCGAAGGCGTGGTCTGTGAAGGCATCGATCTGGTAGATGGGAAGCCGCATGCCATCTGGATACCACGGATCCGCAGGATCAGCGCTGGGCTTCCTCCAGGGCGGTCTGCGCGCCTTCCCAGTCGCTCATGGCATAGGCCAGGTCCGCTTCCAGCGTCTTCTGGGCATCCAGCTTGGCACTGAAGGCCTGCCAGTCGGCGGGGTCCATGGCGGCCATCTCTTTCTGGAGGCCCGCCAGCTTCACTTCCAGCTCCGCCACCCTGGCCTCGGCCTCGGTCACGTGCTTCTCGAAGCGCTTGATGGCCCGCTGCTTGTCCTTGTCGATGGGTTTGGGAGTCTGAGCCTGCGGCTTGACCGGGCTCTGCGGGTTCGTACCCGAGCCAGGCTTCGCCTGAGGCGAAGCCGGTTTTCGGGCAGGCTCGGGGTCGGGACTTCCGCTCCCTCCGCCGGACGCGCCGCGCCCCGTGCGCCGCTCCCGCTCGCCCTTCGGGGTCTCGGAGTCGGAGCCTCCGTCCGCACTCAGATCCAGGTCCACCCAGGCCTGGTGCTCTTCATAGCCGCCTTCGCGGAACTCGGCCCGCCCTTCGTGGATGCGCAGCAGCGAATCGGCCACGCGGCCCAGCAGGTAGCGGTCATGGGTCACCACGATGGCCGCGCCGGTGAAGCTCAGGATGGTGTCCTCCATGGCCTCCATGCTGGGGATGTCCATGTGGTTGGTGGGCTCGTCCAGCAGCAGCAGGTTCACGCCCTGGCGGATGAGCGTGGCGATGCTGAGCCGGGCACGCTCGCCGCCGGAGAGGGCCGTCACGGGCTTGTCCACGTCATCGCCGCGGAACTGGAACTTGGCCAGGAAGCCGAGCACATCCTGCTTCAGGGCCTGGGGGTTCACGGCGTGGATCTGCTGGAACACGGTGTTGCGCGGGTCCAGGTTCTTGTGGTGCTGGTCGAAGTAGCCCAGCTTCACCTGGCTGCCCAGGCGGGCCCGGCCGGTGATGAAGGGGATCTCCTCAGAGATGGCCTTCAGCAGCGTGGACTTGCCGGTGCCGTTGAGGCCCACGATGCCCATCTTCTGGCCACGCTTGATCTGGAGCTGCTCCAGCGGCGCGTAGAGGGCCTTGCCGTTCCAGCCCACGCTGGCGTTCTCCAGCACCAGGGCCACGTCGCCGCTGCGCTGGGTCTCGGGGAAGCTGAACTTCACCTTCCGCCGGTCCCGCAGGGGTTTCTGGATGCGTTCCAGCTTGGCGAGGTGGGTGCGGCGGCCCCGGGCCTGCTTGGTGTTCTGGCCCGCGATGTTGCGGCGGATGTACTCTTCCTGGTTCTTGATGTAGGCCTGCTGCTGCTCATAGTGGCGCTCCAGCAGCTCGAGCTCCTGCTCCTTCTTCTCCATGAACTCGGAGTAGTTGCCGTCGTAGGACCGGGAACGGCCCAGTTCCAGCTCCAGGATCTCGGTGGCGATCTTGTCCAGGAAGTAGCGATCGTGGCTGATGACGGCCACCGTGGCGTCCGTGTCCTGGATGAACGACTCAAGCCAGCGCAGGCTGGGCAGGTCCAGGTGGTTCGTGGGCTCGTCCAACAGCAGCAGGTCCTGCCCCTGGAGGATGGCCTTGGCAAGCATGACGCGGCTCTTCTGCCCGCCGGACAGCGTCTCCACGGGACGCTCAAAGTCCGCGGAACCGAAGCCCAGTGCCTGGAGGATGCTCTCGGCGCGGGCGCGGATGGTGAAGCCGTCGAGGTGTTCGAAGGCTTCCGTCACCTTCTGGTAGCGGGCCATCACCTCATCGAGGTCGGAACCCGCTTCGCCCATGCGGTGCTCCAGCTCGCGCATCTCGTGCTGCAGCTTCTCCACGTCGCCAAAGGCCGCCAGCGCCTCCTCCAGCACGCTGCCCCGGGTCTCCGGGACCAGGTCCTGGGCGTAGTGGCCCATGCGGATGCCGCGCTCCTTCGTGGGTTTCACCACCGTGCCGCTGTCGGCTTCCAGCTGGCCCAGCAGGAGCTTGAAGACAGTGCTCTTGCCCGCGCCGTTGCGGCCGATGACGCCCCAGCACTCGCCCTCCTGGATGGCCCAGGTCACATCCTTCAGCACCTCCTGGGGGCCGAAGCGGAGATCGACATGGTTGAGGGAAGCGAGCATGGGGTTTCAGCTTTCGGCTATCAGCCACAGCTATCGGTGGAAGGGTCGCTGACAGCTGATAGCAGAAGGCTGACAGCAAGAAGGCCACCTTTCGGTGGCCTTCGTTTGGTGGAGCCAATCGGGATCGAACCGACGACCTCTTGCATGCCATGCAAGCGCTCTCCCAGCTGAGCTATGGCCCCAATGGGGAAGACCCAGTATCACACTCCTTTGCGGCTTCCGCAAGCACAGATCATCGGGGTGACAGGCGGAGCTTCTGGCCCGTCTTGACACGGTCGCCCTTCATCCGGTTCCAGGCCTTGAGATCCTTGGGATCCAGACCGTACTTCCGGCCGATGGCAGCGAGCGTCTCGCCGCGATGGACGACGTGGATGCGGGGCGTGGCTTCCGTCTTTCCAGAGGCGCCGACCCCCTTGGCGCCAGGCAGCAGCACGCTGTCCCCGGGGTGCAGAGCCTTCACGGCTTCCGGGTTGAGTCGCATGAGCTCGCCCAGTGAGATCTTCCGGGCCCGGGCGATCTTGGCGAGGGTGTCGCCTGGCTTGGCTCGGTAGGTGGTACCGGTGGATGTCGGCTCGGGGGGTGTGGCGTCGGTCCGATCGGCCTTGGCTACGGATCCGGGCTCGCCCGCGGATGCCGGAGGAGGAGCCTCGGGCCGAGCGGGAACTTGAGCAACTGCGGAGGCGGTGCCGCGGCCTCCTTCGACGGCCGGAGCCAGAGCGCCATCCGGAGGAGGGGCGGATACCAGGGGAACGACCGGGAGGGGATCCAGGGGCCGATCGCCCAGCAGCTTCACGCGTTCGATCCTGGGCGCGAGGTCCCGCGCATCCGGAAGCAGGCTGGGCGCCGGAGGAATCAGCAAGCGTTTCCCAGGCTTGAACTGCCGGGCGGTGATGTCATTGGCATCGAGCAGGTCATCGGGTGTCAGCCTGAACCGTTTTGCGACCTTCACGAGGGTATCGCCCCGCCGGACCGTGTAGTGCTGGAAATTCAGCCGCCGCCCGGCCGGCATGCGGGCAAGCTGCCGAATGGACTCCAGCGCCTTGCCCGGGGGCACGCGGAGGGTGTAGCTGCCTGGAGGCGTGGAGCCCCTCAGCAGCTCAGGGTTCAGGGCCTTCAGGGTGGAGGCGTCCGTCCCGGCGCACCTGGCCAGCACCGCGAGACTGGTCTGGTTGGGGACGGGAACCGTCTCGTAGACATACGGCGCAAGCGGAGCGATGTTGAGGCCGTACCGGGCTGGGTTTCGCCCCACCAGGATCGCCGCGCAGAGCTCCGGCACGTAGTTCTTGGTCTCGGTGCGCAGCCAGCGGGAGCGGGCCAGGTCCCAGAAGTTTCGCGTGCCCACGTTCTGGATGGCGCGCTCCAGGGTCAGGGGGCCGGCGTTGTAGCCGGAGGCCGCCAGATACCAATCCCCGGAAATCTCGTAGAGGCGCTTCAGGTATCGGGCCGCGGCCCGGGCGGACTTGACCGGATCGCGCCGTTCTTCGATCCAGGCATTGGCGGTCAGCCCGTAGATCCGCCCGGTGGAGCGGATGAACTGCCACATGCCCACGGCCTTGGCCCGGCTCTTGGCTTCGTTGCGGAAGCCCGATTCGATGACCGCGAGGTAGGCCAGGTCCGAAGGAACGCCCTCCTCGGCGAAGACTTGCCGGATCATGGGCATGTACACCGAGGCGCGACCCAGGGCGTTCTCCATGAAGCCGCGCTTGGTGGTGGTGAAGACGCTCACCCAGGTGAGCACTTTGTCGTTCAGGTCGATGGGGAAGTCATAGGTCGCCCCCTGTTCGGCCGCGCGCACCTTCTCCAGCTCACTCTTGAGCTCCTCGCCGCTGATGGAGATCACCTCCTCGGCGGCCTTGAGCCCGGGTTCTGCCTCTCCCGGCGCCTCGGGCTCTTCAGCACCCAACTGGTCCTGCACTTCCTTCAGGCGCTGGATCAGCTCCAGCACCTCCGGCCTGCGGAGCAGCTCGGGAGACCAATCGGCCATGAGGACGTCGGCCTCATCCGAGCGGGTTCCGGCCGTGTCTTCATCGTCCGCCTCCAGAGCCTTCTCGGCGGCCTCGACCAGGGAGCGCAACCGCGCGATCCGCGTCGCATCGGATTCGGGCGCCCGGGCGGGAGCGACCACCACCTGGGGCACTCCCGGAGGCTGGGCGGACGGCAACGGTCCCGGGACCGGCACCGTCCCCCAGAGCAGGGCTGTCAGAAGCGGAAACGGCATGAGCCTAGTGGCTTTCCGCGCTCACCAGGGCTTCGTAGGCGGCGGCATCCAGCAGGTCGGCGGACAGGGCGCCGGCCAGCTTGATCTTGACCATCCAGCCCTTGCCGTAGGGATCCTCGTTCACGGCTTCCGGATGGTCGGCCAGGGCCGCGTTCACTTCGACGACTTCGCCAGCGGAGGGCATGTTCAGCTCGGACACCGTCTTCACGGACTCCACCGTGCCGAACTCCTCGCCAGCTCCGAAGGAGGCGCCGGCCTCCGGCAGGTCCACGAACACCACGTCGCCCAAGGCGTCCTGCGCGTAATGGGTGATACCCACCAGCGCGGTGCCGTCGCCCGCGGGCTTCACCCACTCGTGGTCCTTGGTGTACTTCAGATCGGCAGGGAACATGAATCCTCCAGGTTGGTCTATGGGAACTGATAGCTGAGAGCTGATGGCCGAGTGCTACTTCTGGCGCTTGTAGAACGGCGTGGGGATGATCTCCGCATCCACCGCCCTGCTGCGGATCTCGATCTGGATCCGCCCGCCGACCTTGGCCAGCTCGGTGGGGACGTAGGCCAGACCCAGGTTGAAGCCGCAAGTGGGCGAGGGCGCGGCGCTGGTGACGAAGCCGATCTGCTTGCCAGCCTGAACCACGGGCATGTGGTCGCGGGCAATGTCGCGCTTCTCCAGGGTCTTGAAGCCCACCAGCTTCCTGGGCGCGGGAGCCGCCTTCGCCGCCAGCAGGGCCTCGCGGCCGATGAACCCGCCCTTGTCCATCTTCACGATCCAGCCGAGCCCCGCCTCCAGGGCGTGGATGCTGTCATCGATTTCATGCCCGTAGAGGGCCATCTTGCACTCGAGGCGCAGGGTATTCCTGCAACCCAGACCCGCGGGAACGAGTCCAGCAGGCTTTCCGGCCGCCAGCACGGCATTCCAGAGCTTCTCCGTGTCCTCGGCGGCACAGTAGAGCTCGAAGCCGTCCTCGCCGGTATAGCCCGTGCGGCTGATGAGACACTTGATCCCCGCCACCTCGCCATGGGTGAAGAAGTAGTAGCCGATGGGCTCGAGCTGGGTCTTCGTGAGGGGCTGGAGGATGCCCACCGCCAGCGGGCCCTGGAGGGCGATCTGGCCCGTGGCCGGGCTCTCGTTCACCACCGTGCAGTCGAACGCCGCGGCGTGCTTCTGGACCCAGGCGAAGTCCTTGTCGATGTTGCCGGCGTTCACCACAAGGAGGAATTCCTGCTCGCCCTCGCGGTAGACCAGCAGGTCGTCCACGAAGGTGCCGTTCTCATAGAGGAAGGCGGTGTAGTGCACCTGGCCCAAGGCCAGCTTGGAGACGGCGTTCGGGGTGAGGTGCTCCACCAGGGCCAGGGCTCCGGGGCCCTTCACGCGGAACTCCCCCATGTGGCTCACGTCGAAGAGGCCCGCCTTGGTCCTGACCGCTTCATGTTCCGCGATGATTCCCGTCGGATACTGCACGGGCATGTCCCATCCGCCGAAGTCCACCATCTTGGCGTTCAGGGCGCGGTGGGCGGCGTTCAGAGGCGTCTTCATCAGCTCGGACACAGATACGGACATGGGGAACTCCGGTTGGGAAGCCCCAGTCTATCGCCGGGGAACCCAGGGCAGAAGGCCCGGTAATTCCCATCCCAGCCTCCACAGACCGCTCTCCTCCTGCCTTGTGATCAGGCGCACAGCCAGCGGCAGGACCAGCACGCCGGTATCCGCCGCGCGATCAAGTTCCTCGGCATAGGTTGCATCGATCTCGCGGGCCGCGTCGAACCGGTCCACGTCCGTGCGGTGCACGAACAGGGCGATGGCGGCGCGGTGACCTTGGTGGACCATGGCCTGGAGTTCACGCAGGTGCTTGGTTCCACGTTCGGTCACAGCGTCGGGGAAGAGGGCCCAGGGGCCGTCCTTCAAGGTGGCGTTCTTCACCTCGATGAAGACCTGGCGGCCTTCTCCATCCTCGGCCAGCACATCGATGCGGCTGTTCTCAGCGCCGTATCTCACCTCCGTGCGCACCCCCTGCAATCCAGGCAGCCCAGGCAGCGCATCCCGCCGGGCGGCCTCGGCCACCACCCGGTTCGGCATGCCGGTCTCCACGCCCACCCAGCCGCCGGCCCGCTCCACCGCCAGCCAGGTGAACTTCAACTTGCGATTGGGGTTTGAGGAGGGTTCCAGCAGCACCCGATCCCCGGCCTCCCAGCATGTCTTCATGGAACCCGTGTTGGTGGTATGGACGGTGACAATGGAACCATCCCCCAGCCTCACGTCCGCCAGGAACCGCTTGTAGCGCGTGATCAGCGTTCCCGGCACCAGCCCGGCCTTCTCGACCAGGATCATGGCCACTGGGCCAGGATGCGTTCCACGGCTTCCGACAGGTCCGCGGCCACTAGGTCTGCCATGGACCCATCCACCTCGACCCCATAGCCCGTGCGGACCAGGGCCACCCGACACCCCGCGCGGCGGCCGGCCTCCAGGTCGATGGCCTTGTCTCCGACCATCCAGGACCCGGCCAGATCGAGATCATGCTCTTCCGCCGCTTTCAGCAGCATGCCCGGGTTCGGCTTGCGGTCCGGGTGGTCCGCCACGGCATACTCACCCTGCCCCTTCTCGTGGTGGGGGGCGGCGTACACCGCGTCGATCCAGGCGTTCTCCAGGGCAAGCAGCGTCCCCATGCGGCTCATGACGGCGGCGAAATCCTGCCATCCGTACTTCCCCCGCCCGATCCCGCTCTGGTTCGTGACCACCACCACCGGGATGCCCTTGGCATTGAGACGGGCCACGGCCGCTGCAGAGCCCGGAATCATCGCCAGGCGGTCCGGTTCGCTGAGGTAATCCACCTCCTCGTTGAGGGTGCCGTCACGATCCAGGAACACTGCTGCCTTCACGGAGCCTCCTCCCGGTTCAAACAGGGACTGGAGCAGGATGCCAGAGATGGCACACTGTTGGGCCGCTCCGAGGTTCCCACCATGATCGACAAGCGCATCAGTACCGCCCTGGAAGCCGTGAAGGACATCCCCGACGGGGCCCACCTCGCCGTAGGCGGCTTCGGCCTCTGCGGCATCCCAGAGCATCTCATCGCCGCCCTGGCCCAGACCGGCGTCAAGCGCCTGACCTGCTATTCCAACAATGCCGGCGTGGATGATTTCGGCCTGGGCATCCTCCTCCAGAACCGCCAGATCCACAAGATGGTCAGCAGCTATGTGGGCGAGAACGCCGAATTCGCCCGCCAGTTCCTCAGCGGCGAGCTGGAGGTGGAGCTGGTGCCCCAGGGCACCCTGGCGGAGCGCATGCGGGCCGGCGGCGCCGGCATTCCGGCCTTCTTCACGCCCACGGGCGCCGGCACGAAGGTGGCGGAGGGGAAGGAAACCCGGCAGTTCCATGGGCGCGAATGCGTGCTGGAACAGGGCATCTTCGCCGATTTCGCCCTGGTGAAAGCCTGGAAGGCGGACCGCCTGGGCAACCTCGTCTACCGGAAGACCGCCCGCAACTTCAACCCGATGGCCGCCACCTGCGGCAAGGTCTGCATCGCGGAGGTGGAGGAGATCGTCGAGGTGGGTGAGCTGGATCCCGATGCCATCCACACCCCCGGCATCTTCGTCCACCGGCTCGTGCTGGGAACAGCCTACGAGAAGCGGATCGAGAAGGTGGTGACGCGCGTCAGTCCATCCGGAGGCTGAGCCGGACGATGGTTCCATGAGGGGCGGCCATGAGCTCGACGGCACCCCCGTAGGCGGTCATGAGCTGGGCACAGGACGGCAAGCCAGCCCCGGGGCGTCGCCCCGGCTCCGGGGCCGGAGCCTCGGGCCGCAGCCCTGACAAGGGTTCGAACGCCCGCTCCAGGAGTTCCGGAGCGATGGGACCACCGTCGTCCTCCAATTCAAGGCGGAAGTGCCGTTTTCCTCCCCAGGAGCGCAGCTGGATCCGTCTCGTGGCGCCTCCCAGCGCATGGGCCACGAGGTGCCCCAGCACGTCCGAGAAATCGGTGGAAACCCCGAAGATCAGGTCCCTGGGGGCCTGGAGGTTGAGGTCCATCGGGAATTCCGGAGGGAGCGTCCCGTCCACGTGCAAAATCTCCAGTTCCTGATGGATCAGGTCGTGCAGGTGGATCCACTCCGGGGCGCTGGCTTCGACCTGACCCGTCCGGCGGAGCAGGACCCGGACCAGGTCGTCCACCTGGGCGATGGCGCGGCGGATCGATTCCATGGAACGCTGGCAGGCCTCCCGCTCGTCGGGAGGCGGGATGTCGGCCCGCTCCATGTGGACGGACAAGACGTGGCTCTCCTCCTTCAGGGTCCGAACCGGCATCTGGAGGCGCTGGGCCATCTGGAGGAAGAGGGCGCCGAGGGCGGTCTTCCGATCCTGGGCCACCAAGGCGCGCTGGGCGTTCTTGAGCTCCGCATAGGTGGACTCGAGCCCCTCGTAGCTGGTGCTGAGGGCCCGACTGGTCTCGTCCAGGTGGCTGATGAGTTCGGCGTTCTCCACCGTGACCTGGAGGCTGCCGGCATAGAGGGCGGCCAGCTCCATCTCGAAGGCCTGGAAAGCCGCGCCGGAGCGATCCGCCGCGAGGAACCCCCAGAGCCGGTCCTCGCCGGAGCGGCTGCGAAGGGGCAGCAGCAGCGCCTGGGCCCTCGGGTCCCACAACCCCAGATCGATCCCCTGCTCCCAGGCCGCTGTCTGGCGGAGCTCCGTGTTCATGAGGACCAGGCCGGCCGGAAGCGCCTCGACTCCGGTGGCCAGAGGCTGCTCCCTCGGCAGCACGGGCGTCTCCACCATCCCACCGGAACCCCAGGTCCAGCCTTGGAAATAGGCCCCGCTCGAGTGGAGATGGTAGGTGGTCAGGTGCTCAAGGCTCAGTTCTTCCCGCATCTGCCCCAAGATCCTCGAGCGGATCTCGCCCACGTCCCTGAGGGGAATGGTCTCCCTGCCGAGGGCCAGCAGCCTGGAGAGGTGGTGGCTGCGCTTCTCCAGCACGGCCTGCACTTCCAAGAGCTTCCGGTTGCCCTCCTGCGCCTCCCGAAGCTGGGCCTCCAGATGCTCGACCACCTGGTGGGTGAACTGCCGGAGGGCCGCGCCTTCCCGCCCCTGCTCGAGGCGATCACGCTGTCCGCCGAGGTAGGCCTCGACCTGACCCACGAACAGGAACGGATCGATGGGCTTGGAGATGAATCCATCGCAGCCGGTCACCAGCGCGGTCTCCCGGTCGCTGCGCATGGTCTTGGCCGTGAGGGCGACAATCAGGACGCCGTTCATGGACGGGTTCTGGCGCAGCTTGGTGGCCACCTCGAACCCTGAAAGGCCGGGAAGGTTGATGTCCAGCAGGATCAGGGCCGGCTTGAGCTGCACGGCCATCTCGTACCCCTTCAGGCCGTCGTCCGCCCAGTGCGGCTCGAACCCCGCCTGGGAAAGCAGACGGTGGACCAGCCGCCAGTTCATGGCGTTGTCTTCGATGCAGAGGATCTTTCGGGGGTCGCCGCTCATGCCGCCACCCCGGAAACCAGGGGCAGCTCCACCTCGAAGACGCTGCCCTCGCCCTTGCGGCTGGAGGCCCGGATGCGGCCGTTCATGAGGTCCATGAACCGCTGGCTGATGGCCAGCCCGAGGCCCGTGCCGCCGAAGCGCCGCGAGATGCTCCCATCCACCTGCTGGAACGGCTTGAACAGGCGGCCCAGGTCCTCTTCCGTCATGCCGATGCCTGTGTCCTCGATGCGGACGAGGAACCGGCCTCCAACGGCCTCCGCCGTGATCCGCACGGATCCGCTTTCCGTGAACTTGATTGCGTTGCCCACGAGATTCGTGAAGACCTGCCGGAGGCGGTCCCGGTCCCCCATGACGCGGAAGGAGCCCTCAGGGCGCTGATACTCCAGGATGATGGGGCGATCCTGGACCAGGCCTGCCGCCATGGCTTTCACTTCGTCCAGCAATGCCACGGGATCCACCTCCTCGAGGTCCAGGGCCATCTTGCCTGCTTCGATCTTGGAGAGGTCGAGAATCGAGTCGATCAGACCCAGAAGGGACCGCCCGTTCTGGTAGATGATCTGAAGATCCTCTTTTACCTCCTCCCCCAGCCTTCCGCCGGGATCCTGCATGAGCATGCCCGAGAATCCGATGATGGAGTTCAGGGGGGTCCGCAGTTCGTGGCTCACGTTCGCCAGGAATTCGTCCTTCAGGCGGTCCACCTCCTTCAGCTTCTGGTAGCTGGTGAGCAGGCTGTCATTGAGATCCCGCAGCTCCCGGGTCTTCTCCTGGACCTTCTCCTCCAGGGTGCTGGCCCAGGCCTTGAGCTCCATCCGGCTCTGCTCCAGCCCGCGGGTGCGCTCCTGGACGAGCTGCTCGAGGTTGGCGCGGATCTCCTCCAGTTCCCAGATGGTTTCCATGAGCTGGCGGGTGCGCTCCTGGACGCGGTATTCCAGCAGGCGGTTCTGGCGCTCGATCTCGTCCCGGGAAACGCGCAGCTTGTCGGTCATCACCTCGAAGGATTGGCTCAGGTCCTGGATCTCGTCTCGCGTGGAGACCTTCACGGAGACCGTCTCCAGGTGGCCCTGGGCCACTTTCTGGGCGGCCTCGGTCAACTGGATCACCGGCCGGAGGTAGCGGTTCGACAGGAAGATCGCCGCTCCAATGCCCACCACCAGGGTCACCAGACCCACGGCCAGACTCGCGCGGATGTTCTCCCGGACGGCCCGCTGGATCCCCTCGGTGGTGAAACCGAGCACGAGGGTGCCCACCTGGTCGGCCCGCGGCTCCTCGTAGAAGACCGGCGCCACGGCCACTAGCATGTTGCTTTCCCGGCGGGTGTACGTGTGGGAGATCCCATCCCGCAGCACCTGGCCCGTGGCCCACTCGGGGGTGGTCGGCGTGCTGTCCAGGGCTTCCCCGTCGTAGCCGTAGACAGCGCTGAACCGGAAGGAGGGGATGTTCTGGACGCCCTGGAGCACCTTGGCGATGTCCCGGGTGTTCCCCTTGCTCACCGCCGGGCCCAGGGCATAGCTGGCCGTCTCGGCCACCTGGCGGGCGCTCAGTTCAGCCTGGGCGCGGATCTGCTGTTCCACCCACCGCGGGTAGTAGAGCAGGTTGAAGGCGATGAACGAGAGGACCAGGATGCTGATGACAGCGCTCAGCTTGGTCTTGATGGACAGGCGGTACATGCAGGGGCCCGGGGAAGCGGCTTCCAGCCTAACAGTAGCGCTACAACTTGAAGAGGTTCACCTCTCGGTTGAGCATGTGGACCTGGACCCCCAGCTGTTCCACGGCTCCGCTGGAGTCCTCGATGGCCCGTTCGCTCTCCAGGGCCTTACCCAGTACCCGGTTCATGGTCTCCTTCAGGGACAGCACGTGGTTCTCCTGGCGAGCCAGGATCTCGTGGAGGCTGCTGGCCAGGGTCCTGACCTGCTCCGTGGCCTTCGCGATTTCATCGCTCCCCGCGCTCTGCTCCCGGGTCGAGTCCCGCACCACGCTGGTCGCCTGCTGGACGTTCATGGCCAGGGACAGGATGTGGTTGCTGGTCTGCTGCTGCTCGTCCATGACCGAGCGGATCGTCTCCACCTGGTGGTGGATGTTCCGGTTGGCCTCGTGGATCATGCTCGCCTGGCCGCCCTGCTGGAGGGTCTCGCTGAGGATGCTCTCCACGACCCGGTCCATGCCTCCGACGGATTCGAGGATGGCCCGGAGGGCCTCTTCGCTCTGGACCACGGATTCCGCCCCGTCCCGGACGGCGTCGATCCCCAGTTCCACCTGCTGGTAGGCCTTCCGGATCTCCGCCTGCAGGGTGCCGATGATCTGCTGGATCTCCTGGGTGGAACGTCCGGTCTGCTCGGCGAGTTCCTTGATCTCGTCGGCCACCACGGAGAACCCCTTGGCCTGTCCCTCCCCTGCCACGCCGCTCTGGGACGCGATGATGGCTGCGTTCAGGGCCAGCAGGTTGGTCTGCTGGGCGTGGCTTCCGATGTAGTCCAGGATCTTCGCGATGTCCGTTCCCTGCTGCAGCAGGGTGCGCGTGGTGCTCTGGAAGTCCTGGACGACCCGGTCGATCACCTGGATCTTGTCCCGGTTCCTCGCCACCAGCTCCATGCCCCGGGCCACGGTGTGGATCACATTCTTGGCGTAGCGCCGGGCGATCTTCACGTTGTCGTCGATGGCAGAGGCGCTCTGCTCCAGGTTCTCCGCGAACTCGCGTGTGTGCTCGGCGTGGCCGGCGAGGTGGTCGACGTTCTTGCCCACGTTCTTGATGGAGATGTCGAAGTCGCGGATGGCGGAGGTGATCCCCTCGACCACGAGCAGCAGCTCATCCATGCTCCGGTTGATCTGCTGCACGCTGGCGGCCATCTGGACGATGGTCGAGTTGGTGTTCTCGGAGGCTAGGCTCAGCTCCATGGAGCTGGCGCTGATGCTGATGGAGGTGTCCGTCAGCTCGTTGATCTCCTCATGGAACGACTCGATGAGCTCGCGCTGGCCATGGCTGGACTGGCGGACCCCGTCCGCGGACTCCCGGATCGCGCTGGAAGCCCTCGCCAGGTCGCGACTGGCCGAACGGATCTGGACCACCATGCCCCGCAGGCTCCCCACCATGCGGCCAAAGCCTTCGGCCAGGGTGGCCACCTCGTCATCGCTGTAGACGGCCTCGAGGGTATCGATGCGCCCCTCCCCCACCCGCTTGGCGTTGCGGCTGAGCAGCAGCAGCGGCTGCTGAACATCCCGGAGGATCAGCTGGATGAAGTAGATCAGGAAGATCCCGGCCAGGAGCAGGATGGCCAGGCTGGGCCGGAACGCCTTCCAGATAGCGTCCGCGTATTCGGCCTCGGGGATCACCGCCCGGAGCTTCGAACCGTCCGGGAGGGGCTGGATCACGACGATGTCTCCGCCTCCTCCCGGTTGGAGGCGGGAACCGAGCAGGTTCCCACCCTTGCTCGCAGGGAGCTGGAGCGAAATGCCGCCGCCGGTACCCAGCCTCAGCGTGCCCATGAAGGCATCCAGGTCTTCCGGTGTGGTGTTCATCTCCTGCACGAAGGCCACGGAATCCTCGAGGTTGGCCAACTCGTTCCTGGCATAGCTCGTGACTTTGGTTCGGATGGAGGACTGGAGCGTGAGCCCCGACACCAGGAGGGAGAGCATGAGCACGCCCCCGGTCATGGCCAGGATGCCGAAGCCGAACTTCGCCCGCAGGCTGGTGGCGAAACGCGCATCCGATGCAGTGAACCCGGGCTGCCCGGCCATGAGCCGGTAGATCTTCATCAGGTTCTGCTTGGTCAGGAAGTACTGGCTGATGGCAGCCAGCGCCACCACAACCAGGGAAATGGCCGCCATGACCGAGCTCACCAGGATGCTCTGGCCCAGGCGCAGCTTCACCCATATGTAGGTCCCGGCGCTCAGGCAGGCCCCAAGGTAGAGGAAGAGCAGCGAAGAAGTCTGGGGGAACCGGGTCAGGGAGCGGTAGAGGTCCGCCCTGAGAATTCCCCCCGCCAGGAGGCCGTCCAGGCGGTGGATCTGAAGCATCGAGGCCCCCACCGCCAGCGCCAGCAGGCCCGCCATGGAAGCCAGCCCCGGGAGGGTCAGCCGGAATTCCGGAGGCGCCGTGAGCACGAACAGCAGGAACCCCACCAGAAAGGCCGAAAGCCAGACCAGCCCCGTGCTCCGCTTCAGTCGGGTGAGCACCATGGCCAGGACGGACGCATCCACCTTGGCGGGAACCTCAGCCTTGAAATCAAGCTGGGGTCCAGAAATGGAATCGGGCTGCACCATACTCGCGTGTTTCGGCCAGAGCCCAGCCGTCCTGTAATTCCAGCCGGATGCCCCGCTCCGTCTCGAACACGAGGACACCTCCCTCCGCCATCCAGGGCCTCAGCCGGGCCGCCATCCGGCCCCAGAGAGCCTCAGCCTGGTCGTAGGGAGGATCCAGGAACACCACCGCCTGGTCGCAGAAGGCATCCCCGGGCAGTCGGCGGAAATCCACGCGCATCGTCTTGATTTCGGTCGCGTTGGCATTCTTCAGCAGGCAGGACCACCCGGGTTCGGTGGCCTCCACGCACGTGACTGGCCCGTACCCCCGGGAATACGCCTCGAGCCCCACCGCGCCGGTACCCGCGCACAGGTCGAGGAAAGGGCCCGAAGGCCATCGCTGGAGAATGGAGAAAAGCGCCTCGCGGGCCCGGTCGGAGGTCGGCCTGACCCGGAGATCGCCGGCCGGGGGGGCCGTCAGGCGCCGCCCTTTCAGGCTTCCGGCGATGATCCGCATGGTGCCGGAAGCTCAGTAGGCCCAGCGCAGGAGCGTGGAGCCCCATGTGAAGCCCGCGCCGAAGGCGGACAGAACCACCAGGTCGCCCTTGGCCATGCGCTTCGCCTCCACGGCCTGATGAAGGGCGGTGGGGATGGTGGCCGTGGTGGTGTTGGCGTAGCGGTCGATGTTCACCATCATGCGGGAAGGGTCGAGCTCGAGCCGCTTGGCGGCGGCATCCATGATGCGGATGTTGGCCTGATGGGGCACGAACAGCTTCAAATCGCTGCCGCGGAAGCCGTTGCGGTCAAGGAGCAGCTTGCTGTTGTCGGCCATCTCGCGCACGGCGTTCTTGAACACTTCGCTGCCGGCCTGGTGGATGTAGTGCTCCTTGGCCGCCACCGTCTCCGCGGTGGCGGGCTTCAGCGAACCACCCGCAGGCATGAACAGGAAGCAGCCGCCGGAACCGTCCACCTTGTGCTCGAAGTCGAGGATGCCGAGGCCATCGTCCACCCGCTCCACGATCACGGCGCCGGCACCATCCCCGAACAGAACGGCGGTGGCGCGGTCTTCCTTGTTGATGATGGTGGACATGATGTCCACGCCCACCACGGCCACCCGGCGCACGCCGCCGGCGGCCACCAGACTGGAAGCCGTGGTCAGGGCATAGAGGAATCCCGAGCAGGCGGCATTCAGGTCGAACCCGAAGGCGTTGGTGGCGCCCACCATGTCCTGAATGCGGCAGGCCGTGGCCGGGAACAGGGTGTCGGGGGTCACGGTGGTGACCAGGATCAGGTCCAGCTCCGAAGCCTTGATGCCACGGCTGTCCAGCGCCATCTGAAGGGCCGGGGCGCCCAGCTGGGAGGCGCCGGTGCCGGGTTCAACCCAGCGACGCTCGCGGATGCCGGTGCGGGTGCGGATCCACTCGTCGTTGGTCTCCATGATCTTGGAGAGATCGTCGTTGGTGACCACGTTTGGGGGAAAACATTGCCCAGTTGCGGTGATTCCGACGGGGGCGGCAAGGCGACGGTTCAAGGGAGCCTCCGGGCACGAAACCCCCATCATCGCATGGACGCCCCAGGCAGTCAGCGGGCCTTGCGGAGGCGGTGCAGGAGCGCCAGGAGCCGATCGGGATCCAGCACCGGCAGCTCCTGGTCCTCCAGCCGACACAGTCCGGCCAGGATGGGCCTCCAGGCATCCTCGGCGGGGGAGTCGTTCAGGCCCCCCTCCGGGGCCTCCACGGTGCCCGCCACCCCCTCCAGGGGCAGACCCAGCCGGGGCCGGAGAACCGCCAGCACCGTGGGGGGTGCCGCGTGGTCCGGGTCTCCTCCGACCACGCCCCAATCCAACACCGGGAGGAATTCCCCGTGATGGAGCACCACGCCCTGAATGCCCGGGGGACCGCTGGGAATGGGCGCCACCGGGGCGCCCGGGACCACCTCCCGGAGTTCGGACAAGGGCAGGAGGAAAGCCCGCCCGGCGGCCCTGGCGTGGAGGAGGAGGCGTGAATCAGACATCGGCCACCCGCTTCATGAGGGAATCCATGGCCAGGCCCATGACCGCCTCCGGATCCAGCACCCAGAGGACACCGTCCTCCTGGAGGCTCCCACCCATGATTCCCGGGGTATGGGCCAGTTCGGGCAGGCTCCGGAGCAGGAGCTCGACGCGGCCGGCGACCTCGTCCACCCCCAACGCGAGGTCCAGCCCTGCCTCGGCGGCCGCACCCTGCTGGCGAAGCACCACGAAGAACTGCTGGCCGGCCGGCTCGGGCAATCCCAGGCAGGCCTGGAGCGATTCCATGGGCAGGTCCCGGCCCAGGACCTCGATGCGCCCGCCCCCATGAACGGGAGCGAGGCTCGACTGGACCCGGAGCACATGGTTCAGCGGCACCCCAAAGGTCTGCTGGCCACAGCGGACCTTCAGACAGGCGATCACGGCCCTGGACAGGGGCAGGCTCAGCCGGACCAGGCTGCCCAGGCGGGGTTCGCTGGAGATCTGGATGTCGCCGCCCATCCCTTCCACCTCGGCCCGCACGACGTCCATGCCCACACCCCGGCCGGAGATCTGCGAGGCCCGCTCCTTGGTGGAGAAACCTGGCTCCAGGGCCAGCCGATGGAGGTCTTCGGCAGAGTGGACCTGACCCTCCTTGAGCAGCCCCATGGCGATGCCGCGCGCCTCGATGCGCGCCAGGTCGAAGCCGCGCCCGTCGTCCCGGAGGTCGAAACGGAGATTCTGGCCCCGCTGGGAGGCCGAGATCCTCAGGGAACCGGTTTCGGCCTTGCCCTGGGCCACCCGTTCCGCGGGGCTTTCGAGCCCGTGGTCGAGGGCGTTCCTCACGAGATGCAGGAACGGCTCGGCGAGCCGCCCGAGCAGGCTGCGCTCAAGCTCCAGATCCCCACCCTGGAAGGAGAGCCGGACCGGCTTGCCCATGTCCCGGCTGAGGGCTTTCACCATGGGCTCGATCCTCTGGAACAGGCTCTCGACCTTCACCATGCGCATCTGCAGAAGGGCCTTCTGGACCTCCAGCAGGCCAGCCTCGATCTCCCCCATCATGGCCATGGGCCGGGCCAGGCCGGGATCCTGGACCTCTCGGAGGGCCAGGCTCGCCGAGTCCCGCACTTGCGCGACGGCCATGAGCCTGGCCTCCAGGGCATCTACCCGCTGGGCCGGCAACCTCAGCACCTCGGCATCCTGGGGGAAGGCCGCCGGGAGGTTGGAGGCCGCCTGCGCCGGTTCCGGCGAAACCAGGGGACCGGGATCCGCCTTCAAGCTGGCCGGCACCCGGTCCGGATCCGCCAGCGCCATGACTTCCAGGTTCTCTTCCGGAAGGGTGCCAAGACCCTCGGCCTCCAGGGCCGGCGTGGCCACCAGCAGCAGGAAAAACAGGCCGTCGCGATCGTCGTGCATCTCGAGCGGCAGCGTGGAAATCAGCTCGCCCTGGGCGCCTGCCGCCTCGCTGATGCTCCTGAGGCGTTCATCGAAGGTCGCCAGGTCGAGCCGCACGCTGACACCTTGGATGGGCATGCCCGCCAGGAGCACCGCCGTGACCCGCGTCCGTTCGTACTCAGACAGGGCCTTCAGGAGGTCAGGTGGGAGATCCAGGAGCCCGGTGAGGTCCAGGACCGCGCCTTCGGACGGCCTGGCCAGCGCTTCCAGCTCGCCGAGCTGGCGCCGGATGGCGTGAAGGTAGTCCTCAGGCTCCGGCCGCCCCCGCCGGAGCTCGGCCAATCCGGACTCCAGGGCCTGGATGCCAGCCTCGAGCGTTTCGATCAGCGAATCCGTGGACCGGAGCCGCCCCTGGCGCATCAGGTCGAAGATGTCCTCCATGCGGTGGGCAGCCTGGCTGAACCGGGGGAAGCCAAGCATCCCCGCCATGCCCTTCAGCGTATGGGTGGTGCGGAACAGGGCGTTGACGGAGGCTTGCACCACGTGCGGCGGCTGGGGCGACTTCAGCGAGGCCAGCCTCTGCCGGGCCTGCACGAACAGGTCTTCGCATTCAGCCCAGACATCGTCAAAGGAGGGATCCATGGAACTCCCGATGAAGTGGCATCGGCAGGAGCGTCCGGGGACTGGAGTCCGGGGGGGTCAGCCCTCAGGCCTCATCCCGTCTAAACTGCTCCCATGCGCACCCTCGCCGTCCTCCCCTCCCGATTCCAGGCCTCCCGCTTCCCGGGCAAGCCCCTGGCCCTCATCGCCGGGAAACCCATGATCCAGTGGGTCTTCGAGGCGGCCAAGCGGGCCCAGGGCGTGGACCGGGTGGTGGTGGCCACGGACGATGGCCGCATCGCCGACACCGTGAAGGGCTTCGGCGGCGAAGCCGTGATGACGGACCCCGCCCTGCCCTCCGGCACGGACCGCACGGCGGCGGCCCTCGCGGCCCTGGGGGAATCCTTCGACTGCGTGCTGAACATCCAGGGCGATGAACCGGCCATGCACCCCGACACGGTGGCTGCCGTGGTGGGCCTCATGCGCGACCAGCCGGACCTGCCAATGGGCACGGCCGCCTGCCCCTTCGCGCATGCCGACGAGCTCTTCAATCCCAACGCCGTGAAGGTGGTGGTGGACGACCACCGGCGGGCCCTCTACTTCAGCCGCAGCCCCATCCCCTACCTGCGCAACTCCTCGGTCTTCGAACCGGATTTCCGGCCATGGATGAAGCCGGAGCAGCTGGCCCACTTCAAGCGTCATCTGGGGCTCTACGCCTATCGGCCGGATACCCTCAAAGCCTTCACCCGGCTGGCGCCTCACCCCCTGGAGCAGCTGGAGATGCTGGAACAGCTCCGCGCCCTGGCCGCGGGTATCCCCATCGGTGTGGCGGACACCCCCTTCCTGAGCCTGGGCGTGGACGTGCCCGCGGACGTGCCTGCCGCCGAAGCCCTGCTGCGGGAGCGGGGGCTGGCCCGCTAGGCGCCGCCAGTCCAGGCGCTCTAGGCGCCAGCCGATCCAGGCGCGCTAGACTCGAAGGACGGCTGAAGCCTGTTCCTTGCCAGGAGAATCTTGTGAGCCACCACAAAGTCGTCGTCATCGGCACCGGCCCCGCGGGCTATACCGCGGCCCTGTATGCCTCCCGGGCCAACCTGGCGCCCCTGGTGTTCGAAGGCGCCCAGCCCGGCGGCCAGCTCACCATCACCACGGAAGTGGAGAACTTCCCCGGCTTCCGCCAGGGCGTCGCCGGCCCGGCCCTCATGGACGAGATGCGCGAGCAGGTGCTCCGCTTCGGCACCGTCATCAAGTCCGAGACCGTCCTCAAGGCTGACCTCCAGGCCCGCCCCTTCAAGCTCACCACTGACAAGGGCGAGTACACCGCGGACGCCGTGATCATCGCCACGGGTGCCTCGGCCAAGTGGCTGGGCATCAGCAAGGATGAGCAGCTCTCCCGCACGGGCGGCGGCGTGAGCGCCTGCGCCACCTGCGACGGCTTCTTCTTCCGCGGCAAGGAGATCGCCGTGGTGGGCGGCGGCGACACCGCCATCGAGGAGGCCACCTTCCTCACGAAGTTCGCCACCAAGGTCCACCTCATCCACCGCCGGGACAAACTCCGCGCCTCCAAGGCCATGCAGGATCGGGCCCTCAAGAACGAGAAGATCCAGCCCGTCTGGAACAAGGTGGTGCTCGACGTGCTGACCGCCACCCACGAGACGCCCATGGGCGAAAAGGTGGAGAAGATCCGCGCTCTCAAGCTCAAGGACACCGTGGACGGCTCCGAGTCCGAGCTGCCTGTCGAGGGGCTCTTCGTGGCCATCGGCCACCAGCCCAACACGGGCCTGTTCAAGGGCCAGCTTCCCATGGACGAGACCGGCTACCTCCAGGTGGAGAAGGGCTCCACGCGCACGGCCATTTCCGGCGTCTTCGCCTGCGGCGACGTGCAGGACCATGTGTACCGGCAGGCCATCACCGCCGCGGGCAGCGGCTGCATGGCCGCCATCGACGCCGAGCGCTGGCTGGTCGATCAGGGCCTTGCCGAGTGATGGCCGCCTGGTGAATGAGCAGCACCTCGAACCCCTGAAGCCGCATCCGGAGGGCCGGGCCCTCCGGGCGGAGGTGGATTTGGGCCGGATCGCGCGCAATCTGGGCCGCGTCCGCACCCTTGTGGGCGGACGGCAGATCTGGGGCGTGGTGAAAGCCAACGCCTACGGGCACGGGGCCGTGCCCGTGGGCCGGGCCCTGGAGTCCGCCGGAGCCTACGGGCTCGCCGTCTCCAGCCTCGAAGAAGGCCTCGAGCTGCGGCGGGGAGGCATCACCTGTCCGATCCTCGTCCTGGGAGGCCTCCGCCCCGAGGCCCTGCCGGCCGCCAGCGCGGAGAACCTCACCATCGCGGTGGTGGGGCCGGAGCATCTGGAGGACTATGCCCGCCTCCTGCCCCAGCACCCCGTGCGGCTCCACTTGAAGCTGGACACAGGCATGGGACGCTTCGGCCTCCTGCCCTCGGAACTGGGGGACTGCCTTCCGGCCCTGCGCCGCCTCTCCCCATGGATCGAAGGCGCCATGGGCCACTTCGCCACGGCGGACGATCCGGATCCTGGTTTCGCCCACCGTCAGCGGCGGGTCTTCGATGCCTGCATGGCGCAGCTGGCGGACGGAGGCGTCCATCCGGCCCAGCGCCACCATGGGAACAGCGACGCCTGCCTGCGGGGCCTGCTGGACCAGGACACCCACGTGCGACCCGGCTTGGCCTTGTACGGCCTGGCCATGGTCGCCGAAGGCCGTGCGCTCGGCCTGGAGCCGGCCCTGGAGCTGGTGGCCGAGGTGGCCCGGGTGAAGGCCATGCCCGCGGGCACGACGGTGGGCTATGGCCGCACCTTCGTCGCGCCCCATCCCTTGCAGATCGCCACCTTGGCCTGCGGCTATGCGGACGGCTACCGACGCGACCTGGGGAACCGGGCCGTCGTCGGCTTCCGTGGCCAGACCTTTCCCGTGGTGGGCCGGATTTCTATGGACTACCTCACGGTGGCCCTGCCTTTGGACGTGCCCGTGGCGCCGGGGGAGCCGATGACCCTGTACAGCGGGGACCCCGCGGCGGCGCACAGCCTCGAGCGTCTGGCCCAGCTCCTCGGCACCATCCCCTACGAACTGAGCTGCGCGCTCCACCGCAGGATCACCCGCCGTTTCCTTCCGTAGGAATGGCTCTCAACGCCTGAAGCTGAAGAGGTCCCCCAGCCCGCGGAGGGTGAGGGTCAGGTCGATGCGATCCTCCCGCCCGCCGGACACGAGGTTGGTGTTCAGGGCCACGTGGGTGTACTTCAGCACGTAGGCCACGCAGGGCTCCACGTAGGCCAGAGCCACCTGGCTGGAGGCGAAGGCGCTCATGTGGAAGTCGTAGTTGGCGCTGAATTCCAGGCGGAGCCGGTCGTCCCAGAAACGCTGGACGCCGCCCGCCTGCAGCCCCTTCTGGCGCACCAGGAACCGGTTGATGCCCGTGGAGAAGTAGGCCAGGTTGAACCGGCTTCCGTCCTTGACCTTGAAGTCCATGCTCAGAGCATTGTCCGAGCCGCCGGCGCCCAGGTCCGAGGAACGGCGGAGGCTGATCCGCAAGCGCTCGTCGGGTTCCACGTCCAGGTCCGTGTCCACGCTGGACCAGCCCTTCTTGTAGCGGCCGTCGCTGAGGATGATGGGCGACGCATGGTAGCGGGTGGCGATGCGGAGTCGCGCCAGATCCGCGAACCCGGTGCCAGGCCCCGGGCGGCCGAAGATGTGCTGCTTGAGGCCCACTTCGAAGCTCCGTTCGCCCGAAGCGCTTTCATTCACGCCCGGGAAAGCGTCCACCGAGTCGAACCGGGGCAGCCTGCCCGCCTCGCCGTACAGGCTCGTCTGCGTCCAGCCGAAATAGGGCTCGGCGACATGCTTGAGTTCGCCCTTGTATCCGAGGAGCGAGACATCCTTGAAGGTCCGCCCCACCTGCGGTCCTGACAGCCGCAGATGTCCCGAGCCCAGGAACCGCGTCGCCGCCGCACCATCCACCTGGAAGGGGCTGGTGGCGGGGTTCACCACGGTGTCGGTGGCCCCGCCCTCCGGATCGAACACGGAAGAGCCCAGGCTGGCGCTGTAGTGGGTCGCGCGGCCCATGGCCTCGAAGTCCGCGCGGAAGGGTCCCCACTGCCCCAGGCGGCCGTGGATGCGGGCATTCGCATCCTGGCGGTCCCAGGCGTAGGTATCCGCGGGGGCCGTGGCGCTGCCTTCGATGCGGTAGGCGAACCGGCCCACCCGGACGCCGCCATCGAGGTACAGGGGGCCGACCAGGGAGACGGGAAAGAAGCGGAATTCCGCCTGGGGCAGCGTCTGCCGGCGGAGAGAGGCCGGAAAATCCGGACTGTAGAAGGGATCCCCCTGGTCCTTCGTGTAGAAGAAGCTGCGCTGCTCAGCGGCCGAGAGGTTGAGGTTTCCGAAGGTGTAGGTGCGCCCCAGGTAGATCGCCGAGTCGAAGCTGGTGGCGCCGAGGTAGCCGATGCCCTTCCCGAAATCCGCATCGACGAGATTGTCCGAAGCCTGGTTGACGTCCGCCGTGAGCTGCCAGCCATCCTCACGCTGCCACACCTCCTTCAGCGAGTAGCGGTAGCGGCGCTCGTCGAGGCTCTTCTGGTGGATGGTCTGGCCGGAGAAGCTGCCCTGGTGGGTCAGGTCCGGCCGCCAGCGTGCTTCCCCACCCCAGAGGACGCCCTCCTTGGTGAAGTACTCCGGCGACAAGGTGGCATCCACCGAGTCGCCCATGACCTGGTAATAGGAAAGCCCCAGGGTGGTGCCGAAGGCGCTGGACATCCCGATCTTCGGGGGGAGCAGGCCCGAGGTCCGCTCCGCCTGTGCCGGATACAGGGCATAGGGCACGTAGTAGATCGGGACGGCACCCAGGAGCACCCGGGCGTTCCACATGCTGGCGAAGCCATCCAGGTCGACCTTCAGGGAGGAGAGGCGGGCCTTCCAGCCGGGCTTCTCCTCCGGGCAAGGGCTCAGTTCCACGGCATCGAAGGCCCAGGTGCGCAGCGTGGTGAAGGCCACGTGGCTGGAGCGCAGGGTCCAGCTCGGAGGCAGGTCCATCTGCAGCGCCCAGGCTTGGCCGGATCGCCGCTCCCAGTCCATCTCCAGGCGCTCCCCCCGGAGCCGCAGGCCCGGTCCCTCCAGTCGGATGTGTCCCTCCGCCACCAGGCGGCCGTCCGGGATGTGGTACCGGATGCGGTCCGCCAGCAGCAGCAACCCCTCGGACTGGATGGCACCCTGCTCCAGCGTCCAGACATCGGCCTCCTCGAAGACCCCTTCCCCTCGGTAATCGAAGGGCACCCTGGCCAGACCCGGCCCCCGGTCCACGCGGAAGGGGCGGAGGGGCAGCAACTCAGCGGGCGTGGGCGCGTCCAGCGGAAGGGGCTGCGGAAGATCAGGCAGGCCCTGGGCCGCCAGCAGGGCCTGCACGGCACCCAGCATCAGGCCTCGGGTCCTCCCGGGGATGGCCATGGGCGATCAGTGATGGTGCGGCAGCAGCCGCGAGCTGACGAGGAAGATGCCCACCCCGGCCAGGAGCGCCACCGTGCTGCGGAAGCCGGAGACTTTCTGCACTTCCGGCAGGAGGTCGGAGCTGGACACGTAGAGCGCCAATCCAGCCGTGAGCCCCAGCACCGGCCCCGTGGGAAGGCCCAGCATGGACTGCCCCGCCGCTCCCACCAGGGCCGCCAGGGCCAGGGTCGCCGCGGCCAGGATGGCGCCCCGGTTCCCGAAGCCCCGCACCAGGAAGATCGACGCGATGGTGCCGCCCTCGGGAATGCGGTGGAAGAGGATGCCCAGCACCACCAGGGGACCGAGGTTGCTGTGGGTGGCCAGGGCCGCGGCGATGGCCACACCATCCATGAGGCTGTGCAGGGAGAGCCCCACCAGGGCGAGGACGCCGCTCAGGGGCGTCCCATCCTTGTGGGTCTCCTCTCCGTAATGGAAGTGGAGCGTGATGCCGTGCTCCATGATGTGGACCAGCAGGTAGCCGGCCAGAACCCAGAAGGCATTGCCCTCGCCGCCCTTGGCCTCCATGCATTCCGGGATGATGCGGACCACGGTGACGGAGAGCAGGTAGCCCGCCGCCACGCCCGAGAGCAGGCGCATGAACTGCGCCCGTCCCTGGAGGAACCGCACCACGCCCCAGCCGCCCAGAAGGGTGGCCAGGGACGCGAGAGGGGCCAGCCAGTAGATCGACATGGACGACTACTCGGCCTTGGGTTTCTTGGCGCGCGTGGCTTTGGCCTTGGCGGCGACGGGAGCTTCCTCAGCCTTGGCGGGAGCCTCCTCGGCCTTGACCCCAGCCTTGGCCGCAGCCTTGGGGGGGGTCTTGGCAGCGGTCTTGGCCGGTGCCTTGGCCTTCGGCCCGGCCTTCTTCTTGGCCGGAGCTTCCGCCACGGGTTCAGCGGCCTGGATCGCCTCGGGGGCAGGCGTCACCGTCGTCACGGGTTCCGGCAGGGCGGTCACCTTGGCCCGGGGCGTGCGCTTGGGCTTGGCCGGGGCCGCCTCGGGCTCGTGGGCCGCAGGCGCGGCGCCACCAATCTTCGGCCTCGGGCTGGGAGTCAGGAGGCTGGCCACGAGGTCCGCCGTGGCTTTCGGCGGCTCGGGCTGGGCCTCAAACGAAGGCTCCGGGCGGGAGGTCGGCTCGATGGAATCAGCGGCCAGAACCCCCGCCGCCTCGCCATTCCGCTCGGCGCCGCCCTTCCGGCGACGGCGGCGACGCTTGCGCTTGGCACCCTCACCCTTGGAGTCGCCCGTTTCGGCGTCAGTCCCCTCTTCGTCTTCATCGTCCTCGGGCTTGGCGCTCTCGAAGAGGGCGCGCAACCGCTCCCGCTCATCCAGGGCCGCCCGCTGAAGGTCCCGCCGGTCGTACTTGAAGGCTTCCTTCTTGGGCTCCTTGGCGGGCTCGCCCGGAGTGCCCAGGGCCTTCTCGAAGGAGATCGGGCTGTCGCCGCCCAGGACCACGGTCTCGTCCTCTGGAGCGCCCTTTTCACGGTGCGGTTTGGGCGCGGCTTTCTCGACGGGGGTTTCTTCCGCCCGCTCGATCTCGGCAGCCATCTCGCCGTAGGACATGGACCAATCCGCCTGGATGAGGATCCTGGCGTCGCTCTGCTCCTCCATCTGGGCCAGGTCCCGGCGCTTCTGGTTCTGAACCGCCGCGGCGATGGCCGGGGCCAGCTTCACGCGGATCTCGCCGATGCCGCCCTTGGCCAGGATGCCCTGCAGGCGACGCACCACGGACAGCACCAGGGCTTCCAGGGTCTTCACCTTGCCGGTGCCGGCGCAGGTGGGGCAGGCCTCGTGGTTCACATGCTGGAGGCTGGGCCGGATGCGCTGGCGGGTCATGACGAGCACGCCGAAGCGGTTGATCTTCCCCACCTCCATGCGGGCCTTGTCGGCCTTGAGGCAGTCCACCAGGCGGTCCTGCACGGCGCGGATGTGGGAATCGCGTTTCATGTCGATGAAATCGATGGCGACCAGGCCGGCCAGGTCGCGCAGGCGCAGCTGCCGAGCCACCTCCTCGGCGGCTTCCATGTTGGTCTTGAACGCCATGTCCTCCACGCCGTCGCCGGAGGTCTTGCCGCTGTTCACGTCGATGGCCACCATGGCTTCGGTCTGATCCAGGGCCAGGGCGCCGCCGCTGGGCAGGGGCACCTTGCGGCCGTAGATGCGGTCGATCTGCTCTTCCAGCTGGAAGCGAGAGAAGAGTGGCTTCTTGCCCGTGTAGTGCTTCAGCACGTCCAGGTGCTGGGGCATGGTGCGCTTGAAGAAGGACTGGGCCGCATGGAACGTGTCCAGATCGTCGATCTGGACTTCCTCCACATCGGCGCTGAAGGTGTCGCGCAGGGTGCGGGTGACGACGTCATCCTCCTGCCAGACCAGGCCAGGGCCGTGGCGGTGCTTGTAGCGGTTCAGCACTTCCTTGTAGGTGTCCAGCAGGTACTCCAGATCGCGCTGGAAGTCCTCCTTCGTGACGCCCAGGCTGGCGGTGCGGACGATCACGCCGATGTCCTCAGGGATCTCGAGGGTGTCAACCAGCTGCTTGAAGTGCCGGCGTTCCTCCGTGCCCTCGATCTTGCGGCTGATGCCGTTGACGGGGTTCCCGGGCGTGATCACCAGGTACCGGCCGGCGAGGCTGATCTGGCCGGTCATCATGGCGCCCTTGGTGCCCAGCTCCTCGCGGACGGCCTGGACGAGGATCTCCTGGTCCCGCTGGAGAATCTCCTGGATCCGCCCCCGGCGGCCCTCGCTCAGGTCCCGGGGCAGCTCCCCGAGGGGCAGGAAGCCGTTCTTCTGGCCGCCGAAGTGCACGAACGCGGCCTGGAGGCTGGTGTCCACCCGGACGACCTTGGCCTTGTAGAGGTTGCCTTTGATCTTCTCGTTGTGGAGGAACTCGACGTCGTAGTCGAACAGCACGCCGTCGATCAGGCTGGCCACCCGGATCTCTTCCGGATCGGTGGCGTTGATCATCATGATTTTCTTGGGGTTCAAGGATTCTCCTGTGGGTTCCCAGGCTACGGCTGGCGCATGGCAAGCGCGGCGGCCTTCCTTGGGGCTGGATATCGGGATGGGAGGTCGGGAAACCGAAGGGGGCCCTGCCCTGGCTTCGGCCACCCGGAATGGAAAAAAGGGATGGTCGTGATCCCCGGGGGCAAAGGGCGTGGCCTCGATCTGCCCGCTGGATCTTCAATCATTAAATCCACTTATTCCCTCGGGGGCAAGCCTGGAACCCCCGGGGGGAGGCCAAGGGCGGCCCGGCGGAAGTTACAGGGATGTCACACCCATGATCACAGGCCTTTACCCATGCCCCTCAGAGTCGAGGTCATTGAAGGAGGCAACGATGAAGATCCGATTCATGGCCCGGGCCATCCTGGCTGGCCTGCTGGTGACCGGGGCCGCCCAGGCCCAGACCGTGACCGTCATGGGTTCCACCGCCCTGGGCCCGATCGTCAAGAAAGCGGCCGAGGACTACATGAAGTCCCATCCCGGTGTCCAGATCGCTGTGAGCGGCGGCGGCTCCATGACCGGCCTGAACCAGGTGACCAGCGGCGGCTGCCAGATCGGCATCTCCGACGTGTTCGCCACTCCCGACCAGGAGAAGGCCGGCATCAAGAACCACAACATCGTGGTCCAGCCCTTCACCCTGGTGGCCCACCCGGGCGTCGGCGTGAAGAACCTTTCCGCCCAGCAGGCCGAGCAGATCTTCACCGGCAAGATCGGCAACTGGCAGGAAGTCGGCGGGCAGAACCGGAAGATCGTCCGAGTGATCCGCCCCGAGTCCTCCGGCACCCGAGCCGTCCAGAAGAAGACCATCCTGCACGACCAGGAGTTCGCCAAGGACGTGCTGATCCAGGACTCCACCGGCGCCGTCGTCACGGCCGTGGCCACCACGCCTGGGGCGATCTCCTTCGTGGAGCTGGAGCACCTCGAGAAGAACAAGAACCGGATCGCCGGCATCGCCTACAACGGCGTGGCCTGCTCCAACGAGGCCGTGAAATCCGGCAAGTATCCCGTCTTCTCCTTCGGCCACGCCTACACGAACCCCGCCAAGCTGGGTGATCCCAAGGTGAAGCAGGCCGTGGAGGACTTCCTGGCCTACATCCTGAGCCCCTCGTTCCAGCAGAACGTGATCAAGGCCGGCTACCTGCCGGTGGATTACGTGAAGTCCCTCAAGACCAAGCTTTGAGATCCATCGGGACCACCCTTGCCCACCCGGCGGCCCTGCCGCCGGGTGGTTTGCGGAAAGGCGAGCCCATGCCCCAGGCACCTGAAGTCTCCATCGCGGCCGCCTCCGAAGGCGGCTATCCCATGCTTGAGGATGGGCTCAGCCCGGCCGGTGCCGTCGCACCCGCCTTCAAGCACAGCCGGCTCCAGCGGCTGGCGGACCGCTGGGCCCACCTCGGCTTCCTGGTCTGCAGCCTCCTGGTGGTGGGCCTCATCGGAGGCATCCTCTACTTCCTGGCCACCCGCGGGCTGGCCGCCTTTCTGCCCATGGCCGGCAACACCGGGAGGACCCTGAGCTTCTCCGAGGTCTTCCTGTCCGCGGACTGGGCCCCCTCCTCGGATCGCTTCGGCATCCTGCCCTTCATCGCGGGCTCCCTGGGCGTCACCGGGCTGGCCCTTCTCATCGCCGCCCCGGCCGGCGTCCTCACGGGCGTGTTCATCGCCAAGATGGCCCCGGCCTGGATGCGCAACCTCATGCGCCAGGTCATGGATCTGCTCGTGGGCATCCCGTCGGTGGTCTACGGCATCTTCGGGCTCACTGTGGTGCTGCCCCTGGTGAGCCGCACCTGGCTCGAGGAGGCCCCGGCCTCGGGCTTCGCCGTGTCCGCCCTGATCCTGGCGGTCATGATCGTGCCCACCATCGTCAGCCTGTCCACGGACGCCTTCGAGTCCCTGCCCGCCGCCCTGGACGAAGGCGCCCAGGCCTTGGGCTCCAGCCGCTGGCAGGCCATCTGGCGCGTCCTCATCCCCGCGGCCCGCCCCCGCCTGCTCACCGCCATGGTGCTGGGTCTGGGCCGGGCCATCGGCGAGGCCATGGCCGTGCAGATGGTCATCGGCAACAACCCCCAGTGGGTGGCCCTCATGCGGGAATCCACGGACCGGGCTCCGTTCCTCCGCGCCCTCTTCACGCCGGCGGCGACCCTCACCACCGAGCTGGTGCAGGAGCTCCCCAACACGGCGGCCGGCTCCACCTGGAACAACGTCCTCTTCGCCATGGGTCTGCTGCTCTACCTGCTGACCATGGTCCTGATCCTGGCCACTCGTCGCCTGGGCCGCGGGAAGGAGGCCTGATGAACGCCGCCATCCCCGTCTTCCGCCGCTCCCGGACCTCCAAGGTCGTGGACCGCCTCATGCGCGGTGTCCTCTGGGCCATCGCGCTGACGTTCGTAGCCGTGCTGATCCTCTTCGTGGGGGCCATCCTCAAGCAGGGCTGGCCGGTCCTGAACCTGGGCTTCCTCACGAAGATGCCTGAGACCCTCGACGCCGGTGGCGGCATCAAGCCGCAGATCTTCAACTCGATCTACCTGGTGGTGCTCTCCCTGGGCATTTCCCTGCCCGTGGGCCTGGGCGCCGGCATCTACATGGCGGCTTATGCGGGCCAGGGCCGGGCCCTGCGCTTCCTCCGGCTCTGCATCGAGACCCTCGCGGCCACCCCCTCCATCGTGCTGGCCCTCTTCGGCATGATCGTCTTCGTGCAGGCCATGGGCTGGAGCTTCTCCATCCGCTCCGGCGCCCTCACGCTGGCCCTCCTGAACATCCCCGTCATCACCCGCGTCACCGAGGTGAGCCTCCTGGCCGTGCCTCGGGAGCTGAAGGAAGCCAGCTACGGCCTGGGAGCCACCAAGCTCCAGACCATCCTCAAGGTGGCCCTGCCCTACGCCGCCACCGGCATCCTCACGGGCCTGGTGCTCACGGCGGGCCGGGCCTTCGGCGAGAGCGCCATCCTGGTCTTCACCGCGGGCACCAACGCCAGCGCCCAGTTCCCGGACTTCCGCCTCACGGTGCCCGGTGAGACCCTCTCCGTGCACCTCTGGTACGTCACCTCGGACGGCACCCTGCCCGACGCCCGGGAAATCGCGGCGGGCACCGCGGCCGTGATGATCCTGGTCCTCCTCACCCTGAACCTGCTGGTCCGCCTGGTGGACCGCGCCATCCGACGGCGGACACGCTGATGCTCACCCCCACCCTCCCGGAAACCAAGCCCATCAAGCTGTCCGTCCGCGACATGGCCTTCAGCTATGGCCCGAAGAAGATCCTGGATGGCCTCTCCATGGACATCCATGCCGAGCGTGTGACGGCCATCATCGGCCCGAGCGGGTGCGGCAAGAGCACTTTCCTCAAGTGCTTCAACCGCATCCACGAGGTCGCTGCAGACGTCGATGTCGGGGGCGACATCCAGATCGACGGGGTGGACATCTACCGGGGCGGCATCGACGTGGTGGACCTCCGGCGCCGCGTGGGCATGGTCTTCCAGAAGCCGAACCCCTTCCCCAAGTCCATCTACGAGAACGTCGCGTTCGGACCACGCCTCTTCGGAGTCAAGGATCGTGCGACCCTGGACGGCATCGTGGAGGACGCGCTGCGCAAGGCCGCTCTCTGGGATGAGGTGAAGGACCGGCTCAAGGACAGCGCCAGCGGCATGAGCGGCGGCCAGCAGCAGCGGCTCTGCATCGCCAGGGCCCTGGCGGTGAATCCTGAAGTGCTCCTGATGGACGAGCCCTGCTCGGCGCTGGACCCCATCGCCACCTCGAAGATCGAGGACCTCATTGGCGAACTGAAAGAGAGCCTCACCATCGTCATCGTCACCCACAACATGCAGCAGGCCGCCCGGGTCAGCGACTACACGGCGTTCTTCTGGCTGGGCAAGCTGGTGGAGATGGACCTGACGGAGCGCATCTTCACCACGCCGAGGGTTCAAATGACGGAAGACTACATCACGGGGAGGTTCGGCTGATGCGGCAGTTCGACACGGAACTGAAGGAACTCCGGGAAGGCATCATGGCCATGGCCGGGGTGGCGGAGGAGATGCTCGAGCTCACCATCCAGGCCTTGGCGGAGCCGTCCCAGGCCAAGGCCGACCAGGTGAACCACCTGGACCGCCGCATGGACGAGTGGGAGCTGAAGCTTGATCAGCAGTGCATCGATCTCCTGGCCCTCCGGAACCCCGCGGCCTCGGACCTGCGCCGCATCGCCTCGAGCCTGAAGATCATCCCCGAGCTGGAGCGCATCGGCGATCACTGCTGCAACATCGCCCGCCGCGTGGGCATGGTCCATCCGCCCATCCTGGCCGGGAATGATCTGGAGCGCCTGGGCACGGAGACCCGGAGCATGGTCCGTCGGGCCGTGGACGCATTCGTGAGCAACGACGCCGCTCTGGCCCATGCCGTCATCCTGAGCGACGACAGTGTGGACGCCCTCTACGGAAAGCTCTATCGCGACTTGCTGCGCAGCATGCTGGCGGATCCCCTCTGCATCGAACGGGCCAGCCACCTGATCCTCGTCATCAAGAACTGGGAGCGCATCGCGGACCAGGCCACCAACATCGCGGAGGAAGTGCTCTTCATCCTCGAGGGCCGCAGCGCCAAGCACACCTATCTCCGCGGCGATTCCGTAGAATAGGGGGGAAGGATCCCATGCCCCACATCCTCCTCCTGGAAGACGACACCGAGATCCGTCTCGGCCTGGAACAGCATCTGCGCCGCGAAGGCTTCAGCCTGACCAGTGTGGGCACCGGCCGGGAGGCCCTCCAGGCGCTCGGCGCCTCCGGATCCCGCCTGGACGCGGCCCTCCTCGACCTGAGCCTGCCCGACATGGACGGGCTCGATGTGCTCCGGGCCATTCGGGCCCACCACGCGCACCGGAGCCTTCCCGTCCTCCTCGTGACGGCGCGGAGCGAGGAGATCGACCGGGTCCTCGGCCTGGAGCTGGGTGCGGACGACTACATTTCCAAGCCCTTCTCCACCCGGGAACTGGCGGCCAGGCTCCGGGCCATCCTCCGCCGGTCCACACCAGCGGAACCGTCCGAACGCCCCCGCCAGCTCACCTTCGGCCCCATCACGGTGGATCTGGACATGCACACCACAAGGGTGGACGGCCAGCTCGTAGACCTTACGCGCCGCGAGTTCGAGCTCCTGGTGTACTTCCTCGGCAATCCCCGCCGGGTCCTCACTCGCGAGAAGATCCTGCAGCAGGTCTGGGGCCTGGAATACCTCGGCGAGAGCCGCACCATCGACGCCCACGTCCGCCGGGTTCGGGCCAAGATCGGCCCCGTGGCGGCGGAGCAGATCGAAACGGTGGTGGGGGTCGGCTACCGCCTGGGCGGGCCCAGCGAGGCTTGAGGGCACCTGGAAAGATGTGACGGCGGCCCAGCCGGGATCCGGCCCGGTACGCTAGGCCCGGTCGCGCTCTCCGGGCTGGGGCGGCAGGATCACCCGGAAGGTGGCCCCTTCCCCCGGTCGGCTCTCGAGGGCCACCTCGCCGCCCATCAGGCGACAGAGGTGCTTCACGATGGCCAGCCCCAGGCCCGTCCCGGGCTTGGCCTTCGCGGCCTGGGCCCGGTAGAACCGCTCAAAGATGCGCCCCTGCTCCGCCTCCGGAACGCCCGGTCCCTCGTCGCTCACCTCCCAGACCTGCCCCTGGGCCGAGAGGCGGACGCCGAGCCGCACACGGCTTCCAGGCGGGCTGAACTTGATGGCGTTCGAAAGAAGGTTCTCTAGCACCTGGCTCAGGCGGAGGGGGTCTGCCATGAGGGTGGCCCCATCCGGGGCCTCGACGTCCACCTCCAGCTGGACAGAGGCTTCCGCCAGCCGGGCCTGCTGATCCTTCACCACCGTGGCGATGAAGGCGGCGAGGTCAAGCCGGACCGGCTCCAGATGCATGGCCCCGCTTTCGATGCGGCTCAGTTCCGACAGATCCCCCAGCAGCATGGCCAGCCGATCCACAGACCGGAGGATGGAACGCGTCCCACCTAGTGCAGCCTCGGGCAGGTCCTCCTCCTGCAGGTTTTCCGCCGCGATCCGGATGGCCGTCACCGGCGTCTTCAGCTCGTGGCTGACGTTGGAGATGAACTTCTGCCGGGTGGTCTCCAGGGCCTCCTGGCTGGTCACGTCGTCGACGGTCAGCAGCACGCCGGAGATGCTGCCCACCGGCGCGAAGGGGATGGCCCGCACCCGGAGCGTGCGGCCCGCCCGCGCCAGCCGCCATTCAGAAGGGACGCCCTGGTAGGCCCGCTGCACCGCAGGAGGGCTGTCGGGATCCCGGAATACCTCGGCCACGGCCATCCCCTTGTCCAGGGGCGCCCCCAAGCCCAGGTGCCGCTGGGCCGCCGGGTTGAACTGCTCCAGGCCGCCCGTGGGTCCGAAGAGCAGCACGCCCTCCTCGAGCCGGGCCATGATGCCTGGGAGCAGGCGATCTTCGCGGGCCGCGCGCTCCCGCAGGTCCAGATTCTCCTGCTCCAGCGCCGACCATGCCTGGGGAAGATCCTCGATGGCGCTGGGTCGCGACCCGCCCAGGAGGCGCCCCAGGGGTTCCGCCACCAGGCGCACCTGCCAGCGGGCCATCAGGATGACCACCAGGACCACCGTGGCCACGAGTCCCAGGATCCAGGGCACGGACACCCCTTTCTGGACCGTCATGCCCAGTCCCAGGCCCAGGAACAGCACGGCGCCCAGGCAAACGAGGGCGCGCTCCAGGAAAGCCCTCACGCCGGGCCCCGCCTCGCGATGTGAGCTGCGTTCCGCCATGCCTTCTGACCATACACTGTCTACGAGGTCACAACCCACCGGCCAGCGGCCAATTTACGCTCCGTTTACACTCCCGGAACCGGTACAGTGGAGGGCGGATCTGTGGGAGTGGTCATGTCCTTGAATGCCGTGATGCGCTGGCTCAAGCCTCGGGAGATGGTTTTCTTCGATCTCCTGGAATCCGCTTCTAGCAACGTCTACCAGGCAGCGCAACTCTTCGACCGTGAGATCCGCAGCGGCGACCCGGACCGGTTCGCGGAGCTGCGCCGGCAGATGAAGGACCTGGAGCATGCCGGCGACGACATCACCCACGAGATCATCGACCGCCTGAACCACACCTTCGTCACGCCCATCGACCGGGAGGACATCCTGGCCCTGGCGCATTCCATCGATGACGTGATCGACCGCATCCATTCGGTCTGCGAGCGCCTGATCCTCTACCGCATCAGCCACGTGATGCCCGCCGTCACGGAGATCAGCTCCATCATCGTGGAGGGTGCCGGCGAGATCCTCCACCTCACCCGGTCCTTGCGCAACATGTCCAACCAGAAGGAGATCGGGGACCGCATCCGCCGGGTCCACGCTCTGGAGAACAGGGCCGATTCCATCTACCACGCGGGCCTGGCACAGATCTTCCAGGATCCCAAGGATCCCATCGAGCTCGTGAAGTGGAAGGAAATGCTCGAAAAGATCGAGGACGCCACCGACAAGATCGAGCTGGTGGCCAAGGTCATCGGCTCCACCGTGATGAAGAACGCCTGAGGCTTCGATGATCGAAGCGTTCCTCATCCCGTCCCTGGCGGCCCTGATTCTTCTGTCCTGGGGCATCGACTACATCAACGGATTCCACGACACGGCCAACTCCATCGCTACCGTGGTGAGCACCGGCGTGCTTCCCGCCAAGTACGCCCTGATCATGTCAGCGACCTTGAACTTCGCGGGGGCCCTGGCCGGGACCTCCGTGGCCACAACCATCGCCAAGGGCATCGCCGACAGCCAGCACGTGGTCCCGGCGGTCATCGCCGCGGCTCTCATGGCCGCCATCACGTGGGATCTGCTCACCTGGTGGTTCGGCATCCCGTCCAGCACGAGCCATACCCTGCTTGGCAGCCTGGCCGGGGCCGTCGTGGCCCACGCGGGATTCGGGGCCCTCCACACCCAGAAGCTCGAGGAGATCGGCGCTTTCATCATCATCTCCCCAGCGATGGGATTCATCGTGGGCATGCTGCTCATCCTGGTCATCCTGTGGATCGTGCGCCATTTCTCTGGCCACAAAGTGAATATCGTCTTCCGCAAAATGCAGCTGGTGAGCGCCGCGGCGATGTCTTTCACCCACGGCCAGAATGATGCCCAGAAGGCCATGGGCGTCATCTGCCTCGCGCTCATCGCCTACAAGTTCCACCTCCCGGTGGACGCCAAGGCCAAAGTGATCATCCCCCTCTGGGTGAAGATCGGCAGCGCCAGCTTTATGGCCCTGGGCACCGCCTCCGGTGGCTGGAAGATCATCAAGACCATGGGCTCGAAGATCGTGAAGCTGCGCCCCATCCACGGCTTCGCCGCCGAAACCGCGGCTGCGGCTGTGCTTTTCACCACGGCCCACTTCGGCATTCCAGTCAGCACCACCCACAGCATCACGGGCGCCATCATGGGCGTCGGCACCTCCATGAACGCCAGCGCGGTTCGCTGGGGCGTGGCTGGCAACATCGTCGTGGCCTGGGTGCTCACCATCCCCATCAGCGCCCTGCTCGCAGCGGGCTTCCTCAAGCTGGTGGTGCCGTTCTTCTGATCCGCAGGAATGTCGCGGCAAAATCGCCGCGCCTTCGCAGGCCCGTCATGACTGCCTCCGATCCTGGTGCAAACACCAGGGAGGCCCGCCATGACCATCGCGACCCTCAGTCCTCATCCTGAAGGCGCCCGCTACACCGTCCGGCCACTCGGCAGCGCCGACTTCGCCCACCTCCAGCGCCTCGAGTCCGAGATCTGGGCCGGGGACGGGGCAGGCCAGCTGTGCCCCCACTACCTGCGCCTCTGCACCGAGCTCTACGGCGATTGGTGCTTCCTGGCCATGGATGGCGACCGGCCCGTGGGCTACGTCCTCAATTTCGTGAAGGGAACGACGGTCTACTGCGCCACGCTGGCCGTGCATCCCGACTTCCAGAAGGGCCGGGTGAACTACCTGCTCATCCGTGCCATGGTGGCCAAGCTGCTCCAGGAGAACGTGGAGGAGTGCCGGTTCCTGGTGGAGCCTGGCAACGATGACGCCCGCAGCGTGCACCACGCCCTGGGCGCCCGCGTGGTGGCGGAAGTCCGCGATTACTACGGCCCCGGCGACACCCGGCTCTGGTCCGCCATCACCCGGGATGACCTGGAGCGCGTGCGGGCCCGCTACACCCGCCTGAAGCTGGTGAGCTAGTGAGCTGGGCCGGCGTCCTCTGGCCGACCTTCGCCCTGCTGCCCCGGCTGGCGGCCGGGGCGGAGCCGCAGCCCGGCCTGCATCGCTGGGCGCGTCGGCTCCTCCCGGCCTTGGGCGTGGACCTCGAAGTGGCGGGATATCCCAGGAGAGACATCCCCCTCTGGGTGGCCAACCACCTCAGCTGGGTGGATCCCGTGGCCCTCATGAGCCTCCGCCCCATGGGCACCATCGCCAAGGGCGAGGTCACCGGTTACCCCGTCATCGGCCACTGGGCGCGAAAATCCGGCATCCACTTCGTGGATCGCGACGACGCCACCAGCCGGGCGGCGGCTCTGGCACGCTTCGCCGCCTCGCTGCGGGAAGGCCGGGACATGCTGCTCTTCCCGGAGGGCACCACGACCCGAGGCGAACGTCTGGCGCCGTTCTACGAGGGCGGCCTTCGGGCGGCATTTGAACTGGGCCTGCCGGCCCAGCCCTTCCGCCTCAGCAGCCCGGCTCCCCACTACCCGTGGACCGGCGAGGAGACCCTGCTGCCGCACCTCCGTACCCTCTTCACCACGCGCACGCCCCTCACCGTGGTGGCGGAGCCACCCCTTCATCCGGCCGGGTTCAAGGACCCGGATCAGTGGATCGACGCCTTCCGCACCGCCCTCGAACCCCGGAGCTGCCATGTCCACTGATGTCCTCATGCAGGGCCTCCGCACGGGGCTCACGCCCTTCCTGGGCCTGCCCCTCGTCCTCGACCCGCGGCCGGCCACAGGTGTGGTGCTGGGAGTTCCCTGCGACGCCGGCGTGATCAACCGGCCGGGCGCCCGCCTCGGGCCCTGGGCCCTGCGGGCGGCCTCCATGGGCCTCGGGACCCATCCCATGCCCGACCATCTCCGCGAGGGCCGGCCAGTTCTGGGCCCCGGCGCCGCCCACGGGTGGCTGGATGGCGGCAACATCCCCACCCTGCCCTTCTCTCTGGCCGAAGCCATCGAGACGGTCCAGGCCACCGTGGGCGCCTGGGCCATGACCGGCTGCCGCACACTGATGCTCGGCGGCGATCACAGCCTCACGCTCGGAGCCCTGCGGGCCCTGGCCCTCCAGCACGGTCCCCTGGGCCTCCTGCACCTGGATGCCCACCCGGACGCTGGCGAGGGCGCGGCCTGGGGCACGGATCTCCATCACGGCACCTGGGTTCGGCAGGCCCTCGAGGAAGGTCTGCTCGATCCAGGACGGGTGGTGCAGGGAGGCCTGCGCGCGCCCCGGTTCGACGACGGCGAGCTGGGCTATCTCCAGGCCGCCGGGGTGCGGATGTGGACGCCCGCGGACCTGCGGGACCCACGCCTAGCCTCGCGCCTGGCTGCCGATATCGCCGCCGTGGGCCGGGGCCCCGCCTACCTGAGCCTGGACCTGGACGTCCTTGATCCTGTCCTCGTGCCCGCGGTGGCGGAGCCGGTCCCTGGCGGCCTCAGCTTCGATGAGATCGTGCGTCTCATCCAGGCCAGCCGCCTGTGGAGCAATCCCTGGGTGGGTGCGGACCTCATGGAACTGGCTCCCATGCTGGATGGCGCCGACACCAGCGCCAGGATCGGCGCCCACCTCGCCCTCCACCTCCTTGCCTGAGGTCCCCATGAGCGCCCTCGACGCCTTCCGCACCTGTCATGGCGAACCCGGCTGGGATGACATCGTCATCGGCCACGACTTCGGGCTCCTCGAGGCCGCCGAGATCCAGGCCTGGGTGGCGGGTGAAGACCCGGCGGCCAGGCGGCTGCGCCTGCTGTGGGGCGAGGCCCTCCGGACCTTCGAGGCCCACCTCTGGGCGGCCTGCGCCGAGGCCGTGGGCAGGACGCCGCGACCGGGGAGCACGGGCTGGTCCCGCGCCCAGGATCGCTGGCGGGAGGCCCTCCTGCGCGAAGCCCTGGCGGGAGAATGCACCGCCGCGCAGCTGGCGGCCAAGGTGGAACGCATCTACGAACAGGTGGGCTGCCCCGAGGACATGCTGCTCATGCTGCGCCCGTCCCAGCCCTGGTCCGGCACTCCCGCTACGGTAGATCCCCAAGCAGTGCAACATTTCCTAAATAAGACTAGTCCCTCCTCATCCAATCGGACGAAGCCTGGATGCTAAGGTTGTGGCACCCTGTGGGCTCCCCGGAGTCCCGATGCCCCTGTCCGACCCCAGGCTGGACCAACTCCTGACCGGCGGCGCACCGAACCTGGAGCAGCTGCTGCGGTGGCTGCTGGAAGCTTCACCGGTGAGCTCGGTGGACGGGGAGCCCCGGCGCACGACGCGGCTGCGGCGGCTCCACGGGGGCCTGGTCTTCCGGGGGCTCACGCGCCAGCTTTCCGACGCATGGAATCACGCATCGGCCATCCGCCTCCTCGCCGAGACCGGCCTGCCGGACCGTACCACCCTGATGGGCGAGGGCTTCCTGCGGATGGTGGACCGGGTCATCCCCCGTCTCGATCCCGAGGGCGACCTCTACGCGCTGCTCGACCGCCTGGACTTGGATGAGGAGGATGCCGCCTGGGTGGAAGGCCTGCCGGCCGATCTCAAAATCCTGTGGGCTCCGCTGCTGACGCCCCCGCCGGACATCTGGGCCCATGCGGCCCGCCTGCTGGCCCACCGGGCAGCCGCCGTGGGGCTCTCCCGCGACCTCCTGGCCCTGGACCCCGAGGGCAGCGACGCCGATTCACCCTTCTTCCGCCTCACGAGAGTGGTCCACGATGCCGGGGAGCACCCCGGCGATCCCGCCGCCCGGGCCGCCTGGGAGGCCTGCTGGACGGCCTGCGTCGCCACCCTGGTCGAGGCCCACGCCCGACTCGACGAGCGTGGCGTCTCCACGGACCTGGTGTTCCGGCTAGAACTGCTGGAGGCCCAGCTGACGCGGATCGGCCAGATCCTCGATTTCGCGGCGGGCCGAGGGGATGGCGCGGCTTTCGCGGCCGAACTGGTGCGGGGCAGCGCCGCGCAGCATGGGCTGTTGTCCCTCCTGCGCACCACCGTCAAGCGCCTGGCCCGCAAGGTCGTGGAGCACACGGGCGAGACTGGTGAGCACTACATCGCCCGGGACCGGTCCGAGTGGTGGGCCATGGGTCGGTCGGCGGCGGGTGGCGGCCTTCTCACGGCGGGCACGGCTCTGTTCAAGGTCGGCCTTTCCGCCCTGGCCATGGCGCCCCTGCTCTCCGGCCTCACCCTGACCGCCAACTACGCGGTGAGCTTCTGCGCCATGCAGCTCCTGGGTTTCAGCCTGGCGTCGAAGCAGCCGGCCATGACGGCCTCGGCCCTGGCACGGGCCCTGGAGATCGATGATGGCCAGACGAGGGAGATCGAGCTGGTGGCGTCCATCACCCGCACCCAGGTCGTCGCCACCCTGGGCAACGTGTTGATCACCATGCCTGTGGCGGTGGGGCTCGTGGCGGCGTGGGTCTGGCTGACGAGCCACTCGCCCCTGAACCAGGAATCAGCCCTCCACAGCCTGCGGGGCACCCACCCCTTCCACGGCTGGACCCTGGTCTTCGCGGCCCTCACGGGCGTGCTGCTCTGGCTCTCCAGCCTCGCGGCCGGGTGGACCGCCAACTGGAGCGCCTACCGCTGCCTGCCCGAGGCCCTGGCCCAGAATCACCGCATCCGCTCCTGGCTGGGGCCTGAGAAGGCCGACGCCCTGGGCCGCTTCATCCAGAAGCACCTGGCGGGTTTCGCGGGCTACACGGCGCTCGGTGCTCTGCTGGTCTTCGTGCCCATGGCCTTCGCCTTCGCCGGGATCCATGTCGAGGTCCGTCACGTCACGCTGCAGGCGGCCTCGCTGGCCCTGGGCTCCGCCACGTTGTGGTTCCATGGATCCCTGGCCTGGACGGATGTCCTCTGGAGCCTGCTGGGCATCGGCCTCATCGGGGTGATGAACTTCGCCGTGTCCTTCGCCCTCGCGCTGTGGACGGCCTTGCGCGCCCGCGATCTCAGCGGCCGGGCGAGCCGTCGCCTCTGGTGGGACATCCTCAGGGCCTTCAACCGGAATCCGGGACGATTTCTCCTCCCGCCGCGCCGGGATGCTACCCTCGACAGCCGCCTCCCCGGAGATTCCCATGCGTAGCGTCCTTCTCCCCATCCTGCTGCTCGCTTCCACCGCCCTCCCCTCCGCCGCCCAGGACAAGCCCGCCCCCGTGCGACTGACGCCCTTGCGCGTGAGTCCCGCATGCACCGTGTCCCAGGACATCGGCATCAGCCGGATCGAGGTGGCCTTCGCCCGCCCCGCCGTGAAGGGCCGGCAGATCTGGGGTGGCCTGGTTCCCTACGGCCAGGTGTGGCGGGCCGGCGCCAACAGCGCCACCACGATCACCCTCAGCCACGCGGCGCAGGTGGCCGGGAAGGCCGTCCCTGCAGGCACCTACGGGTTCTTCGCCATCCCCGGCGCGAAGGCCTGGACGCTCATCCTCAACAAGAAGGCCAAGCAGTGGGGCGCCTACGACTACAAGGCCGAGGAGGACCTCCTGCGCTGGGAGGCTACCCCCCAGGCCGGCCCCTTCCTCGAGTACCTGGACTACCGGGTGATTCCCACGGGTACCGGCAGCGCCACGGTGGAGCTTGGCTGGGAGAACCTCCGCGTGAGCTTCCCCGTGGTGTTCGACACCAAGGCCATCTACTGGGCCCACCTGGAGGACACGCTGAAGAAGGCGCCGGACACGGACTGGGTACCCTGGTACCAGGCCGCGGCCTACTGCCAGGCCCAGGGCATCGAGCCCCAGAAGGCCCAGGCCTGGATCGAGAAGAGCCTCAAGGCCGGCGACAGCTTCTGGAACCACGAGACGGCCGCCCGGATCTACAAAGACGCCAAGCGCATGCCCGACGCCCTCGCCCAGCTCCAGAAGGCCATCGACCTCTCGAAGGGCAAGGCCCCGAAGGAATACACCGAGAACCTGGAGAAGGAACTGGCGGTCTGGAAGGGCGGGAACTAGGGTTCAGACCCCCTTCTTGTCCGCCCCCCAGATGACTTTGTGCAGCTGCATCTGGACCCGTACGGGAAGGCCGTCGGCGACAACCTGCTCGGCGAGCCAGGCGGGGTCGAGGCTGCCCCAGACGGGGCTGAAGAGCACCTCCAGGCGATCCCACACCTTGCGCTCGGCGCACCAGGCCCGGGCCCATTCGTAGTCTGCCTGATCGCAGAGCACGAACTTCAGCTCGTCCTGCTCCGCCACCATGTGGTCGAGATTCGTTTCCAGCCAGCGGTGAACCTCCCCGCTGCCTGGGGTCTTGCGATCCACGATCTTGATGACCTCCCGGGGCACCGGCGCCAGATCGTGGCTGCCAGCCGTCTCCAGCGCCACCTCGTAACCCAGGTCCAGCAGGGCCCGCAGCAGGTCGGGGGCGTGGGGATGGGCCATCGGCTCTCCACCCGTGAGCTCCACGAACGGGGCGCTGGGGCCCTTCCGCGGGGGGCCGAGGCGCTGCCGGGTCTCGGTGAGGAGCTCTTCCAGACTTCGCATGGTCCCGTCGTAGAAGGCGTACTCCGTGTCGCAGTACGAGCAGCGCAGGGGGCAGCCCGTGAGGCGGATGAACAGGCAGGGGCGTCCGATGCGGGCGCCTTCCCCCTGGATGCTGTGGAACACCTCGTTGACCTTGAACTTCATGACCACCCGACCTGCATCATTGTCCTCCGTTCCCGCCCTGCGGGCGGTTACGGGGCGCCCATGACTACCCCCGGATCGGACGCGCCACTGGCGCGTCCTCCCGCTCACGCTTCGCGCTCGCGGACGGGGCCCCGTCCTTCCCCCTGGATGCTGTGGAACACCTCGTTGACCTTGAACTTCATCGATCCACCCAGCGCCGCCCCCCGTCCAGGGTGAGGATGTCTCCCGTGAGGAAGGGGCTGTCGGCGGCGTAGCGCACCGCTCGGGCGAGATCCGCAGGGTCGCCCAGGCGCTTCAGCAAGGTGCGGTCCGCCAGGAACGCCTCATCGCTGCCTTCCGCGGGCAGGATCGCTCCCAGGGCGTGGCCCACCACGCGCACCTTGGGCGCCAGGAGCTGGGCGAGCCCGGGCACCAGGGCCGCGAGCCCGGCCTTGGCGGCGCTGTAGGGCAGGCGCTTCAGCCAGGGGTGGTGGATGGACGTGTCCAGGAGGACCTGGATGCAGGCGCCCTCGCAAAGGTGTGGGGCCAGGGCCTGGGCGCAGAGGAAAGGGAAGCTGAGGTTCATGCGCCAGGTGGCGTCGAGCCGCTGGGATGTCCAGGTTCCAATCGGCTGCTCAGGGAAGGTCCCGGCCAGCAGCACGGCACCTGAAATCAGTCCGCCAGCCGCCTTCACGGACTGGAGATCTGCCATCATTCTGGAGCTCACCTCCGGGTTCTCGGCATTCCATACAAGCGTCTGGATCGCCGCCCTCTTCGAAAGGTCCTCCACCCACGTTTCCCCATCCCAGGGTTCCGAACTGGTCAGCACCAGATCATGGTCCCCGGCCAGATTCTCCGCCAGGGCCCGCCCCAGGCGCCGCCGTCCTCCCACCAGCACCCAGCAGGGCCTGCCGTTTCGCGAGATCCGCTCCATCGGGGCATTCTTCCACAAAGGTCCCATGAACCCCTACCTCAAACGCATCCGCTGGCGCCTGCTGTGGATCAGCTTCGCCTGCCTCGTGCTCGCTCTGGGGTCGTTCGGCCTGAACCAGTGGGTGTACGCCCCCTCGGACGACCAGTGTTCCTGGGTGGTGGAGAACGGCAAGATCGTCATCCGCGAGATCCTCCCGGACGGGGTGGCGGAGGAGGCCGGACTGCTCGAGGGCGATGAGCTCCTGAAGATCCAGGGGCGCGCCTTCGAGCCCACGCTGGAGGGGACCCTCAAGGCGCAGCGGTTCATCAACGCCAAATCCCAGGGCACCATCCTGATCTACACCGTGAAGCGACAGGGACGGGCGATCCTGCTTCCCATCCGGCTGGTGAAGCCCCTGGATCTGGAGCAGGTGGCCCTGCTGCTGAACGGCATCCTGGCCTGGGCCATCTCCCTCCTGGTGGTTCTGTCCGCACCCGAAAGAAAGACAGCCCGCCACTTCTTCTACCTGGCGGCCACGGCCCTGCTGATGTCGGGCGCCACCGTGGGGCTTAACGCGCCGGAGGCCCTGCGCATCGCCGTGGGCATCATGGCGTCCATCACGGCGGCCGTGCTCCCCCCACTTTGGGTCCACTTCTTCCTGCGCTTCCCGCATCCCTTCCACCTGCGCAAGAACCGGCGATTCCTCCAGGCTCTCTACGGAACCTTCGCTCTGGTGGCTCTGGTGCAGTTCCTCGTGCGCCTCTGGGTGGTTCTCAGCGATGGCAAGCTCCACACGCCCGCTGGCACGCCTCCGGAAGGGCTCCTCAAATCCCTCCTGGCTGGCTTCGGCTACCTGCCCATCCCCCTCTACCTCTTGGCAGCGCTGGCGGGCCTGGCCTTCTTTCTCGTCGGTACCTTCCGGACCCATGAGCGGCTGCGCCGGGCCTTGCTGCCTTCCCTTATCGTGGCGGCGGCGCTCTGCCTGGATCTCCTGGCCTGGACCGTGCTCCGGGCGCGGTATGGCAACAGCCTCCTCTTCCGTCGCCAGGTCTTCATTTTCATGCTGCCGGTGCCGCTGTTGCCGCTGAGCTTCGCCTTCGCCATCTTCCGGCACGGCCTCTTCGAAGTGCGGAAGGTGCTGCTGCGGTGGGTGAGCTACATGGCCATCCTGGCGCTCACGGTGGCGCTGTACCTGGGCGGGCTCGCATGGGCCTTCTCCCATCTCTCCTCCATCCCGCCGGGTTGGGCCGGCGCCCTCATCGGCCTTCTGGCCCTGCCCCTGGGCTGGGCCCTGCGCCGCCTGCTGAAAGGCATCCGCCGCCGCTTCCGGCGGGACTTCGCCAGCACCCGCGAGATCGCCCTCAGCGCCGTGCGCGAGCCTCGGAAACGCTTCAGCGAGGAAGCCCTGCTGAAGTCCCTGCGGAAGGCCCTCGACGAGGCCTTCCGGCCCCAGTTCCTCGAGGTGCTGCCCATCGAGTCGCGGCAGATCCTCCTGCCGGCCGCCGAGTCCATGGATCGGGAGGATCGGCGCAGACACTTCCCGCCTCAGCCCCTCCGGATCCCGCCTGGGCTCCTGCGCCTGGCCCGGGAGAACCGCGAGCTGGTGCTGGGACTGGGAAGCGAGGAGGCCGACTGGATCCGCGAGCAGGGCGAGGGCCTCCGGGCCCATGTGGATGCCCTGGAAGCTCAGCTTCTGCTGCTGATCCTGGCTGGAGACCACCCGCACAGCGCCGTGCTGCTGGGTGGCAAGTACTCGGAGCTGAACTATGGCCGCGAGGATCGCGAGCTGCTGCGCGAGGCGGCCCTGACGGCCGGCCAAGTGCTTGAGACGGCCGTGATGCACCAGCGCCTGTTGGCCCAGGAGCGCCTGAGCCAGGAGCTGGAGACCGCCAGGCGGATCCAAGAGGGCCTCATCACCTCCCAGGTGCCGCCCATCCCTGGGTTCCAGGTGGCCCTCCGCCTGGAACCTGCGCTGGAGACCGGTGGAGACCTACTGTTCGTGAAGCGGAGACCCAGCGGCAGGTGGCTGGCGGCGGTGGGCGATGTCTGCGGCAAGGGTCTCGCGGCGGCCCTGTACATGGCCCAGGCGACCGCCCTGCTCGAACAGGCGGCCCAGCGGGAGGACCAGGGGCTGGAGGAGATGCTCCGCGCCATGGACCACACCCTCCGCCAGCTGCTGGGCCAGAGGGGCTTCCTCACCCTCGTGCTGCTGGAGTGGGACCAGCAGGGGAACTACCGGCTGGCCCGGGCCGGCCATCCGGGCGCCCTCCTGCTCCAGGGGGTCGTGGAGGACTGTTCGACCGAAATGACGCCCCAGGGCCGTGGCCTCGGCCTCCGCCCGGCGGCGCCGGGGAACTGGGAAGTGGTCGAAGGCGTCCTTCCCCCCAAGGGCTGGGTGGTGCTCTACAGCGACGGCCTGTCCGAGGCGATGAACCGGGAAGGCGAGCTCTACGGCGTGGCCCGCCTCTGCGGCCAGCTCCGCCGCCTTTGGGGCACGGGCAGCCCCCGGGCGGCCTGCGAGGCCATCTTCCGGGATGTAGCGTCATTCGATACTCAGAACCGGGACGACCGGACTCTGTTTATCCTGGGAAGGGAGCATTCATGACCCGCCGCCCACTCCAATGGACCATCCCCACCCTCCTGGTGCTCCAGCTGCTCATGCTCTGGCTGCAGGGCGCCCAGCTCCACCGCCAGAACCAGGTGATGCAGGGCCTGCGGGAGGACATCCAGGCCCTCACCGAATCCCTGGATTCTAGCCAGGGCCCGGTTTCCGACAGCGACGAGGGCGATGTGGTGCCGGCCAGCACCGGACCCAAGGTCCAGCCCCAGAGGCATGTCGCGGTGCTGGGCATCCAGGAGGAACAGGAGGCTGTGGCCAAGGAGCTCCAGGCCTCCCGTGAATCCGGCCAGAAGGCCGTGAAGGACGCCCGCGAGGCGCAGTCCAAGATCTCCATCGAAGAGAACGCCAGGAAGGCCGAGGAGGCCAGAAAGGTCCAGGCCGCCACCAGCTCGTGGATGAACTGGGCCTGGGGCGCCATGGGCCTGGTCGCAGCGGCCCTCGTGGCCCGCGCGGTGATTCGCCGGAGGGGCTGATGTCCCTGCTCGAATACCTCCGCCTGGATCCGGAGTGCCGGAACCTGGCCGAAGGGGCCATCCACGCCGTGGCGCCGGCCCTGGAAGACCCCGATCCCGCCTCGGTGGTGATGCAGCTCAACGAATGGGCCTTCACCCTCGCAGGGCGCATGCCCCTGCCCTGGGACACCGGCCGGGCGCTGGAGGCCCTCAACCACCTGCTCTTCGAGGAGCTCGGATTCGACGGGGATCGCGAGACCTACGACGATCCCCTGAACGCCCTGCTCCCCGCCGTGGTGGCCCGGCACAAGGGCCTGCCCATCTCCCTATCCATCCTGTGGATCGATCTGGCCCGGCGCATGGGCTTCGATGCCGTGGGCGTGGGCCTGCCGGGCCACTTCATTGCCGCCCTGCGCTCGCCGTCCGGTCTGCTGTGCTTCGATCCCTTCAACCGCGGGCGCGCCGTGGGCGAAGAGGGAGGCGCTGCCCTTGTGAAGGCCGCCAGCGCCGGACGGATCGCCTTCCACCGCGACATGCTGAGGCCCGCCACAGACCGCCAGATCCTCATCCGCCTCGTGCGCAACCTCCACCTGCGGTTCATGCACGTCGAGGACTGGGAGGAGGCCCTGTGGACGGCCACCCACCTGATCCTGCTGGATCCCGGCGATGCCCGGTCCCACAAGGAACGCGCCTTCGTGCACCTCCAGAGGGACGAACCCGCCCCCGCCCTGGCCGACCTCCGCGAGGCCCTGCGCCTCAGCCCGGACCCCGATCCCGAGATCCGGGCCTGGCTGCAGCAGCTGGAGTCCTCCAGCTAGATCGCCCTCAGGCAGCCGGATCGGTCCGTTTCCGGACGGCGACGGCCACGTCCGCGCCTCGGTGGAGGAAAACGATCTGCACCCGGACCGAACCAGCTGGAAAGTGGAAGGTGAACTGAAACGTCCTGGAAGCATCCTCTCTCTCACAGAATTCGCGGAAGATGCCCTGGAATTCCCGGACCGAGGTGCAGGGGGCGATCTCGGTGAAGACATGGCGGCCGATCACCGCGCTGGGCTCGCGGCCTGCGAGCGCGCCTTCCGCGGGGTTATAGGCGAGGACGGTCCCGTCCTTGGCCAGGATGATCACCCCGAACGGCAAGTCGTCCAAGGCCTCCTCGGACAGATCCGGAATGCGAAGCAGCTCCCGGTAGCAGGCGCGGCAGATGCCATGGGAATGGTCGACCTCGCTCTGTCCGACCACGGCTCCGCACCACGCACACAGCACATCACCCATCGCAACCCCGGCTCATGGAACGTGGATCAGAGCGGCCTGCAGGGCGGCCCGCGCCGCGCCACCGGCCACTCGCGACCGATGGCACGGGTCAGCGGGCCGCATCCACCATCTGGATCAAGGCCGTCTCCACTTCACGGGCGATGGGAAGCAGCGCGGGATCCTTCGACAGGCCCTCGAGCAGATCCGAAGGGGGAATGAGGCCGATCCGGGTGCGCCCCTGATCCGTGTAGACGGAGATGCGGCAGGGCAGCGCCATGTTCAAGCGCAGATCGAGTCCAAGGACCTTGGATGCCTGGCCCGGGTTGCACACCTCGAAGACCCGGCAGGCCTCCGTGAATGGAAAGCCCTTGCTGCGCAGGGTGTTCCCCAGGTCGTGGACGTGGAGCACACCGAAGCCGCCGGCCTGCACCGCAACCTCCAGGTCGGCCGAGGCCTGCTCGAAGGGTTTATCGGATTCGACGATGTAGTACATCTCCGCCTCCTGTCGATCACGTGCACGCCATCATACAGAATGCGGGGGCCGACCGGCCCCCGCATTTAAACCTGAAAGCTGACACCTGACAGCTACTTCTGCTGTGCCTCCACGACGGTGAGCGCCGTGAGGTGGATGATGTCGTTCAGGTCACTGTGGCGCTGGAGCACATGCACAGGAGCGGCCATGCCGCAGGTGATGGGGCCGATGACCTCGGCGCCCGCCAGCCGCTGCACCAGCTTGTAGCCGATGTTGCCGCTGGTGAGGTCGGGGAAGATCAGCACGTTCGGGCCGCCCGGGAGGTCCACCCAGGGGTAGCTCTCGGCCAGGATGCCATCCCCGAGGGCCGTGTCCGCCTGCATCTCGCCATCGCACTTGAGGTCGGGCCGCTGGACCTTCACGATCTCCACGGCCTTCTGGACCTTGCGGACCAGGGGATGGTCCACGCTGCCGAAGTCGGAGAAGGACAGCATGGCCACCTTGGGCTCCATGTTGAACCGATCCTTGGCCAGGTCGGCGGTGAGCAGGGCGATCTCGGCCAGTTCCTCGCTGCTGGGCTCGATGTTCATGGTGGTGTCGGAGAAGAAGAGCACCCGGTTCTTCAGCACCATGGTGTAGACGCCGCAGACGCGCTTGACGCCCTTGCGGGTGCCGATCACCTCCAGACAGGGCCGGATGGTGTCGGGGTAGTACATCGTCAGGCCCGCGATGAGGCCGTCGGCCTTGCCCAGGCGGCACATCAGGGCGCCGAAGTAGATCGGCTCGAGCACCTTCCGGCTGGCCTCGTCGCGGGTGACGCCCCGGCGCTTCCGCAGCTCCAGGTAGGCGTCCTCCGCGTCCTTCCGCCAGGAGACGGTGGCGGGATCCTGGATCTCGACGCCTTCGATGGAGATGCCGTGATCGGCGGCCACGGCCTTCACCTTGGCGGGATCGCCCAGCAGGATGGGCACGCAGATGCCTTCGTCCACCATCTGGGACACGGCCTGCAGGATCAGCGGGTGGGTGCTCTCGGGGAAGACCACGCGCTTGGGATTGGTCTTGGCCCGGTGGACCACGCTGCGGATCACGTCCTTGCTGCGGCCCTGGAGGCCTTCGAGGCGCTCCTTGTAGGCCTGCATGTCGGGGATGGGCTGCTTGGCGACGCCGGTCTCCATGGCGGCCTTGGCCACGGCCGGAGCCACCCACAGCAGCACGCGGGGATCGAAGGGCTTGGGGATGATGTACTCGGGACCGAAGGTGAACTTCTGGCCCGAGTAGGCCTTCACCACGGCATCCGGCACCTCTTCCTTGGCCAGGGCGGCCAGGGCCTTGGCGGCGGCCAGCTTCATCTCCTCGTTGATCTCCGAGGCGCGGACATCAAGGGCGCCGCGGAAGATGAAGGGGAAGCCCAGGACGTTGTTCACCTGGTTCGGGTAGTCGCTGCGGCCCGTGGCCAGGATGATGTCGTCGCGGGTGGCCTTGGCCGTGGGGTAGTCGATCTCGGGATCGGGGTTGGCCAGGGCGAAGACGATGGGGTTCTTGGCCATGCTCAGGAGCATCTCGGGCGTCAGCGCGCCCTTGCTCGAGCAGCCCACGAAGACATCGGCGTCCTTGATCGTGTCGGAGAGCGTGCGCCAGTCGCTGGGCTTGGCGAACTTGTCCTTGTACTTGTTCATGCCCTCCTTGCGGCCGGTGTAGACCAGCCCCTTGGTGTCGCAGAGCCACAGGTTCTCGAGCTTGACGCCGGCGCGGATCATCATGTTGGCGCAGGCGATGGCGGAGGCCCCGGCGCCGCTGAACACCACCTTCATGTCGCCCAGCTTCTTCTTCACGATCTCGGACGCGTTCATCAGCGCTGCCGTGCTGATGATGGCGGTGCCGTGCTGGTCGTCGTGGAAGACGGGGATCTTCATCTCCTTCTTCAGGCGGGTCTCGATCTCGAAGCACTCCGGGGCCTTGATGTCCTCGAGGTTCACGCCGCCGAAGGTGGGCTCCAGAGCCTTGACGACCTGGCAGAACTTGTCGATGTCCTTCTCGTCCACTTCGATGTCGAACACATCGATGTCGGCGAAGCGCTTGAACAGGACGCCCTTGCCCTCCATCACCGGCTTGCCGGCCACGGCGCCGATGTCGCCCAGGCCCAGCACGGCGGTGCCGTTGGAGATCACGGCCACCAGGTTGCCCTTGGCGGTGTAGGTGTAGGCGAGCTCGTTGTCCTTCTCGATCTCCAGGCAGGGTTCCGCCACGCCCGGGGAGTAGGCCAGCGACAGGTCCCGTGCGGTGGAGCAGGGCTTTGTGGCAATGACTTCGATCTTCCCCTTCCGTCCCTGCGAATGGTAGTCGAGGGCTTCCTGCTTACGTTTCATGGCCACACTCCTTGAATTGAGTGCCCTCATTTTGGGCTGAATGCCACCAAGCTTACACCTCGTGTTGCGCGATCCTGCCTGCAAGGTCATCAATCCACGCCTTTGTTGCACGGATCACAAGAGATGCTTTCGCGATGCGCCGCGCCGGAGTACGATCCGACGATCCCCACCCGGAGCTCCCATGCGCGTGCTGCCCTTCATCCTGCCCTGCCTGCTGGTTCTTCCCATGACCGCCCAGAAGGCCAAGGCCCCGGCCAAAACCGCCTTGCCCGCCAAGGAAGACAAGGTGGACTGGGACGGGGAGTGGACCCTCTCGGCTTCACAAAGTGACAAGGTCGAAGAGCGCATCGACGAGCACGTCAAGGACCTGAACTTCGCCATGAAGATCTTCTGGAAGAAGAAGCTGCAGGGCGCTTGCCGGGAGTTCAACAAGCTCGACATCCTGGCCGGCGAGACCTTTTCCGTGACCATGGGGAGGGAGCGCCCCATCGATACCCCGGCCGACGGCACCGAGAGCGACTGGAAGCGAAGCGACGAGAAGGTGTTCAAGGCCACCCTCACCAAGGACGGTCCCACCATGGTCCAGACCATCGCCGGCGACGGCTACACGCTGAAGTACGTCTACTCCATGCGGAAGGACGGCAACTCGCTGGCCCTCCAGGTGACCTACACCCACCCCAAGCTGGACAATCCCTTCAGCTACAAGCTGGTCTTCAAGCGGAACGACTGAGCCCGCTCGGGCACACTAGGCGGATGCGCAAGCTCGCCCCGCCGCCCCTGCCCTGCCGGCCCCCCTGGTGGGCTCCATCAGGCCACCTGCAGACCATCCTCGGCAACTACCTGCCCGGAGAGCCCTCACGCCATCCCTCCGAGCCCTTCCGCATCCTGCTGCCCGATGGCGATCAGCTCACCGGCCGCCACTACCCTGGCGAGACAGACGCGCTGGTGATGGTCTTCCATGGCCTGGGAGGCGATGACCAGGCCCACTACGTGCGCCGCACGGTCGCCCTCGCGCGCAAGCTGGGCCACCACGTCTGGACCGTGAACCACCGCGGCTGCGGCGAGGGCCGGGGCCTGGCGAAGCATCCCTACCACAGCGGTTCCCGCGACGACCTGGGCGCAGCCTTCACCGCCGCGCGGGAGCGGCATCCGGGTCTCCGCCAGCTGGCCATCGGCTACTCCCTCTCCGCGAACGCCCTCCTGCTGAACCTGGGCGACGGCCTGCCCAGACCAGCGGCCCGACCCGATTGTGCGATCGCCGTGAACCCACCGGTCGATCTGGGCGCCTGCGCCCTGGCCATCCACACGGGGCTCAGCCGCCTCTATGAGCTGCGTTTCATCAAGCGCTGCCGCAAGGCCATCCGCCAGCGGGTGGAGGACGGACTCATCCCGGACATCTACCGGACCGGTCCCTTCATGAGCCTGCGCGAGTTCGACGATGCCTACACCACGAAGGCCGCAGGCTTCGAAGGCGCCGACGACTACTACGCCCGGTGTTCCGCACGGCACCACCTGTCCAAGATCACCGTGCCGACGGTGGTCCTCATGGCCAAGGATGATCCCTTCATCCCCTGGGAACACGCGGCCGGGGCCAACCCCTCGCCTGCCGTCCATCTCCACCTGGAGGCGCATGGCGGCCACATGGGCTACCTCAGCCGTGACCTTCCTGGCCACCGCTGGCTGCCCTACGCGGTGGAGCACTACGCCAAGGAATTGCTGCACGCCTGAAGGCCTCCCTCCACATCAGTGGGAGCCCACCGCCACCAGCGCCTTCTCGGATTCCGTACCCTGCATCCAGAGGAGGGACATCCCTTGGGGGGAGACCGCGATCCTGGGTGAGGAGCAGGCTCCTTCCCGGCATTCGGCCATCACCTTCGGCTTGGACCAGGCCCCCAGGCGAGTGAGGAGCACGACCTGGTCCCCATCCTTCCCATGCTGCACCACCAGGGCGCCTGCCCGCCCGTCGCTGTCCAGGCCGATGGCATAGTCATGGCTCCGGCCTCGGCTGCGGTCGAGACATGCCGCGCCTGACTCCCAATCACCATTCTGGAAGGCCCTGGCCAGCAAGTGCGAGCCTTCCCCGCTCTCGCGCTGGCACCAGGCGGCCAGGGCCTCCCCGGACCCGTTCATGACCAGCCGTGGCAGCGATATCTCCTGGGCCCTCGCCAACGTGGTGGGCTCCCGCCACTCTCCCGCCACGACATCGAAGAAGCTGGCTTCCAGAATGCTCCGCTGGCCGTAGGGCGCGTGAACCCAGAGCGCCACGGCATTCCCATGATCGTCCATGGCCACCTGGTGGTGGCGGGAGGCGTGCGTCACCACGGGCACCGGACGGTCAGACCAGATCCGATCCTTGGGCCAGTGATGACTGGCCAGCAGTCCGTCGAAAAGGCTGTCCCGAGCCTCCCAGACCACCATGGCGTGCTCGCGGTGATTGACCGCGAGCTGTGGCGAGGCCGCGGGATCCGAGGCCAGTCCGAGGATCGTGGGCCCGTTCTCCCAGGCCTCACCCCGCGTGTCGAAGGACTGGACCATCACTTCGATCCTTCCCACCTTCTCGTGAAGCCAGACCACCAGCGCGTTGCCCCTTCGGTCCACGGCGACCTGGAGCTTGCGGACCCAGCCAGGCGTCCGGAACACCACATGCTCCTGGTTCTCACTGGATCCGAGAGTCTTCCCGAGGATCTGTCGTTCCTCCCCGAGGTCGGCCAGCCAGACGGCCAGCCCCCGGCCCTCCTGATTGATCGCCAGGCGCGGCGTGGTTCCCGCGCCGAAGGGAGTGCGCCTGAGCGCCGGCGCCGAGACGGCCCCCACGGGCAGGGTCCACAAGGTCCCGTGATTCTCCCAGAGGGCGATCCCCTGAGCCCGGTGATCCACGGCCAACCGGGCCTCGCCCAGATCCCCGCGGTCAAGGTGAGCTGGCCTCGACCATGTGCTGGCGGACGAGGCTTCCGGAGTGGAACGGAATCCCCGAGTCAGGCGCTTGAGGAGGTCCAGGGACATGGTGCGCTTCCGTGCAGGTCGGAAAGGGGCTGGTGGGCTCAGCCCACCTCACCACGCACCGGCGGCCATGTCAACAGAGACCCATGTCACGATGAGCCTACTTGGCATTTATCGATGCATCCCGATTCCATACCCTCCCTGCCGCAAGGCCTCCACAAGGCCTGAAAGCAGACCAGCCACCGCCCGGATCTGCGGGTCAGTGGTGCCCAGCCCCAGGCTGAAGCGCACGGTGCCTCGCGCGTGGGCCTCGGGCACTCGCATGGCACGCAGCACATGGCTGGGCTCCCGCATGCCCGTGCTGCAGGCGCTGCCGGTGGACACGCAGATGCCGTGTTCCGCCAGCTTCAACTGCAGCGCTTCGCCCTCAAGACCCGCGAAACCCACCAAGCTCGTGTTGGGCAGGCGGTCCGTGCCCGCGCCGTGGATGCGAACCTCCGGGATCTCCGCGAGGATACGGGCCTCCAGGGCATCCCGCAAGTCGCGAACCCGGTCCATTTCCGGCAGTCGCGCCAGGGCCCGTTCCGCGGCCTTGCCCAGACCCACGATGCCGGGAACGTTCTCCGTGCCCCCGCGGCGGCCCCGCTCCTGGGAGCCGCCCAACATGAGCGGCTTCAGGCGCACGCCCCGGCGGATCATGAGCAGGCCGGTGCCCTTGGGCCCATGGAACTTGTGGCCGCTGAGGCACAGGAGATCCGCGCCCCAGGCCGTGGCATCCACCGGGATCTTGCCCATGGCCTGGGTGGCGTCCACCAGGAAGAGGGCGCCCTTTGCCTTCGCGACCTTACCCGCTTCGGCCACCGGAAACAGCACGCCGGATTCGTTGTTGGCGGCCATGACGGCCACCAGGGCCGTATCCGGGCGCACGGCGGCTTCCAGGGCGGCCAGGTCGAGTCGGCCCTCCCCGTCCACGCCCACGTCCGTGGCTTCGCCGCCCTGGACCCTCCACCAGGCCACCAGGGCCCGCACGGCGGGGTGCTCCACGGCGGTCGCGACCAGGTGGCGCTTCGTCGGGAAGGCCTCCCACACGCCTCGGAACGCGTGGTTCAGGCTCTCCGTACCGCCACTGGTGAAGACGATCTCCGCAGGCGAGCAGCCCACCAAGGCTGCCGTCTGATCCCGAGCGGCCACCACGGCGCCATCCGACAGGTGCCCGAGGGCATAGGCCGCGCTGGCATTGCCAAAGCGCTCTGTGAACCAGGGCCGCATGGCCTCGAAGGCCTCGGGGTCGAGGGCGGTGGTGGCGTTGTGATCGAGGTAGATCAGGTCCATGGGCCCTATTGTTTCATCCCAGCGCGCTCGTGGAGAAAGGCCAGGGCCAGGGACCAGGGCGGCCGGCCCGGGGTCAGGGGCAGGCCGTTGTGGGTGGCCCGGGGGACCTCCCAGATCCGGACGGGCCCCGGGCACCCCTGGGCCAGGCGCCGCCCCTGTTCCGCACCCACCACCTCGTCCTGCCCGGCGATCACCACGGCCACGGGTCCGCGGTAGCCGCGGATGGCCCCCAGGCTGTCCCAGCGATCCCGCAGGATCAGCTTCATGGGCAGGTACGGATAGTGACGGGCGGCCACCTCGGTCATCCGGGCGAAGGGCGCGGCCAGGAGGAGCCCCGCCACCAGCTTGGGCTCGGCGGCGGCCACCTGCGCCGCCACACCGGACCCGAGGCTCTCGCCCAGCAGGATCACCGGCGCGCCGGATTCCACCTTCAGCTGCCGCACCGCCGCCCGGGCATCGGCCACCAGGGAGGCCTCCGACCGCTCGCCCTCCCGGGGACCGTAGCCCGGATACTCCAGCAGCACCCCCTCGAAGCCCGCGGCCTCGAGCATGGGAAGGTAGTCCTCGCGACCCAGGGCATCGCCCGCATTGCCGTGCAGGACGAGGATCCGGGGCCCGCCCGACCTCGCGGCCCGTCGCCAGCCGAGCACGGCACCCTTTCCGTCACGCCAGGGCACCAGGCGCGCCTCCAGGGCCCGTGGGACGGCCTCCGGCTCAGGCTCGCGATCCGGGAAGTACATCATCCGACGCTGGGCCAGGAAGGCCAGGAGGCAGAGCCCCGCATAGAGCCCGACGCCCCAGGCCAGCAGTTTGAGGAGGCCCGCCGCCCGCATGGGATCAGTCCTCGCGCAGCCGGGCCAGGGCCTCGGCCCGTGCCGCCAGACCCGGCGCCTTGCCCTGGAAGGTCTTCCCCGAACCGCCCCCCTTGGCGCCCAGGAGCGCCGCCACAGCCTTCCCGAGGGCAGGCACGTCCAGCGCGCAGGCCTCGCCCGCGCTCAGCAGGAAGAGGCCCTGCCCGCCGGTTTCCGAGGTGAGGAACACAGCCTTCGTCGGGGCCGCCGAGAGCGCCTGCTTCGCCAGCTTCTGGAGGAAGGCCATGTCGCGCCCTTCGAGGTGGGCCTCCACCAGCGCCTCCGGCCGGGCGGCCAGGGCTGTGGCCTGGACCTCGGCCAGCTCATCCTCGAGCTTGCGCACGCGGCGCTCGGCGGCTTGGAGCTGGTCCAGCTTGGTCTGGAGGGCGGGCGCCAGGTCCTCGTCCGGCGCGCCCAGCAGAGCCCGCAGGGCCGCATTGCGCTTTTCATGCGCGTCCAGGCGCAGCCTGGCGCGCCTTCCGGCTCCATAGAAGAGCCGCGTACCTCCTCGGATGGGTTCGGTTCCCAGCAGCTTGAGGACCTCGATCTCGCCCGTGTGGCGCAGGTGCGTGCCGCCGCAAGTGTTCAGGTCCACCTCCGCGATCTGCACCAGGCGGATGTCCCCCGTGTGCCCCTCCGGCAGGCCCCGGGAGCGCACAGCTTCCAGCTTGTAGGTCTCCGGACTCACCCGCCGCGCCGAGATCTCGCGGCAGGCCCGTATCTCCGCGGCCACAGCTTCTTCCAATACCTCCAGGTCGCGCAGGGACATGGAGGCCGCAGTCACCTCGATGTCGCAGACCGCTGCCCCCAGGTGGAAGGCCGTGGTGCCCCAGCCGAAGCGGTCCTGGGCCACGGCCGTGAGCAGGTGCTGGCCGGTGTGCTGCTGCATGTGATCGAAACGACGGGTCCAGTCCAGTTCCACCAAGGCGGGACCTTCCGCCAAAGGCGAAGCCAGGTAGTGGCGGATTTCGCCATCCCGCTTCTGGACGTCCAGGACCGCCACGCCGCCCAGCGTTCCCCGGTCCGCGGGCTGACCACCCCCCTCCGGATACAGGATGGTGTCCTCCAGGATCGCGAAGGGACGGCCCTGCTCCTCCCCCGTTCGGAGCACGCGGGTCTCCAGGATGGTGGCGTAGGGATCGCGTTCGTAGGCGAGGATCGTATCCATGGGACCAGCCTACCTCGGAGTGATCCCCCGGTCTTTTCCCTTCACCTCGCGTGGCCGGACCAGGACCGGCAGCAGCGCCAGTGGCAGAAACAGAAGGAAGATGCGCCCGGGCGGTACCATCCAGAAGGGGGCTCTGGCGAACCAGGCGGCCGCTTCCCGCGTGTTGGCCTGGGGTCCGAAGGCTGTCCCGCCCAGGGCATAGCCAGGTGAGGCGGCCAAGCCTCCCTTCGCCGCCTGAAGACCGAGCGCAAGCCCGCCCATGGCCCACACTCCGATCGAGCAACCGCCCAGTGCGAGTCCACCGATGGCGCAACCACCGATGGCCAGGCCACCCAGGGCGAGCCCACCGAATGAGACCGTGCCGAAGGCCAAGCCACCGATGGCCAGGAAGGGGCTGAGAGCGAGATCCCCGATGGCGACCCAGGCGCAGGCCGGCCCCTTCAAGTGAGGACTCGCACCGACCTCCGCCACCGCGAATTCGAAGACAGGCAGCCCGAGAAATACAGTCTTGGAAGTGATCCTCATGACCAGACTCTCCGGGGATGGTCCCATCCTACGCGCAGACAGGACGCGCTAGGCTGGAAGGACTGTGAGCCACACCACCCCGCTCCCCGAACGCATGCGACCTTCGACACTGGACGAGGTGGTGGGCCAGGCCCACCTGCTGGGCCCCAAGGGCGCGCTGCGGCGGCTCACGGCGGGGGGTCGCCTGCCCTCCATGGTCATGTGGGGGCCGCCAGGCACGGGCAAGACCACCCTGGCCCGCATCCTGGCGGAGGCCACGGGGCATGGCTTCATGGAGTTCTCGGGCGTGAGCGGCAGCGCTGCGGAATTGAAGAAGTTCCTCCAGGACAGCCGCGAGATGCCCCTGTTCCGCACGGTGCCGCCCGTGGTGTTCCTGGACGAGATTCACCGCTTCAACCGGGCCCAGCAGGACATCCTCCTGCCCTTCCTGGAGCGGGGCGAGGCCATCCTCATCGGCGCCACCACGGAGAACCCGGCCTTCTACCTGAACCCGGCGCTCCGCAGCCGCTGCCAGCTCATTGCCCTCAAGGCCTTGGAACCGGCCCACATCCAGCAGGTGCTCAAGCGGGCCTGGGCCAAGGAAGAGCCTGGCAAACCGGAGCCCGCCGAGGTCTTCGAGTGGCTCTCCCACTGGGCCGGCGGCGACCTGCGCTCGGCGCTCTCCGGACTGGAAACCTGGATGGAGATGCCGGATCCCGACCTGGAATCCCTCCAGGGGGCCCTGGGTGGCCGCATGATGTTCGACCGCGCCGACGGCCACTACGACCTGGCCAGCGCCTTCCAGAAGAGCCTGCGGGGCTCGGACGCGGACGCGGCCCTCTACTACCTGAGCCGGATGATCCGGGGCGGCGAGGATCCCCGCTTCATCGCCCGGCGCCTCATGGTCTGCGCCGCCGAGGACGTGGGCAACGCCGACCCCCAGGCCTTCATCCTCTGCGAGGCCGCCAGCCGCGCCGTGGAGCAGATCGGCTGGCCCGAGGCCCGCATTCCTCTGGCGCAGGCGGTCATCTACACCGCCAACGCCCCCAAGAGCAACGCCACGGTGCTGGCCATCGACACGGCCCTGGCCGCCGACGACGCGCCCATCCCCGAGGCCATCCGGGACGCCCACACCGCCACCGCCCGGAAGGCCGGCCGGGGCGCGGGGTACCACTACTCCCACGATGACTACGACCGGGAGCAGGCTTTCCTGCCCGACAAGCTCCGCGGCCATTCTTTTTACGAACCGAAGCGCCCCCAGGAGCGCAGCTGGCGCGACCGCCAGGAGCCCGATGCAGCGGCCCTCTCGGCCCTCTGGGAGACCTGGGTGGAGGCCCATCCCGAAGGCGGCGAGCTGCCCCTGGACGCCTGGAGTGTTGAGTTGGCCTGCAGCCGCGAAGCCCTGGCGCGGTCCATCCACAGATTGGCCCAGGGCAGGTTCACCCTGGGCCGGAAGCTGGAAGCGAAGCCCATCTGATCAGTCGAGGTGTCCCAGGCGCCCCTCCTGGTAGTCCCGGATGGCCTGTTCGATCTCATCGTGGGTGTTCATCACGAAGGGACCGTAGTGGGCGATGGGTTCCCGGAGAGGTTCCCCCGTCAGCAGCATGAGGCTGGCGGACGTCACGACTTCCAGGGCCAGCGTATCCCCCTCACCCAGCAGTGCCACCGTGTCGGCGGGCACGTCTGTGCCTTCCACACGGACCGTTCCGCTCAGAGGCACCACGGCGGCGATCCAGCCCTCCGGGATCGCCTGCTGGAAGCGGGTGCCGGCTTCCAGCTCCAGGTGGGCATAGGCAATCCGCGCCGGAGTCTGCGCGGGACCCGTCACGCCGGCCCAGGTGCCCGCCAGCACGCGAAGCCGACCGCCGGGCAGCGGCTGCCAGGGCATGGCCTCTGGCTGGAGGTCCGTGTAGCCGGGTGCGGACCCCTTGACCGCCTTGGGCAGGTTGATCCAGAGCTGCACACCTTCGATGGGGCCGCCGGTCTCGAGGTGTTCGGGCACCGGCATCTCCTCGTGGACGATGCCCGAGCCCGCATTCATGAGTTGGGCGCCACCGGGCCGCAGCAGACCGGATCCGCCCGTGCTGTCCCGGTGCCGGAAGGCCCCCTGGATGAGGTAGGTGAGGGTCTGGAAGCCCTTGTGGGGGTGGGGCGGGAAGCCCGCATCCGTGCCCGGAGGCAGCACCATGGGACCGAAGTGATCCATGAGCAGGAAGGGATCCATGGCGCGGAAGGCGTCGGCCCCCCGGTGTCCCTGACCGGGCACCAGACGGGTCAAGGGAACACGATTGCCGTCCTCCGTGGGGAGGCCGGGCACGAGCGTGGCGACAGGTTTGATGGTCATGGCGATACCTCAGGCGAGATCGAAGAACAGGACTTCGGCGGGCGATCCGGCCGTCACGGTGAGGGAGGGTTCCCCTTCGATGCGCGCCGCGTCTCCGGCGTTCATGGCCGCGCCGTTGAGCGTCACGGTTCCCTTGGCCACATGGAGGAAGCCGGCGCGCCCGGCTGGCACCGTGGCCTGGACCTCGCGGTCGGGATTGAGACGCGCCGCGAAGACCTTCACATCCTGGAAGAGCTTCACGGACCCCTCCGCCCCGTCCGGGCTGGCGATGAGCCGGAGGCGGTTTTCCAGCTCAGGGCCGGGGAAGGCCACCTGGTCGTAGCGGGGGGCAAGCCCTTGGCGCTCGGGTACGATCCAGATCTGGAGGAAGTGCACCGGGTCTGTGGCCGAAGCGTTGAACTCGCTGTGGCGGATGCCGGTGCCGGCACTCATGACCTGGGCTTCGCCCGGCCGGATGACGCCATGCGTCCCCAGGCTGTCGCGGTGCTCCAGGGCGCCTGAGAGCACCCAGGTGAGGATCTCCATGTCCCGGTGGCCATGGGTGCCGAACCCCTTGCCGGGCTGGACGCGGTCTTCGTTCAGCACGCGCAGGGCGTGGAACTGGGTGTGCTCGGGATCGAAGTATTCCCCGAAGGAGAAGGTGTGGCGGGTGTCGAGCCATCCGAAATCGAAGTGGCCCCTGGCTCCAGCAGGTCGCAGCGTGATCATGGCGCCTCCTGGATCTATTTTACGTGTTTAAACTCGTATTTCAATCCCCTCCTGAAAAAAAACGGCACCGATGGATGACCTGGACGTATCTTTGGGGCATCCGACGGAGGCCGCCGTGATCACGCGGGTGCTGGTGGGTGTGGACTTCTCCGAAGCCTCGAAGCAGGCGCTGGAGCGTGCCGGGAACTGGGCATCCCGCTGCGGCGTGCCCCTGGTGGCCATGCATGTGCTCCAGCCTCCCGCCCCCATGCTGCCCGAAGCCCAGATCGCCCTTCCCGACCCCGCCTGGCTGAAGAACATGGAAGACCATGCCCGGGAGCAGCTTGAATCCTGGGTCAAGCCGTTCGGCGGCACCGAGGTCATCGTGAAGTGGGGCGGGCCCGCGGAGGAGCTGGTGTCCGCGGCGGACCCGACGACCCTGCTGGTGGTGGCCCAGGTGGGCCATTCCACCCTGGAGCGGCTGCTGTTCGGCAGCACCGCGGCCCGGGTGGTGAGGCTCGCGCCCTGCGACGTGCTGGTGGTGCGCACCGAGAAGGCGCGGTAGCTCAGAGCGACGCCACCAGCGCCTCGAAGGCCGGGGCCTGGCGGCGGAGAATGGCCTCCGCCGCGCGTCGCAGGCCTTCGAGATGCTCGGGGCTGGCGTCATCCATCTCGCTGAGACCTGCGTCGAGGTCCGTCTGGAAGCGGAGGTAGCGCGGCCTGCCGTCCGCACCGGCAGGAAGGAGCTGGCGCAGCTGGTAGTCCACGGTGTCCGCCACGCCATCGAAGATGACATCCAGGATGGGCCTGGCCCAGCCCGCCACGCCCCAGCCCTTCGCCTCCTCGTAGCGGTAGGGCGTGGCGTGGATGCCCGTGCCCAGGGACACCAGCAGGATATCCTCGGCGCTCCCGCCCAGTCCCTGCCGGGCCTCCGCGTAGGCGCACATGGCCGGGTTGTTCGCGAAGACGCCACCGTCCACCAGCACGTCGCGATCCCCAGGCCAGGACACCAGCAGGGGCTCGAAGTAGGTGGGCGCAGCGCTGGTGCCGCGGGCCGCCACGCGCATGGGCACGTCGTAACGGGCGTTCGCACGGGCCCGCCGGCGGCGGTAGAAGAAGGCGTCCCGTTTCTCGAGGTCGTAGGCCGTCACCAGCACCTCCACCAGGGCGTCCTTGAGGCGGGCCTCGCCGAAGTACTGCGCCAGGACGCCCTCCAGGCCATCTGACGGGTACTTCGCCGCCCGCAGGCCCATGGGATTCGTGAGGCGCCGCCAGAGGCTCTCGTCGAAGATCCGGGCCCCCTCCTCCAGGTAGAGGCCGGCCAGGTCCTGGGCCGAGTACCGGGGACGCCCGCCCTGACCCGGCACCGCGAGCCCCAGGGCCAAGATGCCCCCTGTGCTGGTGCCGGCGATGAGGTCGAAACAATCGGAGATGGACCGCCGGGTCCGCCGCTCCAGCTCCGCCAGCACCAGTGCGGGGATGAGGCCGCGGATACCACCGCCGTCGATGGAGAGGATGCGGAAGGGTTTGGGCATCCGGCATTTTATGCGCAGAAAAACGGGCCGTGCGGCCCGTTTTTCTGCGCCGGAAACCGCGATCAGCGGTAAGCGGGAATCCCAGTCACTTCCTGGCCGATGACGAGGGTGTGCATATCGTGCGTGCCCTCGTAGGTGTAGACGCTTTCGAGATTGGCCATGTGGCGCATGACCGGATACTCGTCGAGGATGCCGTTGGCGCCGAGGATGGTGCGGGCTTTGCGGCAGATCTCGAGGGCGACGTTCACGTTGTTCATCTTGGCCATGGAGACCTGGGCAGGCGTGAACGTCTTGGCGTCCTTCAGGCGGCCCAGCTGGTGCACGAGCAGCTGGCCCTTGGTCAGCTCAGTGACCATCCAGGCCAGCTTCTCCTGCTGGAGCTGGAAGCTGGCGATGGGCTTGTCGAACTGGATGCGGGTCTTCGCATAGTCCAAGGCGCACTGGTAGCAGGCATCCGCGGCGCCGAGCGCGCCCCAGGCAATGCCGTAGCGGGCCTGGGTGAGGCAACCCAGGGGGCCCTTGAGGCCCTTCACGTTGGGGAGCAGCGACTTGGCCTCGTCCACGATGACGTCCTCCAGCACCAGCTCGGAGGTGGTGGAGGCGCGCAGGCTCCACTTGCCCTTCATCTCGGGGGCGCTGAAGCCGGGGGTGCCCTTCTCCACCAGGAAGCCGCGGATGCCGTCTTCGGTCTGGGCCCACACCACGGCCACGTCGGCCACAGTGCCGTTGGTGATCCACATCTTGGTGCCATTGATGCGCCACTTGCCGCCGGGCTCACGGACGGCCTTCGTAAGCATGCCGCCGGGGTTGGAGCCGAAGTCGGGCTCGGTGAGGCCGAAGCAGCCGATCTTCTCGCCAGTGGCCAGCTTGGGCAGCCAGTACCGCTTCTGCTCCTCGCTGCCATAGGCGTAGATGGGCCACATGACGAGGCTGCCCTGCACGGAGGCGAAGGAGCGTAGGCCGGAATCGCCCCGCTCCAGTTCGTACATGAGGATGCCGTAGGCCACGTTGGAGACGCCCATGCAGCCGTACTCCTCGGGCAGCGCAGGGCCGAAGAAGCCCAGCTCGCCCATCTTGGGGATGAGGTGCTTGGGGAAGGTCTGATCCTGGGCATGCTTCTCGATGATGGGCAGCACCTCGGCGTTGACGAACTTCCGCGCGGTCTCGCGGATCATTCGTTCTTCCTCAGTGAGCAGGCCCTCAAAGCCCATGTAGTCGGTGATGTGGGTGAACGTGGCGTAGGCGCCGGCCATGGAAACCTCCTGGATTGCCCTGAAGCCTCGGGCGGGGAGTGGGAAAACGACGCTGCAGCAGCGCGTCGGGGCCAGTCTAGCGCCCCCCAGAACCCCAGACAGCAGAGCAGCCGCTCCCACGCCCCAGCTCCCCGTCGCGGCAGGAATCGCTTTGACGGAGTGTCAATATTCCCAGGACAGTCACTCCCCTTCGAGCATCCGCGGGCCTGTGGCGTGGGGCGTCTCGTGGCAGTGGCGGCAGCGGGCCTCGTAGGCCTCGGCTGCGCCCACCAGCACCTGGCCGCCGGTCTGCACCATGCGCTGGGTGCGGCCGGCCAGGGCCCCGCACACCATGCAGATGGCCTGGAGCTTGGTGACGTACTCGGCCTTGGCCAGCAGGATGGGCATGATGCCGAAGGGCTCGCCGTTGGAGTCCTGGTCGAGGCCGCCGGCAATGACGCGCACGCCCCGGTCGGCCAGATCCTCAATGATGGGGATGAGGCCCTCGTCCATGAACTGCACCTCATCCAGGGCCACGACTTCGGCTTCCGGATCCAGGTGGCGCGCCAGCTCCACGCTGTCCTTCACCGGGATGGCGTCGTGCTTGCGCTGGCTGTGGCTGGCGATGGCGGAGACATCGTAGCGGTCATCCAGGGCCGGCTTGAAGACCTGGACCTTCTGCCGGGCGATGATGGCCCGCTTGATGCGCCGGATCAGCTCCTCGGACTTGCCCGAGAACATGGGGCCGCAGATCACCTCCAGGCAGCCCTGGCGCTGGTGCACGAACATCGGAAATCCTTATCGCTTGTCCCGCGGGGCGGGGTCGGGAGCCTTGGCCGGGGCCATGGGGTCGGGGAGGCTGGTCAAGTCGGGAACGGGATTCTTCCCGTCCACGGAGCTCCCCAGCAGCTTCGCCAGCGCCGATCCGCCACCCTTGGGAGCGGCCATGCGGAGCGCCCATTCATGCCGGAGGCGCGTGGCCCCTTCCGGCACGACCCGGACATCCACCGGCTGGAGGCTGGCCAGCCCCAGGTTCACGGAGCCGCGCTGGTTCGGCACGTACATCGCCAGCGGAACGGCGAATCCCAGCACGACCAGGGGCCACAAGAGCGGGCTGGGCTCCCAGGCCTCGGGCGCCAGGTCGGGGTGGCCTTCCACCCAGGGGCGGATCACCTTGACCGCGACGTCTCCTGACTTGGTCTCCAGCAGGCCCGCCTCCAGGAGATCCGCGATGGCCTTGCAGGTATCCAGCTCCTCGTAGCGGCTGATCTGCGTGATCTCCCGGGCGCTCTGGGGATGGTCGAAATAGGAGAGGACCATCTCCTGCTCATGGGTGAGCCCCGAGGATCCGTGCACCTGCCCCTTCCCATCCAGCACCGACGAGACTTCGCGGTCGATGTCGAGGTGGAGGGCCTGGGCCCTGGGCGATTTCCCGAGAGGCGTGTCGAGCCCCGGCAGGCGGCGCTCCACTTCGGGCCACTCATCCTGGATGCGGGCGGCCTCCATCAGCACCGTGTCCACGGGGATCGGCACGAAGTGCTCCCGATCCAGGTCCGTCGGCAGGAAGGAGTCGAAGCGGTAGTCCCCCTCCACCCAGCGGAAGGTACGGTGGAGGATGGCGGTGGCCTGGTTGAAGAGCGCGTCCTGCAGATCCGTGGGGGTGACCTTGCCGCTCTCGAGGAGCAGGGTCCCCATGCGCTTGAGGGTCTGCCGCTGGACCTGGACCATGCCCAGGAGCTCCTCGCCGGTGAGCCGCCCCAGGCGAACGAGCATGGTGCCCAGGCGGTCCTCCATGCGGACCTGGTTCGAGTCGCAGCCGACGATCTCGCCGTTCTCGAAGAAGACTTTGACGAACTCCTGCCCCTGAGACAGCACCAGGGTGCCGTTCTTCCCCTGGATCTTGATCATGTTGAACAGGGAGAAGAGGTCGAAGTCCCGGAGGGATCCTTCCAGCGCCATTTCAGGCCCTCCTCAGGAACAGTTTCAGCCAGGAGCGGAGGTAGAACACGGCGACCAGGACCGCTCCGAGGGCCATCCACGTGGAGGTGGGATCGGGGATGGCCTCTCCCGGGTACCGAACCGACCGTCCGGTGGCGAGGACCATGCCCGCGGCGAGGCACAGGGGGATGAACTCCATCAGGGCCTCCCGCGTCTCCCCCAGGAAGGCCAGATCGCAACCCGGCAGCAGGACGATCAGGGTCTTGTGGATCCACCGCGTGTTCCGCTGGTGCTCCGCCACCTCATCGAGCTTCTTGCGCCGACTCTCCGTGTGGAGACCGTCCCGCAGGACGAAGAGGTGGTGGCACTTCGAGCAGACGTCGGGATCGGGGCTGTCCGTGGTGTGGTAGGGCTCCCCGCAACGGATGCACTGCCCCGGATGGGCCAGGCGGACGCTCCTCCGGACCCGCAGGAGGAAGGCGGAGATGCCCAGGAGAGGCAGCAGGAAGGCTGCCAGGAAGGCCGGCTCGGAGAGCGGCAACCGGCCCGCCTTGCTGTGAGTCCCGGCGGCTTCTGCGAGCGCCTCGGACCGGGCGGCCGTGTCGGGCATGGGGATGGGGTAGGCGCGCACATCCTTCCGGGCGTCATTCAGGGCGATGAGACTTGCATAGGCCTCGGGATCCGCCGCCTTGGCCTCGTCCTGCTTGGAGGCTCCCAGCGTGGTATCGAGCCGGTTGAAGGCGAGGACGCTCTGGTTCAGGAGGATCTCCATCCGGGTTCCAGCGCGCAGCGCCTCCTGGAAGGTCTTCTCGGCGCCTGCGGTATCCCCCAACTGGTACCGGGCGACGCCGAGGTTGTTCAGTACCTCCGCCTGGTCCGGATGGCGGCCCACCAGGTCCTGGAAGGTCCCTTCGGCTTCCTTCCATTGCTGGTTCTGGAGCTGTTCCCACCCAGTGAGGAATGCCTGATCGGTGGGGGGCAGCAGCTTCAAGGCCTCCGCCGGGATGGGCTGTACATGAGGCTGCAGCTGAAGGGTCTCGATGCTGGGCGCCGGATCGCGGGCCGCGAGAGGTTCCATGACGGCGAGGACGGGATGGACCATCTGGAACAGCATGATGAAGACGGTGACCTTCACCTCGATGGGCAGCAGGAAGGGGGCCAGCAGGAAGAGCCAGACCAGGGCGGCCACCAGTGGATCCAGGCCCAGGAGCACCGGCCCCGCAAGGATGATCGCCCCGATCAGGGCGGCCAGGGTCGGACCGATCCCTTTGTGCTGGAGCGGTTCCTCCCAGATGTGCCGGAGCACGTGGCGATAGCGCAATCCCATGGTGAGGGCCCAGCCCCAAAGCAGCAGCGTGGCGCTCAGCCGGAGGATCCCCAGGTGCTGCAGCAGCCAGAGCCATCGGTGGGCAGGCTGCTCGAGGCGCTGGCGGGTGAGGCGGAGGAGATCCGGGAAGCTCCAGAGCCAGCCCCGAGGTCCCTGCTGGCGCATCAGCGCGATCCTGGTCCCGAGCAGGGTCGGGTGGTCTGGCGCCCACCGCTCCACGGCCTGGAGCGCCTCCAACCCGAGCTCGGGCCGACCGGCCAGGCCTTTCTGGCGGGCCCAGAAGGCCGCGGCTTCCACCAGGGGAGTGACATCCATCGTGGAATAGGTGCGGCGAAGCATCTCGACTTCGAGCTGGGCGGCCCTCACGGCTTCGGGATCCCCCTTCGACAGGGCCTCGAACAGATGGTTCGCGCGATGGCTGAGGGCGATGGCCGATTCGGTGGCCGTCGCCGCAGGCGCCACGGCTTGACCGGTGGTCGAGGGCGCAGGGGCTGCCGGCAGGACGCCAATCCCAGCGCAAGCCGCGAGAACCAGTGCGCGGAAGATTCGGGTGAATCCCATGGTCTTCCTTTCGAGGTTCATGACTTGGGATCCTCGGGGACGCCTGCCGCCGGCTTCAGGTCCATCAGTCGCATGCGCAGTCCGTACAGGAGGTCCTCGAGCTGGCGCGTTTCCGCATCGTTCCGGGAAGCCTCGGTCTTGTCCTTGAGCACGCCGAGCAGGTCCACGTAGAAGCGGGCCACCGCCGGGTTCGCGGGAGGAATCTCCTTCATCATCGGATGGGGCACACCAAGGGCCAGAAGTGCCTGCTCCGCCAGGAGATGCATCAGGGCGGTCAAGGACGCTTCCGGCACCGCAGGATTCATGTGCTACCTCAAACACTCTCAGGACTTGTCTGCCGGGAAGCCTACCACAGCCCTGCTTTTCCCGCACCTGACGCGAAATACCCCGGGATGGGCGTCAGGGGAGACCGGGAAAGCGCTTTTTTGACGAAAAGCACTCGGCACCGGAGCAGCCGTGTGGAACGATGGATGGGTTTGGAGGAACCCCATGCGACGCCTCATCTCAGCGCTCCTCATTCCGGCCGCCTGCCTGTCCCTGTACGCCGAGACCACCGGTCGCATCAGCGGCAAAGTGACGGCCAAGGACGGCAAGCCCATCGCCGGAGCCAAGATCATCCTGAAGCGCCTCGACCGCGCCTGGACCAAGGAACTGACGTCCGACAAGAAGGGCAGCTTCCTCCAGGTGGGCCTGGACCCGAAGGAGTTCGAGCTCACCGTCAAGTCTGAAGGCTATGTCGAGCACAAGGAGATGATCCGCATTCCCCTGGCCGATGTGCTGGTCAAGGACGTCACCTTGTACACGCCGACCGAATCCCGCACGATGGCCCCCGCTGCAGGCGGGACCCAGGCCGTTCCCGAGGATCCCGGAGCCGCCCTGGACGCCGAGGGCCGGGATGCGTTCAATGCCGCCATCCCCCTCTACAACGAAGGCAACTACGCCGAAGCCCTCCCCCATGTGGACAAGGCCTACAAGACCCTCACCGATGCCATGGCCCAGCTGAAGGACGAGGCGGCCAAGACCGAGCTGGCGCCCGAGCTCCTGAAGATCGAGCGCGTGCTGGGCATCTGCATGGCCCAGGCGGGCGAGAAGAAAGAAGCGGCCGAGCCTTACCTCCTGAAGGCCCTGGAGCGGAACCCGAAAGACGAGCGTGTGATCGCCGGCCTCATCGAGACCAGCAAGGCCAAGTCCGACAAGGCTGCCGAGCAGAAGTACACGGCCATGCTGGAAGCCATCCAGGGGCCCAACCCGGACGTGATCTACAACAAGGGCGTCGAGGCCTTCAACGCCGGCAAGACCAAGGAGGCGAAGGCCCACTTGCTGAAGGCCCTGGAAGTGGACCCCAAGTACGCCGAAGCCCACTACCTGCTGGCCATGGTCGAATTCGGCGAGAACAACCTGCGGGGAACCAAGCACAACCTGGAGAAGTACCTCGAACTCGCGCCCACCGGCAAGAACGCCGCCACGGCCCGGGAGATGCTGAAGGACCCCTCGCTGAAGAAGATCAAGTAGTCACCCGCGGCAAAAAAGAGGGGCCCCGGTCGGGGCCCCTCTTTTTGCCGTCGAGCCGAAATCAGACTAGCTCGAGACTGATGGGGCAGTGGTCGGAACCCATCACGTCGGCGTGGATGCGGGCGTCCTTCACGCGGTCGAGCAAGGTGCGGCTTGCGAGGAAGAGGTCAATCCTCCATCCCACATTCCGCTCCCGCGCACCGCCCCGGGCGGTCCACCAGGTATAGAGACCCGGCACCTCGGGATTCCGCTCCCGGAGGACGTCCGCCAGACCCGCCCCCAGATAGAGCTTGAAGTCCTCCCGCTCCTCGGGGGTGAAGCCCGGGTTCTTCACGTTGTCCTTCGGGCGGGCGAGGTCGATCTCCTCCGGGGCCACGTTCATGTCGCCGGTGAGGATGATCTGGTCTCCAGCCTGGTGGTGCTTCGCTACGATGGCGGCGAGGTCACGGGCGAACTGGCGCTTGAAGGGAAGGCGCACCAGACCTTGGGAGGCATTGGGGAAGTAGCCGCCGATGAAGACGAGCTGGTCCTTCCGCGAGACGATCATGCGGCCCTCGGCGTCGTAGCCGTCGATGCCCAGGCCCTTGGCGTGGGTGAATCCCAGCTCCTTCTTGGAAAGGGTCGCCGAACCCGCATAGCCCTTCTTGCTGGTGGCCGGGAACCAGCACACGTCATAGGCGCTCTCGATCTGGCGGCGCACGCCCAGGTCCGCCTCTTCCCACTCGCAGCGGATCTCCTGGAGGGAGAGGACATCCGGTTCCGTCTCCTCCAGCCAGTCCATGAATCCCTTCTTCAGAACCGACCGGAAGCCGTTCACGTTCCAGCTGTAGAAGCGCATGGATCCTCCCTCAGGGGACCAGTCTGGCATAGGCTTCCGGATCGAAACCAATGACTGTGCCCTTGGGATGCACCAGGATGGGCCGCTTGAGCAGGTTGTTGTCCTGGACCATGAGGGCGATGGCCTCGGCCTTGGACAGCTCCCGGTCCTTCAATCCGAGTTCCTTGTACTTCGGGCTCTTCGTGCCGAGCATGGGCGCCGGGTCCGCGGGCAGCAGGCCTTCAAGTTCCGCGGCCGCCAGGGGCCTCCTGAAATAGTCCCGGATCTCCACCTCGATGCCCAGCTCCGCCAGCTTCGCCCTGGCGTTCCGGCACGTGGTGCAGCTCGATTTCATCCAGAGGACCGGCTTCACAGAAACTCCAGTCTTCACAGTTCCCCCACGAAGCGGTCCAGCAGCCGGTCCGTCCGCCAGCGCAGCCAGCCCAGCAACAGGAAGCCGGTCCACCCCTTCAGGCGGCCCTCCAGGCGGAGGTGGGCGCCCTTGGGATCCGGGGACAGGACCAGAACTCCGGATTCCTGGCTACCCGCCAGGTTCCGGGACCAGCGGAGCACCAGGCACTCCCCTTCGGCCGCGGGCCCTTGCCAACCTTGGAGAGCACGGAGGCAGCGGAAGCCCGCGGGTCCGGGATCACGCAGCCTCCCGGCCACAAGGTCGAAGGGCGCGTCCGTGAGAAGCTCCGCCTCGAAGCTGAAGACGGGGTGCTTCACTTCACCAGGAATCCGGGGAGGGCGTCCGCGGGCGGCGCCACCAGGTAGGGCTTGCTGGCGCTGTCGCTGGCCGCCAGCAGCATCCCGTGGCTCTCGATGCCCATGAGCTTGCGGGGGGCCAGGTTCGCCACCACCACCACCAACCGGTTGAGCAGGTCGGCGGGCTCGTAGGCCTTGCCGATGCCGCCCACGATGGTGCGCTGCTCCAGGCCGATGTCCACCTTCATCTTGATGAGCTTGTCGCTCTTGGGCACGCGCTCGGCCTCGAGGATTTTCCCCACGCGGAGGTCCACCTTGAAGAAGGTGTCGGCGTCCACCGTCTCGCGGATCTCCGGCACGTCCAGGGTGGGCTTGGTTTCGACGGGGGCCGCGGAGGCCTCGAGGTCACTCATTTCCTTCTCCTTGTCGATGCGCTGGAACAGGGGCTTGGGCTCGCTGATGGGGCCGATGGCCGGGCCATCAAGCGCAAAACCGTGGAAGGTGCGCTGGCCCACCTGGTCCGCATGGCCCAGGGATTCCCAGAGGCTCTGGGCCATGCCGGGCATGACCGGCGCCACCAGCAGGGCCGTGGCGCGCAGGGCCCGGTAGAGGTTCGCCAGGACCGCGTCCACCTTGGGATCGTTGGCGGGATCCTTGGCCAGCTTCCAGGGCTCGGCCTTCACGATGTAGCCGTCCAGGGCGCGCAGGTAGGTCCACAGTGCGTCCAGGGCGCCGTGGAAGTTGTTCGCCCGCGCCTGCTCCAGATATTCAGGGAAGACCGTGAGAAGCTGCTGGGCCATGTCCCGGTCGAGATCGTCCATCACGGTGGGCATGGGCACCACGCCGCCTCGGTAGCGCTGGATCATGCTGAGGGTGCGCGAGGCCAGGTTGCCCAGGCCGTTGGCCAGGTCCGCGTTGAGGCGGTCCATGAAGCCCTCGAAGCTGAAGCCCCGGTCGTGGCCCACCTGCATGTCGCGCATGAAGTAGAAGCGCAGCGCGTCGTTGCCGAAGCGAAGCAAGGTGTCGGGCCGGACGACGTTGCCTTTGCTCTTGGACATCTTGTCCTCGCCCATGAGCCACCAGCCGTGGGCCAGGATGGTGGTGGGCTGGAACATGCCCGCGGCCATGAGGAAGGCGGGCCAGTACACGGCGTGGAAGCGGAGGATGTCCTTGCCCACCAGCTGAAGGTCCGGCGGCCAGGTGTTGGCCGGGCAGCCCGTGAGGTAGTTGAGCAGCGCGTCGAACCACACGTAGATGACATGCTTCTCGTCGCCGGGCACGGGGATGCCCCAGGTGATGCTGGTCCGGCTGATGGAGAGATCCTGCAGGCCGCCCTCCACGAAGCGCTTCACCTCGTTGAAGCGGAAGTCCGGCTGCACGAACTCTGGACGCTCCTCGTACAGCTTCAGCAGACGATCCTGGTAGGCGCTGAGGCGGAAGAAGTAGGTCTCCTCCTCCAGCTCCACCAGCTGGTGGGCGAGACCCTGTGCCTGCAGCTCCTTGGCCTGGGTCTCGGTGACATAGGCCTCGTCGCTGACGGAGTACAGCCCCTTGTAGGTGGCCTTGTAGATGTCGCCCTTGTCCAGCAGGCGCTTGAAGAGGCGCTGCACCTGCTCGCGGTGGTCCTGGTCCGTGGTGCGGATGAAGCGGAAGTGGGTCATGCCCATGCGCTGCCAGAGGTCCGTGTAGTTGGCCACCACCTCGTCCGCCAGCTGCTTGGGCGTGATGCCCCGGGCGGCGGCGGCCTTCTCCACCTTCTGGCCGTGCTCGTCCGTACCCGTGAGGAAGTACACCTCCTCGCCACGCATGCGGTGGAACCGCGCGATCACGTCCGCCAGCACCGTGGTGTAGGTGTGGCCGATGTGGGGCCGGTCGTTCACGTAGTAGATGGGCGTGGTGATGTAGAAGGGCTTGGACACGGGGGCTCCGGATCCTTCAGTCTATCGTTTTCCGGCTCTTTTCGCGTTCGCGAAAAGAGCTAGGCTGGCTTGCGCCAGCAGATGGTGAGGTGATCGTCCACCAGGCCCATGGACTGCAGGTAGGCGTACATGATCGTGGGCCCCACGAACGTGAAGCCCCGCTTCTTGAGGGCCTTGGACAGAGCCTCAGCCTCGGGGCTCACGGCGGGCACCTCCGCCAGGGTCTTCGGATGGTTCACCTTCGTCCTCCCGCCCACGAAGGCCCACAGGAAGGCGTCGAAGCTGCCGCATTCTTTCTGAACGGCCAGAAAGGCCTGCGCGTTCTTGCGGGCCGAGAAGACCTTGAGCCGGTTCCGGACGATCCCCGGGTCCTGGAGGACGGACTCCAGCTCGGCGTCCGTCATGGCGGCGACCTTCACCGGATCGAATCCGTGGAACAGCCTCCGGTAGGCCTCCCGCTTGCGCAGGACGGTGATCCAGCTCAGCCCCGCCTGGGCCCCCTCCAGCACCAGCTTCTCGAAGAGGCGTCGGTCATCGTGCTGGGGAACGCCCCACTCCTCGTCGTGGTAGGCCACGTAGAGCGGGTCTGTCCCGCACCACCCACAGCGAATCTTCCCGTCCATGCCTTCGTCCCTCCCCTACAAAAACAGGGCGGCGACGCCGCCCTGTTTTTCGCATGAACGTCAGGAAGCTTAAGCCTCCACCACCGTCGCCTTGATGATGCGGTCGTTGGCGCGGATGGCCTGGACCACCTTGATGTCGGCGTCGGAGGCGCACTGGCCGAAGACCGTGTGCACGCCATCAAGATGCTGGACATTGCGACGGTCGCCGTTCACCACGAAGAACTGGCTGCCGCCGGTGTCCTTGCCGGCGTGGGCCATGGAGAGGGCGCCCAGCTTGTGCTGGTGGGGGTTGCCGGCGGTCTCGCACTTGATCTTCCAGCCGGGGCCGCCGGTGCCGGGCATGCCCGAGGCGCCGGGACGGGTGTTGGGGCAGCCGCCCTGGATGACGAAGTCGGGGATGACGCGATGGAAGGCCAGGCCGTCGTAGAAACCCGACTCGATGAGCTTCACGAAGTTGGCCACGGTGCCGGGGGCCTCCTTGGGGAAGAGATCCAGGTTGATGTCGCCCTTGTCGGTCTGGAACAGCACACGGGTCATGGTTCACCTCTCTGCGTCAAACCACCAGAATAGAAGGCGGATCCCCCGGAGTCAGCATGAACTTCCTGCGCGCCCTGCCCTGCCTCTTCCTGGCCTTCGGCCTCCGGGCCCAGACCCCCGGGCTCGAGGCCGTGGTCCGCGGGGGTGGAGAACTCACCCTCGATGGGATCCCCTATCGCCTGGAGCTGGCCTCCGTGGCCTCCATTCCGGCCCGGTCGGGCCTGCCGCCCCTGATCCGCCTGACAGGCCGCCTGGTCCCCGAGGAGCCCGCCCGCGCCTTCGATCTGGAGCTGAGCGTCCTCAAGAACGGTACCCTCTACCTGCTGCGTGTGGTGCGTCAGAAGTCCGGCGGTTACCCCGACTCCTGGGCCGCCACGGGGAAGACCCGGGTGCGGTTCACGCGGCTGGAAGACCGCAGCGGAGGGCGGCTGGAGCTGGCCTGCTCCGGTCCACTGACCGGCGTCATCGGCCGGAAGCCCAGGAACGCCACCTGGCATGGCTCCCTCTGGGCCGAGCTGCCCTGAGACCTCGGGGCCGTTGATCGCATATCATCAAAGGTTCCGGAGGTTTCATGAAGCTCCACCCCCTCGTTCCCGCCCTCGTGCTGCTGGGATCCGTCTCCTTCCTGGGTTGCCGCAAGATGCCCCTGACGCCCAAGACGCCCATCCCTGCGGGAACGGTCGTGTTCCGCTTCACGCGGAAGGTGCAGGGCCCGGTGGAGCTGAGTCTTGACGGAGCCCGCATCCCGGTCCAGCAGCTGCCCAAAGGGGCCACCAGTCTCATCGTGAAGGGCCTCGCCTCCGGCAAGCACCGCTTCTTCCTCACCAGCCAGCACGAGACCTTCAGCCCCGATCTCGGCGAGCTGGACATGGCTGGAGACAAAGGCCTCTACCAGATCACGCTGGTCCAGAAGCTGGATGCCGTCCTCTACGGCAAGCCGGATCCCCTGCCCACCGCCGAAGGGCTCCCCGGGGTGACCGCGGCCCTCGCCAGGTAGCGATGGCGCTGGTGGCCCGCACCCGTCAGGCGAACCTCACCGCAGACCTCATCATCGGAGGGCGGGGGACCCTGATGGACCGGTTCCTGGCCGCGGGCCTGCCCGTGGCTTCGGCCTGCTCAGGCCGGGGAGCCTGCGCCCGGTGTGTGGTCACGATCCTGAGCGGCGCCGCCCACCTGACGCCGCCCCGCCCCCATGAATCCCAGACGTTGGCTCGCAACGACGCAGGACCGGACCAGCGGCTCAGCTGCCAGTGCCAAATCACGGATCCGACCTCTGAGGTCCTGGCCACGACGGGCTACTGGTGAAACGCGGGGCCTGGTTGTCCCTGGGCACCCTGCCCCTCCTGGCTGTGGGGGGATTCATGGCATGGAAGTCCCGGGCCGTCGCCAGAGAGCTGGTGGACCCGCCCTTCTACCGTCCCCAGCCTCTGTCGCGGGTGGAGGCCACCTACCGGGAGCTCGCCACTGGCGGGGATGGAGACCCCGGCGGCGTCTGGTCCTTCGAGGAAGTGGACGGCCTCCAGCTCTGGCGCCTCCATCGGCGCGCGCCCTCCCCCGGCATCGTGCTGCTCCTCCACGGGTTCGGCGATGACCGCTGGGGCACGAGCCCGGCCCTGAAGTGGTTCCCCGAACTCGATGCGGCGATCTTCACCTACCGGCGGCGGGACGACGCCCTGCGTGCAGGCAGCACAGCCCCCGCCGTGACCTTCGGCGTGAGCGAATCCCAGGAGGTGGTCCGCATGGTCCACCACCTGGAGGCCTCAGGCCTCCCCCGCCGGAGGATCCTCCTCATGGGCCGGAGCCTGGGCGCCTCCGTGGCCCTCCTGGCCCTGGCGGACTTGGAGCGGGAGGGCCGCGGGCCCCTCGCCGGCCTGATGTGGGAAGGGGCCCCCGCCAGCAGCCGCAGCTTCGCGGAGCGCCTGGTGCGCGGACCGGCGGACCGGTGGTGGCACCTTCTGGCTCCCCCCATCGGGGCCATGGCCAGCCGAGGTGCGGGCCACATGGGCGGCTACGATCCCGCGGACACGGATCTCCTGCGCCGCACCAAGGGCCTCCGCTTCGCCACGCCCAGCCTCTGCTTTCTCGCCACCCAGGACCGCCTGGCCCCTCCCGAGGTGCAGCGGGCCATGGCCGCCCGTTTCCTCACCAGCCAGGTGATCGAAGTGCCGACCTGGCACCTCCACTGCTCCGAGGTGCTGGGCCCCCGGTATGCCGGAGCCATCCGCGAGGCCACGGACGCCTGGTTCCGGAATGAGGAAGGGGGCCGCTGAGGGCCCCCTTTCCAGGTCGCGACGGATGGACGGGCTAGTCTTCCTCGTGGGCCGCGACCGTGGCGCGCAGCAGCTTGGGCGTGATGCGCTGGACGATGGGCTCGAAGACCTTGTTCACCAGTTCCTCGTCGTACTGGACCTCGGCGCCGGTGCCCGCCACCTTCACGCTGGTGTCGTTGACCTTGTCCTCGTCCTTCCAGGCGCCCAGGATCTCGCCGGTCTCCACTTCGATGAGACGGATGTCCAGACGGCCTGAGAACGAGGCCTTCTTCACGTTCACGCTGCCGGCCACCGCGCCAGCCGTGCTGTCGCCCGTGAGCTTGCCCACCAGGGCGCCCACGCCCCAGCCGGTGCCGAAGCCGCCCTCCTTGTAGGCGAAACGGGTGACCTTGCCGGTCATCACGTACTTCACGCCCAGCAGCTTGCCGATCTTCTGGACCGTGCTCGTGTCCACCTCGCCGCTCTGCTGGAAGTTCAGCTCCTCGCGGATCTCGGAGAGCCGCTCGCGCTCGATGACGCGGATCTTGCCCCGGCCCTTCTCCATGATCTCCGTGGTGAAGAGGTCGCGGAGCTGATTGGAGATGGTGCCCATCTGGTTGCCCCAGCCGCCGAAGCGCCAGCCGTGCCAGGCATCCGGTGCGGCTTTGAATTCGAGAATGGCGATGCGGGGCAGCTTGGCCTTCTCTTCCTTGGAGAGTTTCTTCTGGGCAAGGGCCGGCGTGGCGACAGCCAGGGTGGCCAACAAGGCCAGGAGCAGCTTGCGGAAACGCATGGGGACTCCGAGGGTGGGGGTAGTTGGCTACTCGTCGATCAGCTTGCTGCGAAGCTCCTTGCCGAGCTTGAAATAGACCACGCGCTTCGGCGGCACCTGGATGCTTTCGCCGCTGCGGGGGTTCCGCCCCTGCCGCGCCCGCCGGTCCCTCAGGCGGAAGCTGCCGAACCCGCGGAGTTCCACCCCTTCACCGGTCCGTAGGGACTCGATGATGCTCTCCAGGAACGTGTTCACCAGGAGATCCGCATCCTTCTTTCCCAGTTCGAGCCGCTCCATCAAGTGCCGGGAGAGGTCAGCTTTGGTGAGGGTCTCCATCGCTTCCATGGGAACTCCGAAGGGGGTGAGGGCTCAGGTGGCTTGAAGGCAGTCCTCAATAAATCCCCATCCATGCCTTCCGGTCAAGGGGGATATCTTCACCCATTTGAAAAAAAGGGGGGCGATGCCCCCCTTTGACCAAGTCATCGGGCAGATCAGTCCATGAGCCATTCGAGAAGGAACCGGGGGCCCTCGCCGCTGGCGCCGTGGGTCCGGTAGTCCCGTTCCTTGCCCGACCAGCTGCCGGCAAGATCCACGTGCGCCCACGAGGCGTCGCCCACGAACTCCCGGAGGAAGAGACCGGCGGTGATGGTGCCGCCCCACCGGATGCCGGTGATGTTCTTCAGGTCGGCCAGCGGGCTCTTCAGCAGCTCGGCATACTCCTCCACCAGCGGCAGCTGCCAGAGATGCTCACCCGCGGCGCTGCCGGCATCCAGCAGGCGGTCCACCAGCTTCTGGTCCGTGCCCATGACCGCTGACACGCCATCGCCCATGGCCACCAGGGCCGCCCCAGTGAGGGTGGCCAGATCCACCACGTGATCCGCGCCCAGTTCCCCGGCGTAATGGAGGAGGTCCGCCAGGACGAGCCGGCCCTCGGCATCCGTGTTGAGGACCTCGATGGTCTTGCCGCTGCGGCTGCGGAGGACGTCCCCGGGCTTGTAGCTGGTGCCCGAGGGCATGTTCTCCACCAGGCCCATGAGCCCAGTCACCTGGACCGGGATCTCCAGCTGGGCACAGGCGGCCAGGGTCGCGAGCACGATGGCGGCGCCGGTCATGTCGTCCTTCATGGTCTCCATGCCCGAGGCGTCCTTGAGGGACAGGCCGCCGGAGTCGAAGCAGACGCCCTTGCCCACCAGCACCACGTGCTTCTTGGGCTTCTCCTTCGGCTTGTACTCGAGTTTCACCACCCTCGGGGTGCGCGGGCTCCCCTGCCCGACCGCCAGGACCGAACGGAAGCCACCCTTTTCCAGGGCGGGAACATCCAGCACCTCGCAATGGAGCTTGTGCTGCTTGGCCAATTTCACGGCCATTTCGGCGAACACTTCCGGATAGAGATCGCCCGCGGGGGTGTTGGCCAGGTCGCGGACGCGATGGCAGGCGGCCACGCCGGCCTCGATGGCAGGCAGCTTGCGGCGGGCCTTCCGGGTATCGTCGCCGTTGGTGAAGATCTCGATGGACGAGAACTGCTTCGGGTCCTGTTTCCCGCCCTTGAACGTCACGAGGTCGTAGTTCGCGAGCAGCGTGCCCTCGGCCACGGCGGCCTGCACGGCGTCGTGGTCCAGGGTGGACGTGGATGGCGAGAGCACCCCGATCTTCTTCCACTTCTTCTTGAGGCAGAAGCGACCAGCGGTTCCCACCGCCTTCCGGATCTTGTTGAGCGTGACCTTCTCTTCGTCGCCGAGGCCGACAAGCACCATCCAGCGGCTCTCCTTGACGCCATTGGGATGATGAAGCGGCACAACTTCGAGATAGTCCGCCTTGAAATCCTCTTCATCCATCACCTGGCGTGCGACCTTGCTGATGGCAAGTGGCAGGCGATGGCGTTCACGCCCCGAGAACACGGGGACGATCAAGGCGTCTCCCGCGAAGTCCTTACCCGTCTGTGAGCTGATATCCACTGAAGGCATGGAGGTTCCTCCTGGCCCAAGAGCCTAGGTCCTGATCGAAAAAAAGAAAAGCCTGTTTTTCGTCATTATTTGTCATGAACATCTGATTTATTAGCTGCGACTTTTTCAACACTAGCCATTAGAAGGAATTCCGGCCTCCAGTGGGATGATGTCCTCCATGGACCTGACCCCCCGGCACCGCCGGCCCATCCCTCTTCCCGGCCCCTGGCCCGACTGCGCCCAGGACCTGCTGAGGCGCGGGGCCGTCTGGCTCCATACCGGCTGCACCGGGGACGGGCTCCTCGGTCTGCCGGGGGGGCCGATCCTGGCTTCCCGGTGGTCCGGCGCCGCCTGGGCCAGCCGCCTGGATGGCAGGCCCTGGCCGGGCTCCCCCTGGAAAGCCCTGGAAGCGGCGCTCCCGGAACACCCCGGACCCTGGATCGGCGCGGCCTCCTTCGAACTGGCCTGCGATGAGGCTTCGCTGCCCCGCCAGGAGTGCGCTCCCGGCACCCTGGGTCAGCATTGGCAGGGCATCCAACAGGCACTGCACGTCCAGAACGGGGAAGCCGAGCTGTGGTCCTGGAGCGAGGTGCCCCCGGACCCGGAGGCCTGGACATCCTTTCTCTGCCCGGGGGCCCCTTTCGAATCACCGTCCTTGAGCCTCCAGGCCCGCTGGACCGAGGCCGAGCATCGGGCCGCCGTGGAAACGGTCCGAGAGCGCATCCTCGAGGGTGGCTTCTATGTGGCCAACCTCTGTGTTCCCTTTGATTCCATCTATCCTGGAGATCCCGTGGACCTGGCCCTGGGGGCCTTCAGGCGGGCCCGCCCGCCCTTCGGCGCCCTGCTGGACCTGGACGGCCTCCGGCTCCTCTCCTTGAGCATGGAGGGGCTCCTGTCTCGCCGGGGGAAACGGATCTGGTCCCAGCCCATCAAAGGCAGCGTTCCCCTGACTGGCGATGCGACGCAGGACCAGCTCGCCGCCGAGGCCCTGGCGGCGGATCCCAAGGAGCGGGCCGAGCACACGATGATCGTGGACCTGGTGCGCAACGACCTGGGTCGCCTGGCACGGACCGGCACCGTCACCGTGAGCCGCGCCATGCGCGTAGAACGCTATCCCACCGTCCAGCACCTGGTGAGCACGGTGGAAGCCGAGACCCGTCCGGGGCTGGGACTGGCCGACCTGCTCCGCGCGGTCCTCCCCGGTGGCAGCGTCACGGGGGCTCCCAAGCAGGCTGTCTGTGCGCATTTGGCCCGAACCGAAGCGGCGCCCCGGGGGTTCTATTGCGGGGCCCTCGGGTGGATCGCCCCCAACGGCGACCTCGACCTCGCCCTGCCCATCCGCACCGCCCAGATCCGCGGCGAAGCCCTCACCTACTGGGCCGGAGGGGGCATCACCCGGCGCAGCGACCCGGCCCGCGAGTGGGCGGAGCTGTTCCTCAAGACGCGGGCGCTGACGGGGTGAGTGGGGTGCCAGCTCCAAAAAGGGGGAAGACTTCCACGGAGGACAGGTAGAAATCGCGTCCTTCGACTGCCAGCAGGGCTCTTCGTGGAGGCATTTCAGGACGAAGCGAACACTCGCCTCAGGCGGCGCTGGCCCGCTTCAGCAGCTCTTCGAAGCGCTCGAAGAGGTGGGCCCTGGGGCCCTTGGGCTGGCGCTTGAGGACCATGCCCGCCTGATCGGGGGTGCGTCCCCCCTTGTTCTGGTTGCAGATGAGGCAGCACCCCACCAGGTTCTGCCAGGTGGTGGAGCCGCCCTGGCACAGGGGGACGACGTGATCCACGGTCGTGGCCTTCCGCTGGCACCCTTCGTACTGGCAGAGGTAGTGATCCCGGCGCAGGACGCGGCGCTCCAGCCGCCCGATGAGAAGCTTGGAATCGCTGCAGGCCTGAACGTTCGGGAAGATGATGAGTTCGAGACTCCCCTCCAGGCTCCCGTGCCGCTCGAAGGTGGCGGGGTTGAGCACGTGGGCCCGGCCTGCGACCACGGCGCAGAGGGCGCGCCTTCGGCTCACTTCCTGCATCGGGACATAGTTCCGGTCGACGGCAATCACCTCACCTGCCCCGTGACGTTCCCGGCCCTTCAGCATCACACCCCCGGATTGGGCCGTATCCTAAGGCATTCCTCCGATTTGTGAAGTGAATTATTCTGTTTGATTGGATAAATAAGGCATAAATGATTCCTGAAGCTCCAGTGACAGGCCCGCTGGGCCGACCTCCGGGGCCGCCTCCACGCCGGCAAGCTTCTTTTCCATCTGGTCCCGCCGGGCCGCGACATCCCCCAGCTTGCCGCTGGCCTCCTCCAGCTTCCTCTGGACCGTCGCGAGGGCCGCGCCGAAGCGGCTGAACTCCGCCTTCACCTGGCCGAGCACCTTCCAGATCTCGCTGGTCTGCCGGCTGATGGCCAGGGTCTTGAAGCCCACCTGGAGGCTGTTGAGGAAGGCCGTGAGGGTCGTGGGACCCACCAGGATGACCTTGCATTCGCGCTGCAACCGCTCGAAGAGACCCGGACGACGGAGGACCTCCGCGTAGAGTCCCTCGAAGGGTAGGAAGAGCAGCGCGAAGTCCGTGCTGCTCGGCGGCACGATGTACTTGTCGCGGATGTCCCGGGCCTGGGAGAGCAGCCGGATCTCCAGGGCCTTGCCGGCAGCCTCCACGGCGGCGAGGTCGCCGGTTTCGTAGGCTTCGGTGAGGCGCTGGTAGTCCTCCAGGGGGAACTTGGCGTCGATGGGAAGCCAGACCGGACCGTTCTCGTCAGGCCCAGGCAGCTTCACCGCGTATTCGACCACCTCCGGGGACCTCGGGCGGATGTGGACATTGGCCTGGTACTGCCCCGGCGACAGGAACTGCTCCAGCAGGGCTCCCAATTGCGCCTCGCCCAGGACACCCCTGGCCTTCACATTGGTCAGGGCCCGCTTGAGCCCGCCCACGTCCTGGGCCAGTCCCTGCATCTCGCCCAGGCCGCGCTGAACTTGCTCCAGCCGCTGGGCGACCAGGTTGAAGCTCTCGCCCAGGCGCTTCTCCAGGGCCTCGTGGAGCTTCTCGTCCACGGTGCGGCGCATCTGCTCGAGCTTCGCCTCGTTGGCCGCCTGGATGGCGTCGAGCCGTTCCTGGACCTGCTGCTGGACCTGCCCGAGCTGGGCCGCCTGTTCAGCGCGGGAGGACCGCAGGGCCTCCTGGATCGTGGCCGAAAGCAGGCGGAACCCTTCCGCCAGCTTCTCGGCCTGAGCCGTCCGGAGCTCCCCGAGCTCCGCCAGCAGAGGCCTGATCTGGGTCGAGAGCGCCTGGTGCGATTCGGCACGGTCCCTGGAAGCCAGCTCCTCGGCGTGGCGTCGCAGCGCTTCGAAGGGCGCAGGATCGGGGGGAGTCCGGCGCATGGCCGACCACGCGGCGAAGAGAGCCGCCAGACAGGCCATGAGGGAGAGGGCGAGGGAAAGGCTCATGCCCCATCATCGTCCGCTGGATCCGTCAGGGTATGTCCATTCGGCCCGGCGCCCTTCGCCCTCGGGAACCAGCACTAGCTCGGCCACCCAGTCCGTGGGCCAGGGGCCGTCCTGGCCCGCCCACTCGACCACCAGCCGGTCCCCGGGACCGATGGTCTCCTCGAGCCCCAGAGCCCAGGCGCCTTCAGGGCCCGGCCGGTAGAGATCCAGGTGGAAGAGGCGCCCCTCCGGCAGATCGTAGCGGTGGAGCACGGCATAGGTGGGCGAGGCCACCTCCTCCGGGTCGCCGCCCAACCCCCGCAGGAAGCCCCGGGTCCAGGTGGTCTTGCCCGCGCCCAGCTCGCCTCGCAGCAGCCAGGTTCCGCCCGGCGGCGTGACCTGGGCCAGGGCCTCGCCCAGGGCCTCGGTGGCGGCATCGTCGGCGAGGTAGCGCTCAGCCACGCAGCAGCCCCGGCAGCTGGTCCGCCAGGTCTCGCGGCAGCAAGCCCGCCCCCGGAAGAAGATCGGCCGCGGCCCCATGGAACCAGGCGGCGGCGGCCACGGCCTCGCGCATGGGCAGGCCCTGGGCACGGAAGCCCGCCACCATGCCCGCCAACAAGTCGCCGCTGCCCCCGGTGGCCAGACCGGGATGGCCCGTGGGATTGATCCACAGGTCCTCGCTGGCGCCACCGGCCAGCACGCTCTGGGCACCCTTGAGCAGCAGGACGCCTGGCTTTCCGGCGGCCACTTGGCGGGCCTGGGCCAGGCGCTCATCCATCAGCAACGGCCGGGGCAGCCGGAACAGGCGCGCGAACTCGCCGGGATGGGGCGTGATGGCCGTGCCAGGGCGTTCCATCCAGCGCCCCCCTTCACCCTCCTTCAGGGCGGACGCGTCCAGCACCAGGGGCCCGTCCCAGTCGGGCACCTGGGAGATGCCCCCTGGACCGGCGAGGAGGACATCGGCCTCGGGGGGCACGCTCCCTTGCCAAGGCCGCACCATGGCCTCGGGCACCTGGGCGGCCACCTCGGCTCGAACCTCGGGATCCGTCAATACGGTCACGAGGCCCGCGCCCACGCGCAGGGCTCCCAGGGCCGAGAGCACGGCGGCACCGCTCATGCCCAGGCTGCCCGCGCGGATGGCCACATGCCCGAAGCTGCCCTTGTGGGCGTCCCAGGCGCGCGGCGGGAGCGCGGGACGCTCCAGAAGCTGCAGGGCGGCCCTGGGCGTCCGATCGAGGGGAATGGGCACCACGGTGATGTCGCCGCAGGCCTCCCGCGCGGGCATCAGTCCGTGGCAGACCTTGCGGTGCCCGAAGCAGGCCGTCCGCGTCGCGCGGACGGCTTCGCCCGGGATCTCCGCAGAACTGGGGTCCAGGCCGGAGGGCAGGTCCAGGGCGAGCACCGGAAGGCCGGACGCGTTCAGGGCCCGCGCCCAGGCCAGGGCCGTCCCCTCCAGAGGCCGCGAGGTACCCAGACCGAACAGCCCATCCACCACCCACCCGCGCCAGAGCTGCATGGCCTCGGTAGGGGCCGCCGAGGTGCGGATTTCGCCACCAAGTCCCTTCCAGAGGCGGGCCTGGTGGGCCGCGTCGCCGCGCCACCCCGGCTGCGCCGATGGGGACCACACGGACACCTCCCGGCCCTCCAGGCGCGCGAGGCGAGCCAAGGCCAGGGCGTCGCCGCCGTTGTTGCCCGGGCCCGCCAGCACATGCACGGGTTCGCCTGCGGGAATCAGGGCCAGGGCTCCGAGGGCCGCATGCTCCTGGAGCACCAGGGACGGGATGCCCCAGCCTTCGATGGCCTGGCGCTCCGCGGCCCGCATGTCGTCGGCGGTGAGGAGGGGAATCATGGGAGCAGTCTAAGGCTCTTCAGCCAGATATGCCCGCAGTGCCTTCGGATAGAGTTCCATCTCCGCCGCATAGACCCGCCTCTGGAGATCCTCGGGGGTGTCGCCAGGAAGGACGGGGACGCGCATCTGGTCCAGGATCCGGCCATGGTCGTACTCGGCATCCACCAGATGCACGGTGGCCCCGGACTCGGCTTCGCGGGCTTCCAGCACAGCCCGGTGGACGTGCATGCCGTACATGCCAGGTCCGCCGAACCGTGGCAGAAGGCCCGGGTGGATGTTGAGGATCCGCCCCTCCCAGCGCCGGGGCACCGTCAGCTTCTTCAACCACCCGCAGAGGCAGATGACCTCCGCGCCGGCGGCCTCGGCAGCCAGGTAGCAGGCATCCGAAAACGCTTCGTCGGAATCGAAATCCTTTCTGACGACCGAGACCGTGGGCAGCCCCTCCGCCTCGAGCCGGGGGATGCCCCCGGCCTTGGCGGTGGAGGCGAGGCCCAGGACCGGAACGGCGGGCACACGGCCTTCCTGGCAGGCCCTGAGCAAATTCAGGGCGTTGCCGCCGGTCCCGGAGATGAAGAGCGCGATCCGCTTCACTGGAGGGCCGTCAACACCGCCACGTCCGCGATGTCCTGGGGGCTGCATCCGCGGCTGAGGTCGTTGGCCGGGCGGGCCAGTCCCTGGAGCAGCGGACCCAGAGCCACGGCGCCGCCCAGGCGCTCGGTGAGCTTGTAGGAGATGTTCCCCGCGTCCAGATCAGGGAACACCAGGACGTTGGCCCGACCCGCCACCGGCGATCCCGGCGCTTTCCGCTGGCCCACGGAGGCCAGGAGCGCGGCGTCCGCCTGCAGCTCGCCATCCACGGCGAGGTTCGGCGCCCGCTCCTTGATGAGAGCCAGGGCGGCACGCACCTTGTCCACCCGGGCATGCTCGGCGGAACCGCGGGTGGAGAAGCTCAGGAGGGCCACGCGGGGCTCCACGTCCAGCACCCGGCGTGCATTCTCCGCCGAGGCCAGGGCGATGTCCGCCAGCTGCTCCGGTGTCGGATCCGGCACCACGGCGCAATCCGCGAAGATCATGGCGCCCTGCTCGCCGAAGGCGGTATCGGGATGGATCATCAGGAAGAAGCTGGAGACGGTCTTGATGCCGGGCGCGGCGCCGATGGCCTGGAGGCAGGCGCGCACCGTTTCCGCGGTGGTGTTCAGGGCGCCCGCCACCATGCCGTTGCAGGAGCCCGCCTGCACCATCATGGCCCCGAACCAGAGCGGGTTCTTCACGGCTTCCAGCGCCTGGGCCTCCGTGATGCCCTTGGACTTGCGGCGCTCGAAGTAGGCCCCGGCCAGCTCGGGCAACAGGGGACTGGCGAGGGGATCCACCATCGCCGCCCCCTTCAGGGAGAGGCCCTGGGCCGCGCCCCGCTTCGCCATGTCGGTGGGATCACCCAGCAGGGTGATGCGACCGAGCCCCTGGTCCAGCAGCAGCTGGGCGGCCTGGAGGGTCCGGTCGTCCCGGCCCTCGGGCAGCACGATGTGGCGCTTGAGGACCTTGGCGCGATCGCGGAAGCGCGCCATCCAGCGGGCGTGATTGGCGTGGCTCATGGAAGTCTCCGGTGTCGGGTGGAGGGTTTGGGTGAGGGCGGGTCCGCCAGGAAGAGATGCGGGTCCTGGCCCGTCCGGTCGCAGAACGTGTCCGCCAGGCTGGGAGCCCCGGAACTGGGCTCATCGAGATACAGCGTCTCGACACGGTGCATGGGCAGGAAGCGGGTGCTGAGGGCCACCTGGTCGGTCTGGCCCGTACGGACCAGGGTGAGGACCTCCGCCCAGGGCGCGAGGTCGACACCCCGGATGGCGATGCCCGCGGCCTCGAGTCCCAGGAGCCTGCCCCACACCCGCTCCCGCGGGGAGTGCAGCACGACCACCACGAGATCGCCGGAACGGAAGGGCATGGACAGAGGCATGGGTCGGCTCCAGGTCGATTCTTACAGGGCCGGGCCTTCGACGATGAGGCGGCCTTCCGTGAAGCCCTCCATCGCCCACCGGGGACCTTCGAATCCATTGCCGCTGGCCCGCACCCCGCCGAACGGGGCCGCGTCCAGCCGGAAGGTGGGCGGCAGGTTCAGCAGGACGCCCCCGGCCCGCAGGCTCGCCTCCGCCAGGCGGAGGTGCCGCTGGTCCCGGCTGTAGGCGCTGGCCCGCAGGCCATAGCGCGTGGCGGCGGCCCGGTCGAGGCCCTCCTCGAAGCTATCCACAGGCGTGAGCACCGTGATGGGGGAGAATGCCTCCTCGCATTGGAAGGGGTCGTCTTCGGGCAGACCCGCAAGGATGGCGGGCGGCAACAGCGCCCCCTGCCGGGATCCTCTCAGGAGCACCTCGGCGCCCGCGGCCACCGCCCGGTCGAGGCCCTCGTCCATGCGGCGGGCCGTGGCCTCGTCGATGAGGGGACCGACCACGGTGGCGGGATCCATGGGATCGCCCACGGGCAGGGCCTTCACGGCCGCCACGAAGGCCGGGGCGAAAGACTCCCAGAGATTCCGGTGCACATAGATCCGCTGGGCCTTGGAGCAGCTCTGCCCTGCTCCGGCCACGGCGGCGGGTGCCAGCGAGCGCGCCACAGCCGCGGAATCCACCCCTTCATCCACCACCACGGCGCCGTTGCCGCCCAGCTCCAGCAGCAGCCGCTTGCCGGCGAGCACCTGCTCAAGGTGGCGCCCTACCCGCTCGGAGCCGGTGAAGCTGACCGCCGCGATGCGCGGATCCTTCGACATGGCCTCGGCCGCGACGGGATCCGAGGGCGCCAACTGGAGCAGGCCGGCGGGGGCCCCGGTGCCCCGGCGGGCCGTCTCGAACGTGTCCCAGAGCAGCTTCGAGGTGAGCGGCGCCTGGGGGCACGGCTTCCAGATGGCACTGCAGCCCGCGGCCAGGGCCGGTCCGAGCTTGTGGACCGCCAGGTTCACGGGGAAGTTGAAGGGCGTGATCGCCAGGACGGGGCCCACGGGAAAGCGCCGGAGGACCGCCCGGCAGCCATCCGCGCCGGCCATCAGGTCGTAGGGCACCGCCTCCTCCCCGAAGGTTCCGATCGCCTCGGCGGTGGCCCGCAGGGTCGCCTCGGCCCGGCCCACCTCGCCTCGTGCCAGGGTGATGGGCTTGCCGGTCTCCTGGGTCAGGAGACGCGCGAGTTCTTCTCTCGCGTGGCCCACCTCCCCGAGCCAGGCGTCGATGAGCCGCCTGCGCTCCAGGCGGGAGGCGGCCCGCCAGGCGTCAAAGGAGCCCAGGGCCGCTTCAACCATGCGTTCCCCCGCCGCTGTCACCATGGTCATCCCCCCAGGAAGGCCCAGGCTGCGCCCCGCCTCGATCCAGATTAACCCCGGCTGGGGAGCATGCGATTTGAGGTCAGTCACATCCGCGCCGACGGGGCATTGGCATGCTGGGCTAGAATCGAAGCCAGGAGCACTCCCATGACCAAGCCACTCGTCCCCGCCGATCTCCTGAAGCAGGTCCAGGCCGCGGACAAGCCGGTCCCAGTGTCCACCACCGGAAAACCGAAGGCCGATGCCCACCCCAAGCCTGTGGTCAAAGCTTCCGCCCGGCCCCAGGGCAAGAGCGGCGTCGCTCATACGCGAATGAGCAACCGCGGGAAATAGGCCCGGCGGGCACAGGTTTCAGAGAACCACCATCGCCAGGGCCGCCACCAGCGAGGCAGCCAGCATGGCCGTCAGGCGCATGCCGAAGGCACGGCCGCCGGAGATCCACGAGAATCCGGCCTTGGCGAGGGTGTTCGCGCCGATGGCCAGGACGATGGCCAGGACGGCCGTCCGGGAATCCAGGCCGATCGAGTGGACCTGGCTGCTCACCGCCAGGGTAATGGGCGTCACGTCCGCCAGCCCCGAGATCCCGGCGGTCACCAGCAATCCCCGATCCCCGAACCAGGCACGGGCCGCGGCCGACAGGAGCAGGACCGTGGCCAGGGCCAGGCCCCAGGCGAGGGCGCGTTTCAGGTGGAAGGGGTTGCGCAGGGGCATGTCGTCCGTACCGACACCCAGGCCCTCGCCGGACCGGTACATCCACCAGGTCGCAGCCAGCAAGGTCGCCACCATGGCTGCCATGGGCAGCAGGAGCGGACGGAGGAGACTCCCTCCGCCGACGACTCCCGCGAGGAAGGCCACGCGAACCGCCATGGTGGCGCAAGCCAGCATCACGGCCACCTGGCCGGCGCTCCGCATCGAAGGGTGCTCCCGGGCCTGCCTGGACATGGTGACGGCCACCACCGTCGAACTGACCATCCCGCCCACCAGGCCCGTCAGCGCGGCCCCACGCCGGGACCCGAGCACGCGGCTGAGGGCGTACCCGAGAAAATCCACGGACGCCACCAGGGCCACCATCCACCCCACCTTCTGGGGCGAGAGCACGCCCCACGGATCCAGCACCCGGGACGGCAGCAGCGGCAGAAGGATGGCGAAGACGAGGAGCAGCTGCATCGCCGCGATCAGGTCTTCGCGATGGAGCCGGGGGATCCAGGCGCGGATCCAGGGCTTGGACAGCAGGAGCAGGGTCATGATTACGGCCAGCGCCACCGCCAGCAGGGCATCCCGGGTGAGGAGCATGCCCAGCAACGGCGCGGCCAGGGCGGCGACCTCCGTGGTCAGCCCGCGGTCCGGCGAACTGGTCCGAAAATAGAAGAGGCCGATCAGGATCGCCGCGAAGGCCTGGACGGCGATGGGCATGGCAAGGCTTCCGCCCCCCACCTTCACCGAAATCCAGCCCAGAAGGGTCAGCAGGGCGAAGGTGCGCGCGCCCAGGGCGCCCTGAAGGCCCTCGACGCGGTCGGTCTCGCGGCGGTTCAGGGCCTCCTGGCTCTCGCGGCTTCGTTCGAACCCGCTGCTCTCCCGCTCCAGCCCCATCATCAGGCCCAGGGCGGCGGCCATGATGGCTTCCTTCAGGGTGGAGAAGTCGAGGGTCAGCATGGTGCGCTCCCGTTGGTCTCTAATCGGCGGGATGCCAGGTTTGGATGTGACTGATGCGTTTCAGGACTTCGGAGACCAGGCCCGGGGCCTCCGGACCGAGGCTCCGGACCCGGAACTGGTCACTGCCGGAGAGGCGGACCACATGGACCGCTGCACCGCCCGGGAAATCCGGATGCAGGCGGAGAGGGCGACCCAGGGACTCGAGATCCAACCCCTCAAGCCAGTCCTCCGGCAGCGGTGCGGTGCGGGCGCCGGGCACCCGTGCGCCGACCTCCCGGGCCTGGACCAGCACCAGGTGCCACCGACCCTCATCTTTCCCGCGCCAGCACAGGAAGGGGGGAAGGTTGCCGAACCCGATGCCGCCCTTACGGATGTCCGGCCAGGCCCTCAAGGAAGCCAAGCCGGCCGCGTCCGCCGCCTCCATGGCCAGCGCCCCGAGATCCGGCGAGGCGGGGGGAATCCAGGGTTCCACGCTCCACATGCCGTCGAGCATGGCAGATCGGTTAGGCTGGGCCCATGGGTACGACGCGCCGACTGAGAAGGCCCGAGATGAACAGAGGGGGAAGGCCGTGAATCCCAAGCCCGTCATCGCCACCGGCCAGCAGATCGGCGCCGGTTGGAGCCCCGCCCTGTCCGTGGCCAAGGCCCTCGCGGCCCTGGCCGAGGCCCGCCGAACCGGGGCCGAGGCGGTCTATTGGCTGGCCGACGAAGACCACGATCGGGCCGAGGTGGCGTCCGTCGTCGGCGTGACTGGGGGACGCCTCGCGCGGCACCGCTTCCGGTTCGACGCGAGGCTGGGCACCGCCACCGGCTGGCTGCCCTGGACTTCTGTCCACCAGGCCGAGGCGGAGGCCCTCTGGGGCCCCGTGCCGACGCCCGATGAGCCCACCCTACGCGGCCATGTCCTGGCCCTGGGTCGGGCTCTCTGGGATCGCGGTCTCCGTCCCTTCTCCCCCACGAACCCCACCGTGCGCCAGTCCATCCAGGCGGAACTGGAGCGCTGGCGGAGCCTTGGCCTGGAAGCCGACCTGGTCCGGCAGGCGGGGCGGCTGGAGGCGGAAGGCGCCCCTCTGCCCCTGGATCCACGCGTGCAGGCCGCCTGGTTCTCGCTGGACCCCCGGACCGGCCTTCGCGAGCGCCTGGACCCCGGCCAAACCCTGCCCGCGGGCCGTTGGATCAGCCCTGGGGCGGCCATCCGTCCCCTGATGCAGTCCCTGCTGATGCCCGTGGCCGCGGTGGTCCTGGGGCCTTCGGAGCGTGCCTACTGGCGGCTCTGCGAGCCTCTCTGGGAACGCGTGGACCTTCCGTCGCCGAAGATCCTTCCGCGCCCCAGTGTCTACGTGGTGCCGACGGGCTTCCATGCCACCCCGGGCCACCTGGAGGCCCTGCGCCTGGGCGCCTGGGACCGCCTCACCGCCTGGCCGGGCGAGCTCCCGAGTTCCATGTTCCAGACCACGAATCCGGACGAAAGGTGGCCGGCCTCCCTCCAGGCCCGATTCCGGCAGGAGCAGGAGCGCACGCGACAGCGGCTGGCGAAGCTGGACCGGCGCCTGCACAGAGAAGCGGCCGCAGCCATGGTGGGCGGTGACCCCGAGCGGCTCCGCCAGGCCCTCTTCCCTTTCGGCGCCCCCCAGGAGCGGGTCATCCCGGGCCTCACCTGGCTGAGGAACGAAGCCCTGCTGGAAGCCATCCTGGCGCGCATGGACGGCGCCCCCGTGATCTTGGTGGAGGAACCATGAGCCACGATCTGGATCTGCTCGCCCTGGGCGCCCACCCCGACGACGTGGAAGTCCACGTGGGCGGGATCCTGGCCCTGGCCTCGGATCGGGGGATGAGGGCGGCCATTCTGGATCTCACCAGCGGCGACCTCGGCACCCGCGGTACTGCGGAGACCCGTCGCGCCGAGGCGCAGGAGGCGGCGCGAATTCTCGGCGTGACCCGCACGGTCCTCGATTTCCCCGACGGGAGGTTCACGGAGGATGAGGCCTTCCGAATCCGCCTCATGGCGGAGATCCGCCGGATGCGGCCCCGGGTGCTGGTCCTCCCGGCCCCGGACGACCGCCACCCCGATCACCGCCGGGCCCATCGGCTGGCCCGGGAAGCCGCCTACTACGCGGGTCTGAAGAACTACCCCTGCCCCGGAACGCCCTGGCGGCCGGAGGCGGTGGCCTGGGCCGGCGGCGAGAACCCGGCCCAGCCGAACCTGCTGGTCGACGTGAGCGCTGTGTGGACCCGCCGCATGGCCGCCTTCGACGCCTTCGGGAGCCAGTTCAACCAGGATCCCTCCCAGCCCGTCACGCGGATCGCCCATCCCGCCTTCCGCCGAGGTGTCGTGGGCCGGGCCATGCACTGGGGCTCCCTGCGCATGTGCGAATGGGCCGAGGCGCTCTGGTGCGACCTGCCCGTGCCGAAGGCGCTGCTGGAACTCGTGACCCGGCTGGAACCCCCCGCATGAACCGATTCGAATCCGACCTGCTCGCGCAGATCCAGCGCCGGGGCGATGGCGTTCATGGCCGCGTGCTGGTGGCCTGCTCGGGCGGCGGGGATTCGACCGCGCTCCTCATGCTCCTGTGGACGCTCCGGAAGAGCCTGGACCTGGATCTGGCCGTGCTCCACGCGGACCACGGCCTGCGGGCGGAATCGGGGGAGGATGCGGACTTCGTGCGGCAGCTCTGCCGCGCCCTCAACTTGGATCTCGCGGAGGCCACCCTCGGCGTCAGGGCTCACGCGGATGCCCACCGGCTTGGCCTCGAGATGGCCGCCCGGGCCCTCCGGTGGGATTGGTTCCGCCAGGAAGCCAGGCAGAGCGGCGCGACAGCCGTGGCCACGGGCCACACCCTGGACGACCACACTGAGACCGTCTTCCTGCGCCTGACCCGGGGCGGCGGCCTGGGCTGCCTGCAGCCTCTGGCGCCGCGTCAGGGCCTCCGTTGGTCGCCCCTGGCGGAGATCCGCCGCGCCGACCTGAGGTCCTATTTGGCGGCCCGGGGCATCCCCTGGCGGGAAGACGCCAGCAACGCCGAGCCCTTCACGGCGCGGAACCGCTGGCGGCCCCTCCTCGACACCCTGCGGCGAGAGGCGCCCGACCTGGACCGCCATCTGTTCGAGACCCATCTCCAGGCTGAGGAGGCCAAGCACCTGGCGGGTCTGCTCATCGCTGGCTGGGAGGGCACCCGCTGGTTCATTGCCGATCATGGAATCACCTTCCGGCGAGGCGCGTGGGCCGAGCCGGAGCTGCGCTGGACGCTGGAATGCGCCTTCCGACGTCTCGACTGGCCGCGGGAGGCGGCCCTGTTGCGGGGCCTCGCGCCCTGGCTCGCCGCGCGCCTTGAGAGGGGCCGCAAGCCTTCCTCCTGGGGGAATTTCCATCTGGATTCCGAACCAGAGGGCGATTACGTGCATCTTAGGTTCAGCCGCCTTCCGGGGCCTAGTACACTGGAAGGACACTTGGGCGAAGGCCCGAAGGAGTGACCCTTTGAATTCCATGATGAAGAGCGTGCTGGTCTGGCTGGGCATCATCGCCCTCTTGGTGCTGGCCTTCCGCCAGATCCCCCAGAACAGCCGCCAGATCGAGATCCCCTTCTCGACCTTCTACACCGAGGGCGTCAGCGGCAAGTACAAGTCCGTGACGCTCTCCGGCTTCGATGTCGAAGGCACCTACAAGCAGCCCGACAAGAACCCCAAGACTGGCGAGGTCATCGAGAAGTTCCGCACCGTGGCCCCCCCCATGCAGGACCTGGGCAAGGTCATCCTCAGCTGGAAGACCGAGGGCCAGCTTGATGAGTTCAAGGCCGCCAAGCCCAGCGAGAACAACTTCGCCTATGTGCTCATGTTCTGGGCGCCCCTGCTCGTCTTCGTGGTGCTCTGGTTCGTGTTCATGCGCCAGGCCCAGATGGGCGGCAACAAGGCCCTGAGCTTCGGCAAGGCCCGCGCCAAGGGCCTCTCCAGCAGCGCCAAGCGCGTCACCTTCGCCGACGTCGCCGGCTGCGACGAGGCCAAGGAGGAGCTGAAGGAGATCGTGGAGTTCCTGAAGGACCCCGCCAAGTTCGTGAAGCTGGGGGGCAAGATCCCCAAGGGCGTCCTGCTCATGGGCCCTCCGGGGACCGGCAAGACCCTCCTGGCCCGCGCCATCGCCGGCGAGGCCAAGGTCCAGTTCTTCTCCATTTCGGGCTCGGACTTCGTGGAAATGTTCGTGGGCGTGGGCGCCAGCCGCGTGCGCGACCTCTTCGAGCAGGCCAAGAAGAGCGCCCCCTGCATCGTGTTCATCGATGAGATCGACGCCGTGGGCCGCCATCGCGGCGCCGGTCTGGGCGGAGGCCACGACGAGCGCGAGCAGACCCTGAACCAGCTGCTGGTGGAAATGGACGGCTTCGAGGGCAATGAGGGCGTCATCCTCATCGCCGCCACCAACCGCCCCGACGTGCTGGATCCCGCCCTGCTCCGCCCCGGCCGCTTCGACCGGCGCGTGGTGGTGGACCGCCCCGACGTAAAGGGCCGCCACGAGATCCTGAAGGTGCACACCACCGACAAGATCCCCCTCAGCCCGGACGTGGACCTGGAAGTCATCGCCCGCGGCACTCCCGGCTTCGCCGGCGCCGACCTGGCCAACCTCTGCAACGAGGCTGCCCTCACCGCCGCCCGCGGCAGCAAGAAGTGGGTCGAGATGATCGACTTCGAGAACGCCAAGGACAAGGTCTACATGGGCGCCGAGCGCCGCAGCCTGGTCATGACCGAGGCGGACAAGCGCATCACTGCTTACCACGAGGCCGGCCACACGGTCGTGGCCCACGTGGTGCCCGACAGCGATCCGCTCCACAAGGTCACCATCATCCCCCGGGGCCGCGCCCTGGGCGTCACCTGGCAGCTCCCGACCACGGACCGCTACAACACCACCCGCGACTACATGGAGAGCCGGATCGCCATCGCCATGGGCGGCCGCATCGCCGAGGAGATCTTCTTCAACCAGCTCAGCACCGGCGCCGCCAATGACATCCAGCAGGCCACCGAGATGGCCCGCTCCATGGTCACGGAGTACGGCATGAGCGACAAGCTGGGCCCGCTGAACTTCGGCGGCGGCCAGCACGAGGTCTTCCTGGGCCGCGACTTCGCGCAGCACCGGGAGATCTCCGAGGACACCGCCCGCCTCATCGACGTGGAGGTGCAGGAGTTCGTGCTCCGCAACTACCGCCGCGCCAAGGCCGCCATCGAGGCCCACCGCGACAAGCTGGTGGCCATCGCCGAGGCCCTCCTGGTGCGCGAGACCCTCGACGGCGAGGACATCGACATCCTCATGAAGGGCGGCACGCTGCCCCCGCCCAAGGGGGGCGGCACGCCGTCCGCCCCGGCCACCGTGGAGGGGCCAAAGGCCGATCCCGGCCTGAACCCCGCCCTCAAGCCCGCGTGAAGTCCGCACCGTTTCAATGGGGACCGCTCCTGGAGAGTGGTCCCCTTTTCCTTGGCATCCTCAATCTGACGCCGGACTCCTTCAGCGACGGGGGACGCTACCTGGATCCCTCGGCGGCCCTGACCCAGGCCCGGCACCTCGTGGCCGCCGGGGCCTGCATGCTCGACCTGGGTGCCGAAAGCACCCGCCCCGGATCCGCGGTGGTGGACGCCACCACGGAATGGGGCCGCCTGGAGCCTGTGCTCGCGGCGCTGGGGGGTGCTCTGCCGGGCATCCCCCTCAGCCTGGACACCCGGCACGCCGCCGTGGCTGCGAAGGGCCTGGACGCGGGGATCGCCGTCATCAACGACGTGTCTGGCCTGGCCGACCCCGGCATGCTGGAGCTGGCCGCCGGCTCCGTCTGCGGCCTCATCGCCATGCGCAGCCGGCGCCAGGGCGAGGGCTTTCTTATGCCCCCCTATGACGATCCCGCCCCCAAGGACGCCTCCCTGGCCATCGCGGAGCTGATGGGGGTCCGAGACCGCTTGCGGGGCGCCGGCATCGTGGACCAGCGCGTACTGCTGGACCCCGGCTTCGGCTTTGGCACCACCTTCGCCGAGGACCTTGCCCTCTGGAACGCCCTCCCCCGGCTGCCGGAGGCGCTTGCGTGGTCCGCCGCACGAATGTGCATCGGCATCTCTCGCAAGCGGTTCCTGGTGGCCCGCGCCGGCATGTCCCTCGCCCCGGATCAGCGCGACGGCCTCACGGCCGCCGCCCACGCCGAGGCTGCGAGGTGGGGATACAAAGTCTTCAGGACGCACGCCATCAGGTAAACTTCCGGCATGAGTCTCTGCTACTTCGGAACCGACGGCATCCGCGGGGTCGCCTTGCGCTCCCCCCTCACCCTGGAAGAGGTCTCCCGCTGGGGCGCCGCCTGGGCCCAGGTGGCCCGGAAAGCCGGCGTGAAGCGGATGGTGATCGGCTGGGATCCCAGGTCCAGCTCCGGCCCCATGTCCGAGGCTTTCATCCTGGGCCTCGGGATGGGACTGAGGGTGCTGGTCCTCGGCATGGTCCCGACCCCGGCCGTGGCCTGGACCGTGGCCCAACTGAGCGCGGAGGGCCCCAAGACCTGGGGTCTCATGATCTCCGCCAGCCACAATCCGCCTGAGGACAACGGCCTCAAGGGCTTCAATGAACTGGGCGAGAAGCTGGAGGAAGATCAGGAACAGGCCATCGAGACCGCCTTCGAGGCCATCCCCGAGCCGACCACCATCTCGATCCCCCCGGAGCATCTGGACCTCGGGCCCTACCTGAGGCACCTGGGCGGCATCGACCTGCCCCGGAACTTCGGCGTGGTCATCGACTGCGCCCATGGAGCCACGGCGGAGGCGGCCCAGGAGCTCTTCCGGGGCCCTGCCATCGACTGGATCGGTGTGCCCGCCGATGGCCCCTCCATCAACGTGGGCGTGGGTTCCACGCATCTCAACGCCTTGTCCGCGGCCGTGGTGGCTCGCGGCGCCCAGCTGGGCATCGCCTTCGACGGCGACGGAGACCGCTGCCTGCTGGTGGATGGCCGGGGCGACCTGGTGGACGGCGACCAGATGGTATGGCTGCTCGCCCAGGACCGCAAAGCCTGCGGGGACGCGCCGCCAGGCGTGGTGGGCACCGTGATGACCAACGGGGGCCTGGCCCAGGCCCTGGCCAGCGCGGAGATCCCCTTCGTCCGCACCCCCGTGGGGGACAAGTTCCTGCTGCGGGAGATGGCCAAGCGAGGCTGGGATCTGGCTGCGGAGGCTTCGGGGCACCTCATCCAGAAGCGCGTGGGCCCCAGCGGTGACGGCATGGCCGCCGCCCTCGGCGTCCTCCGCGCGCTCCTGCATCGGCCTGCGGATCGCCGCTGGGCCTGGGCCTTCCGCCCCTGGCCCCAGCGTCTGGTGAATGTGGTCGCCAGAGACCGCCGCGAGGTGGCGGACTGCACGGACCTGGTCGCCGCCATGGCCGCCATCGACGCCCGCTGGGGCGAAGGCGTGCGCCAGGTGGTGCGCTGGTCCGGGACGGAGCCCAAGCTCCGCCTCATGGTGGAAGCCCAGGAGACCGCCTGGGTGGACCAGGCCCTCCACGAGCTCGAGACCGCCGCCCGCCGCGACCTGGCGCTGGCCTAGGAGCGGACATGGCCCCGGATGTCCGCCGCCCCGTCGACCGCTGGCTGGTGCTGTTCGCACTCGCGCTGGTGGCGGTCGGCATGGTGTGGATCTACTCCGCCTCCGCCATCAAGGCTTCCCAGAACCACGCGGCGGCCACCGCCTTCCTGACCCGCCAGCTCATGGGTGGCGTCATCGGCATCGCCTTCATGCTGGCGCTCTCCCAAGTGGACCTGGCGCCGCTCCAGGACCATTCCCGCCCGCTCCAGATCACCTACGGGATCCTGGTGCTCCTGCTGGTGGCGGTGCTCCTCTTTGGCCCCAAGGTCAACGGCGCCCACCGCTGGATCCGCCTGGGGGCCATGAGCCTCCAACCCTCGGAGCTGTTCAAGCCCCTGTCGGTGCTCCTCGCCGCCGGTTGGATGGTGCGCCACCGCGAGGCCTGGTCGAGCCATCGCGACGCCCTGCCCAAGCTCCTGGGCCTGGCCGGCATCATGCTGGTTCCTCTGGCTCTCATCCTGCGCGAGCCGGACTTCGGGACCTCGTTCCTCATTGTCTTCGTGACGTTGATGGTGGTGTTCCTCGGCGGTGCTCCGAAGTGGATCTTCGCCGTGGCCATCCCCGTCCTGGGCGCGCTGGGAACCGCCTTCGTGGTGCTGTCGCCCTACCGCCTGGCCCGGGTGACGAGCTTCCTCAATCCCTCTGCGGACCCTCTCGGCAAGGGGCACCAGGCGCTCCAGAGCCTCGTGGCTGTCGGCAACGGCGGCTTCATGGGCGTGGGCCTCGGCGGCGGCAAGCAGAAGCTCTTCTTCCTGCCCGAGGCGCACACGGATTTCATCTACGCGGTGATCGCCGAGGAGGCCGGCCTAATCGGGACTGTGGCGATCCTGGCGCTCTTCCTCGCGATCCTCTGGCGCGGCCACCGCATCGCCCGGCGCGTGAACGACCCGTTCCTGAAACTGTGCGCCATGGGCTTTGTGCTGCTGCTGGTGGTGCAGGCTCTGATGAACATGAGCGTGGTGCTGTCCCTGGCCCCCAACAAGGGCATCCCCCTGCCCTTCATCTCCTTCGGCCCCAACAGCCTCATCGCCAGCCTGGTCTGCCTGGGGCTCCTGCTGGCCATCAGCAAGGAGGCCGGTTCAGCCTAGCTGGATCGGCTCGTCATCATCCTCGTCCACCAGGATGATGTTGGAGCCGCCGCCGAGCAGCACCGCGTCCTCGTACATGTTCTTGAGCTTGGGTTCGAAACGGTCTGCCTGGGCCAGGCGCGGGTCGGGCTTCAGGTCCAGGGCCAGGCGCACGAGACCGCGGAGCGCGGCCGGTTCGAGCCCCAGGATCGCCGCATGGATCTTCAGGGGGTTGCCTGCTTCGGAGCTCCTGGTGCGGGTCGTGCTGACGAGAACGTCTCCCTCCCATCGCAGCTCCATCACGAGCGGCCGCAGATTCAACGGCTTGACCTGCTTGCGGCCCTCGATCCGCCCCTCTTTCTCCCAGAGCCATTCTGTCGCGGACAAGAAGCCCCTGGTCCGCTGCCTGGCTCCGTTCGCCAGGTCCGCGGGGCAGGTCCAGCGCCAATGGGAAGCCTCGGCCAAGTCTGCCAACGACGAAGCGTAGGGGGGATGGGGCTCCCAGCGGTGGATCCGCAGGCCTTCTGGAAGGCGGTTGCTCAGGGCTGACATCAGAGCCTCGGGCGAACCGGCTGGTTCCACCCGGAGGACCACCGCCGCCCATTCGCAGCGTCCACCAGCCCCTGAGGGAAGCGGCAGTTCGAGATGCAGCGCTGGGTGGGGCCGCTTGCCAAGATCCAACGCCAACCGGATCCCCTCCAAGCGGAAGGCCTGGAGGAGAATCGCATGCACCTCACCCTCATCGAAATCGATGGCCTCGCCCTCTTTCGCATAGCCCACACGCACGCAGGCGCGCCGGGTGTCCAGCTGCCATGTCGCTTCGCGCCGCTTCTGGGACCGGGATGCCAGAGGCGCCAGGAGCGCGGAGATCTGCTGGAAGGATTGCGGGTCTGCAAGGTGGCGATCGGCGCGAATCAGGCAGGCCCCTTCTTCGATCAGGTCCTCTTCCACCAAAGATTGGATGAGGGCCGCCGGGTCGAAGTGCTCTCCGCGCAAGGCGTCCTGAAGAGCCCGCAGAGCGGCTGGCTCGCGGCTGGCTGATCCCTGCTCCATGGCGGCCAGAAGCGCCAAGAGCCGGGCCTGCCGGGCCAAGGCCTCGGCGGGGATGGAGGGATGGTGAGTGCGCGCGTCCACGACTCCAGAATAGTGACGCCGAACCGGATGCGCCGATGAAACCCCACTTGGATGGGCGTGCAGAAATCGAGAAAGAATTCACCTCGTTACCGAGAAGAGGTGTTGGGATTTCCACATCCTTTGTGGGAAGCGCGACTGCAATCCGGAAGAATTCCTTCCATCTCAAGCCACTTGGGTCCGTGCTGATTTTTGGTGGCAGGTTCCCGCCTGCGGCGGCAGTTGACAGCTGTCGTCGGACTCGTTCCACCGATCAATCGGACACATCCTTTGCCTTCCGCCTGCGGACCCGCCAAGCTGGAATCCACATGATCCATGACCCTTACATCGTCCCTCCCCTGCCGGCCTCCTGGCCGTACGAACCCGGCAAGCCACTCAAGCCGCTGGGCTGCCGTATCAACCTCGACCTGCCCGGTCTGGGCGGTGGCTGGCGCATCTGCACGCCGGGCGGACAGCTCATCACAGGCGAGGCCGTTCCCCTGGAAGGCGCCTTCGGCCGTGGGGGGATCCTGCGCGTCGGCGACCTGGTGATGCGCCCCTACCGCCGCGGCGGCCTGCTGCGCCACCTGAACGAACGGACCTACCGCACCCACCTCCGGTTCGCCGCGGAGCACGCGGTCCACCGCGGCCTCTGGGAGGCCGGCTTCCCCACCGTCGAGCCGCTCGGCTATGCCTGGCGCCCCAGCGGTCTCGGAGTGGAAGGCGTGCTCTTCACGCGGTTGGCCGAAGGCGATGCCTGGCCGCGCCGGTGGGACTTGAGCCTCGAACGGGCCGAGGACATCCGGCGAGCCATCGCCGCCCTCGGCGAATGGGGCCTGTGGTCACCCGATCTGAACGCCACCAACATCCTCCTGCCTCCCGGCGGCGGAGCCCTGGTCCTCGATTGGGATCGGGCCCAATTCGAGCCCTCGGGCACCGACCTGCGCCCCCGCTACCGCCGACGGCTCGAACGCAGCCTCCGGAAGCTGAGTGCGCCTGCGGAGGCCCTGGCCGTCATTGGATCTGCACCGCTTCCTTGATGAGCACCGGCTTCACGGGCAGGTTCAGGAAGTCGCTGCGCTTGTTGCTGGTCTTCACAGCCTTGATGCGATCCACCACGTCCATGCCCTTGAGGACCCGGCCGAACACGCAGTAGCCCCATGTCTTGTCGTTGGCCTTGCCCTTGAAGTCCAGCGAGGGGTTGTCCACCACGTTGATGAAGAACTCCGCGGCGGCGCTGTGGGGATCCGGGGTCCGCGCCATGGCCACGGTGCCGCGCTTGTTCCTGAGCCCCGCCGCCAAGGCGCGGTCGGCCTCATTGGGGATGGAGGCATCGGTGCGCTTCTTCCCGAGGTAGTCCACGTAGCCGCCGCCCTGGATCATGAATCCTGGAATGACGCGATGGAAGATGGTGCCGTTGTACTGGCCCTTCTTCACGTACTTCAGGAAGTTCTCCACGGTCCGGGGCGCCGCCTGTGGCTCCAGTTCCATGACGATCACGCCCATGGACGTGGTGAGCTTCACCTGAGGCTTGGGGCTCGCGCTCAGGGCCATGGCGGCGAAGGACAGGAGGGCGGCGATCAAGGGTCGCATCGGGGATTCTCCAGGGGGGGTTCCCCAGCATAGCGTCACCTCACCCCAGGTGCGCCAGAGGACAGACCCGCCGTTGCAGGCAGATCGCCGGCGGCGTAGGGTGGAAGCCTCGCCACACGATATTTCAGGGAGCTGCCATGCCCGCCACCCAGCTCACCGTGAACGGCCGCACCCGAACCGTGGATGCCGACACCGACACGCCGCTTCTCTGGGTCCTCCGGGACAACCTCGGACTCACCGGCACCAAGTTCGGGTGCGGCCAGGGCGTCTGCGGCGCCTGCACGGTGCACCTGGACGGCCAGGCCGTGAAGTCCTGCCAGACGAGCCTGAAGGAGGCTGCCGGTCGCAACGTCGTCACGGTGGAGGGCCTGTCGAAGGATCGCTCCCATCCTGTGCAGAAGGCCTGGATCGCCGAGGACGTGGCCCAGTGTGGCTACTGCCAGCCGGGCATGATCATGACCGCTGCGGCCCTGCTCAAGCGCAAGGCCCATCCCACAGACCACGACATCGACGAGGCCTTCGCCGACCACATCTGCCGTTGCGGAACCTACCCCCGCATCCGCAAAGCCGTGAAGCGTGCTGCCGGAGGTGTGCAATGACCAGCCGGCGCGACTTCCTGAAGGTGACCGCCGCCGCGGGCGCGGGACTCGTGCTCGGACTCCATCTCGAAGCCAGACCCCGGTCTGGAGAGACCACCAAAACCGCCTTCCACCCCAACGCCTTCCTGGCCATCCGGCCCGATGGCACGGCGCAGATCACTGTGCCCAAGACGGAGATGGGCCAGGGCGTGCGTACGGCCCTGCCCCTGGCCGTGGCCGAGGAACTGGACCTCGACTGGTCGAAGGTCGAGGTCGTCACCGGCCAGCCCGGCCTGGATTTCAAGTCCATGCAGACCGGCGGAAGCACCAGCGTGAGCACCACCTGGACGCCCCTGCGCAAAGCCGGAGCAGCCGCCCGCGAGATGCTCAAGGCCGCCGCGGCCGCCCGGTGGAAGGTGGACACGGCCCACTGCCGCACCGAGAGAGGGTTCGTGCTTGGGCCTGACGGACAGAAGCTCGGCTATGGCGACCTCGCCCAAGCCGCGGCGAAGCTGCCTATGCCGAAGGACGCCCCTCTGAAGAAAGCCGCGGACTACCGCCTGGTCGGCAAGCGCACGCCCCGATTCGACGGCCCGGCCATCGTCACCGGCAAGGCCATCTTCGGCCTGGATGTGCGTCGCCCCGGCCAGCGCTTCGCTGCCGTGCTGCGCTGCGCCGTGATCGGAGGGCAGCCGAAGGCCTGGGATGATGCCAAGGCCAAAGCCGTGCGGGGCGTGAAGGCGGTGGTGAAGGTGCCCACGGGCCTGGCCGTGATCGCGGACAGCACTTGGGCCGCCTTCAAGGGCCGGGACGCCTTGGCCGCCACGACCACCTGGGAAGAGGGAGCCGCGCGGGACTTCAGTTCCACTGCACTCGAGGCCAAGATGCGAGCCGCCCTCACGGGCCCCGCCGACGACGCCCGCCGCGAAGGTGATCCCGCCAAGGTCCTGGCCGCAGCCGCCAAGCTGCTGGAGGCGGAGTACAGCTTTCCCTACCAGGCCCACGCCACTGTGGAGCCCATGAACGCCACGACCGCCCTGAGCGAGGGCGCGGCTGAGATGTGGATGGGCAGCCAGTCACCGAACCGGGCTCAGGAGCGGGCCGCCGCCACCCTGGGGCTCAAGCCAGAGCAACTGAAGGTGAATGTCGCCCTCATCGGCGGCGGCTTCGGGCGCCGGCTCGGCACAGACTTCAGCACCGAGGCCGCCCAGGTGGCCAAGGCCGCCGGCGGCGGGCCCATCCAGGTGGTGTGGGACCGGGAGGACGACCTCCGCCATGACCTGCACCACCCTGCGACGCTCCACCGCCTGCGGGCGGGGATCGACGGCGCGGGTGCCCTCGCGGCTTGGACCCACCGCATCGCCGGCCCCGCCGTGCTGCGCTCCTGGACAGGAGGCCAGAAGGCACCCTCGCAGGCCACCACGGAGACCAATGGCGCCTGCGACATCCCCTACGCCATCCCTGCCGTCGCCGTGGACTTCGCGGAGGTCGAGGCGCCCACGCCGCTGGGCTGGTGGCGCGGCATCCAGATCGTGCCCAACGTCTTCGCCCGGGAGTGCTTCCTGGACGAAGTGGCCCACGCGCTCGGAAAGGACCCGCTCCGCTTCCGACTGGATCTGCTGGGCGACCGGGGCATCGTCAAATTCGGCCGGGACGAGGCCGACATCCGTCGCCTGAAGAAGGTGCTGGAGGTGGCTGCCGCCAAGGCCGGCTGGGGCCGCAAGCTGCCCACAGGCCATGGGCTGGGCCTCGCCTGCCACGCCTACGACGGCCGCACCTACGCCGCCGAGGTGGCGGAGGTCTCCGTGGTGAAGGGCCGGCTCAAGGTCCACAAGGTCACCTGTGCCGTGGACTGCGGCCTGGTGGTGAACCCGTCGGGCCTCGAGGCCCAGGTGGAGGGCGGCATCGCCTTCGGCCTCTCCGCGTTGTTCTCTCAGATCACCTGGGAGAAGGGCCGCACGGTGCAGACGGGCTATCACGACTTCCCCGTGCTCCGCCTGGCGGACATGCCTGTGGTCGAGATCCATGTGATCCCCAGCGCCGAGGCCCCATCCGGCATGGGCGAACCCCCGGTGCCGGTGGCCATCCCAGCGGTGCTGAACGCGGTCTTCGCGGCCACTGGGAAACGGATCCGGAAAGTTCCCATTGAAGATGGATTGATCTAGTTTTTCATATCGCACCCTCGATGGAGAAAAGGCGTAGCATGGGGGCCGCCATCCCAGATGGAGGTGCCCATGGCGGAGTACACCCTCTCGGTCAACGGCCAGTCCCATACGGTCGAAGCCTCCCCGGACATGCCCCTGCTGTGGGTGCTCCGCGACCGCATCAAGCTCACAGGCACCAAGTTCGGGTGCGGGCAGGGCCTCTGCGGCGCCTGCACCGTCCATCTGGGCGGGGAGGCCGTGCGGTCCTGCGTGACGCCGGTGAGCGACGTCGGCGCGAAACGAATCACCACCATCGAGGGTCTGGACCCCCACGGCGCCCACCCCCTTCAGAAGGCCTGGATCGAGACGGACGTGGCCCAGTGCGGCTACTGCCAGACGGGCCAGATCATGACCGCCGCGGCCCTGCTGGCCAGGCATCCCAAGCCCACGGACCGGGACATCGACCAGGCCATGGGCGAGAACGTCTGCCGCTGCGGCACCTACCTGCGCATCCGCGAGGCCATCCACCGGGCCGCAGGCCAGCGGAAGGAGGTGGCCCCATGAGCACCACCCGCCGTGACTTCCTCAAGACCACCGGCGCCCTCACCCTGGCCTTCGCCCTGCCTGTGCGGCTGAAAGGCACGGCGGCGCAGCCCACGGAATCCGCGTTCCAGCCCAGCGGCATGCTTCGCATCGACCCGGACGGCTCCGTCACCATCTGGGCCACGCGCACGGAAATGGGCCAGGGCGTCCGCACCAGCATGGCCATGGCCATCGCCGAAGAACTTGAAGCGGATTGGTCCCGCGTGAAGATCCTCCAGGCCTCCACCGCGCCGAGATTCGGCGACCTCGGCGTCACCGGCGGCAGCCAGACCACCCTCTCCACCACCCAAGCCCTGCGCAAGGTGGGCGCCCAGGCCCGGGAGATGCTTCTCCAGGCCGGCGCGGACACCTGGGGCGTCCCCAAATCCGAATGTCTTGCCCGGGGCGGCCACATCCAGCACCCGCCCACGAAGCGGAGCCTGGCCTATGGCGACCTGGTGGCCCGCGCCGGCAAGCTTTCGCCACCGCCGGAGCCGACGCTGAAGGCGCCCAAGGACTTCCGGATCCTCGGTAAGGATGCACGGCGCCTGGACGGCTGCGACATCGTGGCCGGCAGAGCGCAGTTCACCACAGACCTGCACCTGCCTGGCATGCTCGTGGCCAGCATCGAGCGCTGCCCGGTGTTCGGCGGGAAGGTGAAGTCCTTCGACGCCTCGGCCGCCCTGAAGGTGCCCGGCGTGAAGCAGGTGCTGGAGGTGCCCAGCGGCGTGGCCGTATTCGGCGAGGACACCTGGGCGGCCTTCGCGGGTCGCGAGGCCCTGAAGGTCCAGTGGGACGAGGGGCCGGCCGCCAAGATGGACAGTGCCTCCATCCGCAGGCAGTACGAGGAACGGCTCAAGACACCCGGCAAGGTGGTGCGCCAGGCCGGTGATGCGGCCCAAGCCCTGCCGAAGGCCGCCAAGCGCATCAAGGCCACGTACGACGCGCCCTTCCTGGCCCACGCGACCATGGAGCCCATGGTCGCCGTGGCCGACGTGAAGCCCGGCCGCTGCATGATCTGGGCGCCCACCCAGGCCCCGGGCATGGCCCTGCCCGCCGTCGAACGGATCACCGGCCTGAAGGCCGACCAGATCGAGATCCAGGTCATGCTGGCGGGCGGCGGCTTCGGCCGCCGGGCCATGGCGGACTTCATCGCGGACGCCGTGGCCTGCTCCAAGGCCGTCGGCGCCCCCGTGAAGGTGCAGTGGACGAGGCCCGACGATTTCCGACACGACGGCTACCGCCCTGCCACGCTGCACGAGCTGGAGGCGGGCCTGGACGCCCAGGGGCGGCCCTTGGCCTGGATGCACCGGTTCGTGGGGCCTTCCATCGCCGCCTCGAACCACTTCCCCTGGCCGCCGGAGGCCACCGAGCTGGCGGGCGCAGCAGACCTGGCCTACGACATTCCGAACTTGCACGTGGAGTGGGGCCAGAGCGACACGCCCGTGCCCATCTGGTTCTGGCGCGCCGTGCCCGCCAGCTTCAATCCCTTCGTCACCGAGTGCTTCCTGGATGAGCTGGCCCACGCGGCCGGCAAGGACCCCCTGGCCTTCCGCCTGGCGCACCTGCCGAAGGCCCCCCTGAAGCTGGGCCAGCACACCTTCGATCCCGCCCGCTACCGCGCTGTTCTGGAACTGGCCGCGACCAAGGCCGGGTGGCACACCCGCAAGCTGCCCAAGGGCCGGGGCCGAGGCATCGCGGCCCACGCCTACCTGGACTGCGGCACCTATGTGGCCCAGGTGGCGGAGGTGGAAGCCAAGGCGGGCGGCGGCATCCGCGTCCATCGCGTGGTCTGCGCCGTGGACTGCGGCATGACGCTGAACCCGGGAAACGTGAAGGCTCAGATGGAGGGCGGCATCGCCTTCGGTCTCAGCGCGGCCCTTTACGACGAGATCACCCTCAAGGACGGCCGTGTGACCGCCGACAGCTTCTCGGACCATCCGATCCTCCTGCTCCCGTCCATGCCCAAGGTGGAGGTCCACATCGTGCCCAGCGAACTGCCGCCGGGTGGCGTGGGCGAGCCGGGCCTGCCGCCACTGGCGCCCGCCGTGGCCAACGCGGTGTTCGCGGCCACCGGCAAGCGCCTGCGCAGCCTGCCGCTCCTTCCCCCGGCGCTGCGCAAGGCCTGATCGCAGGGCATAATCCCCTCATGCACAAGGAACTCCAGGACATCCTGGCGCTCGTCCGGGGCCGCGGAATGCCCGTGGCCCTGGCCACGCTGGTCCGCGTCGAAGGCTCCAGCTACCGCCGCCCCGGCTCCCGGCTTCTGACTGATGGCGAGCGGATCCTGCGCGGCTCCCTCAGCGGCGGCTGCCTCGAAGGCGAGGTCATGGCCCGCGCCCGGGAGGCCCTTGCCGACAGCCAGCCCCGCCTGCTCCGCTACGACCTGCGGGGCGACGCGGATCTCGTCTGGGGCAGCGGCAGCGGCTGCGAGGGCCTGCTGGACATCCTGGTGGAACGCATCGATCCCGCCATGCCACCCGAGTGGCTGGCCTGGGTCGAGCGGGCCCTCAGCTCGCGAACCCCTCTCACCCTCCACACCGACCTGGCGCCTGACCACTTGGCAATGCGCAGCATCTTCAATCAGCCGGACGCGCCGACATCCGGCTTCACCGAGACCTTCACCCCGGCGATCGCCCTTTGGATCCTGGGCGCCAGCGACGACAGCCGGCCCCTGGTGCGGATGGCCAAGGAACTGGGCTGGCGGGTGGGCCTGCTGGACCACCGGCCCGCTTTCGCCCGGCCTGAGCGCTTCCCCGAGGCGGACGCCGTTCTCTCGGGCCATCCGGCCCAGCGGATCCCTGGGCTGGGACTGGACGCGCGCAGCGCGGTGGTCCTCATGACCCACAATTACTTGAAGGATCTGGAAGCCCTGCGCGCGCTGGCGGCCTCAGGAGCCAGCTATCTCGGCCTCATGGGCAGCCGAGCCCGTAGCGCGAAGATCCGCGAGGAGCTCGCCGCGGAAGGCATCTTCCCCGGAGACCGCCTGCACAGCCCTGTGGGCCTGGACCTGGGCGCGGAGGATCCCGAAACCATCGCCCTTGCGGTGCTGGCTGAGATCCAGGCCTCCTTCCGAGGCCGGACCGGCAGCTCCTTGCGCGCCACGCGCACCACGGTATCGGCCCCGTGACCGCCGCCATCATCCTCGCCGCGGGCGAGGGCCGCCGCATGGGCGGCCCCAAGGCCCTGCTGCCCTACGAGGGAGAGACGCTCCTCCACCGCGCCGCCCGGACCGCCCTGGAAGCCGGGTGCAGCCCGGTGATCGCCGTGGTGGGCGATTGGAACCCGGGGCTCGAGGGTGTCGAGGTGCTGCCTGTCCTCAACCCCGTGGCCACGGAAGGCATGGCCAGCTCCATCCGGACGGGCATCGCCGCCCTCCCGCTGAAGATTCCGGCCGTCCTTCTCCTCACGGTGGACCAGCCTGCTGTGGACACCTCCCTTCTGCGCCGCCTCCTGGCCCTGGCCGCCACTGATCCCGACCGTCCCGCCGCCTGCGCCTACGCGGGCACCCTCGGAATCCCGGCGGTGCTGCCCCGGCGCTGCTTCCCCGACCTTCTCGCGCTGCGCGGAGATGTGGGCGCCAAGGCCATCCTCCTACGGGAAGCCGCGCAAGGCCTCCCCTTCTCCGAAGGCGCCCGCGACCTGGACTTCCCCGAGGACCTTCCCCCGGACAGCATCAGGCGCTGAGGGCGGGCTCTGCCCGACCAAAGCGCGGGGGCCCGGGGGGACATCGCGAGCGAAGCAAGCAGGCGGTCCCCCGGACAGCATCAGGCGCTGAGGGCGGGCTCTGCCCGACCAAAGCGCGGGGGCCCGGGGGACATCGCGAGCGAAGCGAGCAGGCGGTCCCCCGGACAGCATCAGGCGCTGAGGGTGGGCTCTGCCCGACCAAAGCGCGGGGGCCCGGGGGACATCGCGAGCGAAGCGAACAGGCCTCCGCCTGGCGCCTCGCTCCCGCGAGGCTCCTGCTTCCGCTACGCGGCTCGCAGAGGCGGAGCCTCCCCCCCGGACAGCATCAGGCGCTGAGCGGGGGCTTCTTCTGCAAGTGGTCGTAGCGCTTGCGAGCCTGCTCCAGCTCGGACAGGTGAGTGCCGGCCCACTCGCACAGGGCACCGAGGGGCCCGATCAGCGTGTGACCCAGCTTTGTCAGCTCGTACTCCGTGCGGGGCGGCACCTCTGGATAGACATGCCGGGACACGAGTCCGTCCCGCTCGAGCTTCCGCAGAGTCTGGGTGAGCATCTTCTGGCTGATGCCGCCCACCTGGCGGTGCAGGTCGCCGTAGCGCTGCTTCCCCTTCGCCAGCAGGTAGATGAGCAGGGTGGTCCACTTGTCCGCGATGAGATCCAGCGCTTGGCGCGTGGGGCATTGGGCGCTCAGGACGTTGGGTTCGAGGGAGCAGGCTTTACGAACCATGGGGTTCCTACCTTCCGAAATAGTGCCTACTTTCTTTTGGAATGTAAGCTCCCTAAGTTTGGGTCACGGGCCGATTGAATGCAATCGTCCAGACAGGAGCCAAAGATGACCCAGATCTCCATCGTGTTCCACAGCGGCTACGGCCACACCAAGGTGCTGGCCGAGCAGGTCAAGGCCGGTGCTGAGACCGTGCCTGGCGCCAAGGCCACGCTCATCCCCGTCGAGGACATCGAGGCGCACTGGGGGGACCTGGAGGCGGCGGATGCCATCGTCTTCGGCAGCCCCACCTACATGGGCAACGTGAGCGGCCCCTTCAAGACCTTCATGGACGCCAGCTCCAAGGCTTGGTACGAGCGCAAGTGGAAGGACAAGCTGGCGGCCGGCTTCACCATCAGCGGCAGCCCCAGCGGCGACAAGCTGAACACCCTCCAGTCGCTGATGATCTTCGCCATGCAGCACGGCATGGTGTGGATCGGCACGGCGGACCTGCCCGGCAGCGAGGAGGGCATCAACCGCCTGGGCAGCTTCTCCGGCCTCATGGCCCAGGCCGGCCAGGTCGCCCCGGAGATCGAACCCAACGAGGCCGACCGCAAGAGCGCCGCCCGCCTGGGCCAGCGCCTAGCGGAAGCCACCGTCCGGTGGGCCAAAGGCGCCTGAGGCGATTGTCATGACCGGAGATCCCGTCAAATCCGTTATTCTGGATGGGTTTCGCAGGAGCCTCCGAATGTCCGATCACATCCAGCACCTGACCGACCAGACCTTCACCGAGGGCGTCGCCCATGGCTACACAGTGGTGGATTTCTGGGCCCCCTGGTGCGCACCCTGCCGCGAGCTGGCTCCCCTCACCGAGACTCTGGCCGTGGAGCTCGCGGGCAAGGTCCGTTTCGCCAAGCTGAACGTGGACGATTTCACTCCCCTCTCCGAGCAATACGACGTCCTCAGCATGCCGACCCTGGTGATCTTCAAGGATGGCGAACCGATCGACCGGATCGTGGGCTCCATGCCCATCGACCAGCTGCGGGCCCGTATCCAGCGGTCCATCTGAACCTCATTCCCACATCTGAATCCGAGGTAACCGTGAGCATCATTCCCGGCGACAGCCTGCTCCAACAGCTGAACTGGCGCTACGCCACCAAGAAGTTCGACCCTGCCAGGAAGATCTCTCCCGCTGACTGGGCGAGCCTCGAAGAGGCCCTGATCCTTACGCCTTCCAGCTACGGCCTCCAACCCTGGAAGTTCATCGTGGTCACTGACAAGGTCCTCAAGGCCAAGCTGCGCCCCGCCTCCTGGAACCAGTCCCAGGTCGAGGACTGCAGCCACCTGGTGGTCCTCACCGCCAAGCAGGACATCACCGAAGCCGATGTGGACCGCTTCGTGGCCCGCATCGCCGAGGTGCGTGGCGTCTCCACCGAGAGTCTGGCCGGCTATAAGGGCTACATGGTGGGCGACCTGGTGAAGGGCCCCCGCCACGCCGTCATCCAGGAATGGGCCGCCCGCCAGACCTACATCGCCATGGGCAACCTGCTGACCGCCGCCGCCCTGCTGGGCGTGGACGCATGCCCCTTCGAGGGCATCGAGCCCGCCAAGTACGATGAGATCCTGGGCCTCAAGGGCAGCGGCTACACCACCATCAGCGCATGCCCCCTGGGCTACCGGGCGGCGGACGACAAGTACGCCGCCACCCCCAAGGTCCGGTTCGAAGCCAAGGACGTCGTCGAGCACCGCTGAACCAGCCCGATCGCGGCACACAGATCTGGAAAAACTTTTTCACCACCAAGGCACCAAGACACCAAGAAAAGCGGGCGCCCCTGCTCATGCAGTTCTTGGTGCCTTGGTGCCTTGGTGGTAAGTCTTTTTCTCACGTATCAAGAGCGGAGGAGGTCCCATGCTGACCCGCACCCTCGGAACCCAAGGGCTCACGGTGTCGGCCCTCGGCCTCGGCTGCATGGGCATGTCGGACTTCTACGGCCATCGAGATGATGCCGAATCCATGGCCACCCTCCGCCACGCCGTGGACCGGGGCGTCACCCTCTTCGACACGGCCGACGTGTACGGCCCCCACACCAATGAGGTCCTGGTGGGCAGGGCCCTGGCTGCGGTACGGGACAAGGTGGTCATCGCCACCAAGTTCGGCATCCTGCGCGACCCGACCAATCCCGCGGCTCGGGGCGTCTGCGGGCGTCCCGACTACGTCCGCAGCTCCTGCGAGGCCAGCCTGAGGCGCCTGGGCGTGGAGGTCATCGACCTCTACTACCAGCACCGGCAGGATCCGGAGGTTCCCGTGGAGGACACCGTCGGCGCCATGGCAGAGCTCGTGAAGGCCGGGAAGGTCCGCTTCCTGGGCCTGTCCGAGGTGAGCCCCGCCACCCTGCGCCGGGCCCACGCGGTGCACCCCATCAGCGCCGTGCAATCCGAGTATTCGCTGTGGACCCGCGATCCCGAGGGCGGGCTGCTTCAAGCCTGCCGGGAGTTGGGTGTGGGTCTTGTGCCCTACAGCCCCCTGGGCCGCGGATTCCTCACGGGCCAGATCAAGCGGTTCGAGGACTTCGAGCCGGACGACTACCGCCGGAACTCGCCCCGCTTCCAGGGGGAGAATTTCCAGAAAAACCTGGACCTGGTGGCCCGTCTCCAGGACATGGCAGCCGCCCGGGGCTGCACCGCCTCCCAGCTGGCCCTGGCCTGGGTGCTGGGCCAGGGGGCCGATGTGGTGCCCATCCCCGGCACCAAGCGCCGCAACCGTCTGGACGAGAACCTGGGCGCCCTGGACCAGGTGCTCTGCCCCGGCGAACTGGTGGAGCTTGGCGGCCTTTTCCCCCCGGGGGCTGCCGCAGGCGCCCGGTATCCCGAATCCATGATGCGTCTGGTGGGCCGGTAGCATCCAAGAAGACGGGAGGCGCCATGGCCCGCCGCACGGATGTCCCAGCTGACAATGTCCCCGGCCCCTTTTTCGTGGACCGCACCTGCATCGACTGCGGCACCTGCTATCAGTTCGCCCCGGAAACCTTCGCGGGCGGAGATGACCGGGCGCGGGTGCATGCGCAGCCAGGCGATACCGAGGCGCGCCTTCGAGCTTCCATGGCCCTGGTGGCCTGCCCCGTGGGCTCCATCGGGACCGACGACAGGACCAGTGTTCCCGCGGCCACCAAGGCCTTTCCGCATCCCGTGGCGGAAGACGTCTATTTCTGCGGCTACACCAGCGAGAAGAGCTTCGGCGCCTGGAGTTACCTGATCCGGCGGCCCGGGGGCAACGTGCTGGTGGATTCCCCCCGGGCCTCTGAACCGCTCATGAAGAACCTGGAGGCTTTGGGGGGAGTCGCGATGATGGTCCTCAGCCACAAGGACGATGTGGCCGACCATGCGGCCTACCACGCCCGGTTCCAGTGCGAACGGATCATGCACGTGGCGGACGGCTTCACCGGACTGGAGCACCCGGTGGACGGCGACGAGCCCATCCCGCTGGCGGAGGACCTTCTCCTCATCCCCACCCCGGGCCACACGGCCGGGAGCGTGTGCCTGCTGCACCGGGACAACCTCTTCACCGGCGACCACCTGTGGTGGAACCCGGTCCAGGGGCGACTCTCCGCGTCCCGCACCTATAACTGGCACTCCTGGGCACAACAGCTTGACAGTCTGGAAAGACTGCTCACCTTCGAGTTCACCTGGGTGCTGCCGGGGCACGGGAGCGTCCACCATACGGATTCCCCGGCGGCCATGCGGGCCGATCTGCAACGGGCCCTGGCTCTCCTCCGACGGTCTTGATCGCCGTCCCGGGCGGGCCGTGGGAAACTAGGGGCCCTCCGTCGGAGTCCCCCATGACCACCGCATCCGAAGCCCCCGTCCTCTCCGCGCCCCGCGGCACCCACCTGCACTGCAAGGGCTGGGTGCAGGAGGCGGCCCTGCGGATGCTCATGAACAACCTGGATCCCGAGGTGGCCGAGCGCCCCGAGGACCTGGTGGTCTATGGCGGCCTGGGCAAGGCGGCCCGCAATTGGGACTGCTTCCATGCCATCGTGAAGGAGCTGAAGCACCTGAACGACGACGAGACGCTGCTGGTGCAGAGCGGGAAGCCCGTGGGCGTGGTGAAGACCCACCCCGACGCGCCCCGCGTCCTCATCGCGAACTCCAATCTGGTGCCCAAGTGGGCCACCTGGGAACACTTCCGCGAGCTCGACCAGAAGGGCCTCATGATGTACGGCCAGATGACGGCCGGGAGCTGGATCTACATCGGCAGCCAGGGCATCGTGCAGGGCACCTACGAGACCTTCGCCGAGGCGGCCCGCCAGCACTTCAAGGGCACGCTGGCCGGCACCTGGACGCTGACCGCCGGCCTGGGCGGCATGGGCGGCGCCCAGCCCCTGGCCGTCACCATGAACGGCGGCGTCGCCCTCTGCGTCGAAGTGGACCAGACCCGCATCCAGAAGCGACTGGATACCCGCTACCTCGACGAGTGGACGGACAACCTTGACACCGCCCTGGCGCTGGTCCAGCAGTACGTGGACGCCCACGAGGCCCGCAGCATCGGCCTGCTGGGGAACGCCGCCGAGGTGCTGCCCGAGATCCTGAAGCGCGGCTTCCAGCCGGACCTCGTCACCGACCAGACCAGCGCCCACGACGAGTACAACGGCTACATCCCCGCGGGCCTCAGCCTGGAGCAGGCCGCCGCGATGCGGAAGGACCAGCCCGAGGCCTATGTGCAGCGCGCACTCTCGTCCATGCGCACCCACGTGGAGGCCATGATCGAGTTCCAGTGCCGCGGCGCCGTCACCTTCGACTACGGCAACAACATCCGTGCCCAGGCCCAGCGCGCCGGCTGCGGGAACGCCTTCGCCTTCCCGGGGTTCGTGCCCGCCTTCATCCGGCCGCTCTTCTGCAAGGGCATCGGTCCCTTCCGCTGGGCGGCCCTCTCGGGTGATCCCGAGGACATTGCAGTCACCGACGCCGCCATGATGGAGCTGTTCCCCCAGAACGAGGGAATGATCCGCTGGCTGAAGGCCGCCAAGGAGAGGATCGCCTTCCAGGGCCTGCCCGCGCGCATCTGCTGGATCGGCGCCGGCGAACGCCACCTGGCGGGCCTCAAGTTCAACGAGCTGGTAAGGACCGGCAAGGTGAAGGCCCCCATCGTCATCGGCCGCGACCATCTCGACAGCGGCAGCGTGGCAAGCCCCAACCGCGAAACGGAGGCTATGAAGGATGGTTCCGATGCCGTGAGCGACTGGCCGTTGCTGAACGCCATGACCGCCGTGGGAGGAGGCGCCTCCTGGGTGAGCTTCCACCACGGCGGCGGCGTGGGCATGGGCTACAGCCAGCACAGCGGCGTGGTCATCGTGGCCGACGGCACCGAGCGCGCCGACCGCTGCATCGCCCGAGTCCTCTGGAACGACCCCGCCATGGGCGTCTTCCGCCACGCCGACGCCGGCTACGAGAGCGCCCGCGACCACGCCGAAGCCATCGGCCTGCACATCCCGATGAAGGGCTGACCATGTCCCGTCCCTGCCCCTGCACGTCCAAAAAGCCCTATGACCGCTGCTGCGGCCCCTTCCATGCGGGCACGGCCGCGCCGGAGACGGCGGAGGCCCTGATGCGCTCCCGCTTTTCCGCCTACGCCCTTGGCAAGGTGGACTACCTCATCGCCACCCGACCCGAGGCCAAGCGGGACGAGGAGAACCGCGACGAGCTGCTGCAGTACTGCAAGTCCGTGAGCTGCGTGGGGCTCAAGATCATCAGCAGGGAGAAGGGCGCCAAGGGCGACGACACCGGCGTGGTCACCTTCCACGCCAGCCTCCAGGCCAACGGACGCCGCACCCTCCACATCGAAACCAGCACCTTCGCCCGGGAGAACGGCCGCTGGGTGTACGTCGACGGGGTCGTGAAGTCCTAGGACCCGCCGTTCAGAAGACAACCAGGGTGCGAGTGCGCAGCTTCTGCACCAGCAGGCCCAGGGGGATGAAGAAGATCCGGAGCGCGGGGCTGTGCCGACGGCGGTCGTCTCGAGAGCGCAGGGCACGTCGCTCGGTTCCGGCTTCGCGATCGTAATTCAAGGGGCTCTGACTGATCCGTCGATTCATCTTCGGGTCCCCTCCCGGCTAGAAATATACGGCAAGAAGGTAGGGTCCGCCCTAAATCGCTTCCATCACACGGGAATTGCCTGCCCGTCGGCCAAGTCGGTCTGCAGCAGGAGGCCGACCCACTCAGCGGGGTTCGAACCGGCGCCTGGCTTTGCCGGGTGCAGGTCCCGCTTCGGATTTGAGGGGGGGGGGCGCTGACCTACTCCAGCGGGATTCGAACCGCACCCGGCTACGCCGGGCGCCGGCCTTCTGCGGCGCGACATCCAGTCGCGCCTCGGGCGGTCCCACTGGACCTCAGATCCTCGCGAGGCATGCGTCGCGGGGGCAGGTTCGAATCCCGAAGGGATTACTCCAGAGAAAAGGGCCCCCCGCGTGCGGGGGGCCCTTTTCTCTGGAGCCAACTACAGGATTCGAACCTGCGACCTGCTGATTACGAATCAGCTGCTCTACCAGCTGAGCTAAGTTGGCGCTGGCCTCCCAGTTTGCCCTGGGAGGCCGCTGGAATCAACTACTGGAGGAAGCCGGAGGGCAGCTTCATGTGGAGGTTCTTGACGAGGAAGGCCCACAGATCGGCGCGCTCGGCGATGAGCTTGCGGGTGGGCTTGCCAGCGCCATGGCCCGCGTTGGTCTCGATGCGGGTGAGGACCGGGGCGGGGCCAGCCTGATCGGCCTGGAGGGTGGCGATGAACTTGTGGCTGTGGGCGGGCACCACGCGGTCGTCGTGGTCGCCTGTGGTCACCAGCGTCGGGGGGTACTTCACGCCGGGCTTCAGGTTGTGGAGTGGCGAGTACTTGATGAGGTTGGCGAAACCCTCCGGCGTGTCGCTGGACATGTAGTCGCTCTTCCACATCCACCCGATGGTGAAGGTGTGGTACCGCAGCATGTCCATGACGCCAACGGCGGGCAGGGCGGCGCCGAAGAGATCCGGGCGCTGCGTCATGCAGGCGCCCACCAGCAGGCCGCCGTTGGAACCGCCCTGGATGGCGAGCCGGGGGGTGCTGGTGTACTTCTGCGAGATGAGCCACTCGGCGGCGGCGATGAAGTCGTCGAAGACGTTCTGCTTCTTCTCCCGCTTGCCGGCTTCCCACCATTCCTTGCCGTACTCGCTGCCACCCCGGAGGCAGGCCACGGCGTAGACGCCGCCCATCTCCATCCAGACCTGTGAAATGGGCGAGTAGCCGGGGGACTGGGCGATGTTGAAGCCGCCGTAGGCGTAGAGGAGCGTGGGGTTGGTGCCATCCAGCTTCAGCCCCTTCTTGTAGGCGAGGAACATCGGCACTTTCGTTCCGTCCTTGCTGGGATAGAAGACTTCCTTCACCTCGTACTCGGCGGGCTTGATGTCCACCTTGGGCTGGCGGAACACCGTGCTCTTGCCGGTCTTCAGGTCGTAGCGGTAGAGCGTGGGCGGCTGGTTGTAGGAAGTGAAGGTGTAGAAGGTCTCGGTGTCCTGGCGGCGGCCGTTGAAGCCGCTGAGGTTGCCGAGCCCCTCCGGCTTGATCTCCTTGAGAAACCGGCCCTTCAGGTCATAGAGCTTCACCACGTTGAGGGCATCCACCTTCCAGGTGATGGCCAGGGTATCGCCGAACAGATCAGCTCCCGCCAGGACGTCCCGACCCTTCCCTTCAGGGACGATGGTTCGCCAGGCCTTCGGGCTCGGGTCCCTCAATTCCACGGCCACGATGCGATGGCGCGGCGCGCCGGCGTCGGTGTGCACGTAGAACGTGTCGCCGTCATTGCCAAGGATGGAATAGGATCCGTCGTACTTGTCGAAGAGCGGCACGACGGGACTGCCGGCCTTGCGGAGGTCTTTCAGGAAGACGCGGTTCTTCCGCTCAGTGCCCTGGCGCTGGAAGATGACGAGCCAGTGGCCGTCGTCGGTGACCTGCGCGCCGAAGCCCCAGTCCGGCTGATCGGGACGCTCGTAGACCACCGCGTCCTTCCCGGCGGGATCGCCCAGCTTGTGGAAGAACAGCTTCTGGTTCTTGTAGACGGCGGTCAGGGCCTTGCCGGCCGCCACTTTGGGATAATCGGTGTAGTAGAACCCGCTGCCGTCCTTGGCCCAGTCGTTGACAGCCATGCGCCCGGCCGGGAAGGCATCCGGAAGATCCGCGCCCGTGGCCACGGTGCGAACCTTCCAGGTGCTCACGTCGGAGCCGCCCTTGGACAGGCTGTAGGCCACGAAGGCGCCGTCCTCGCTGAAGCGCAGCCCACCCAAGGCCACGGTGCCGTCCTGGCTCAGGGCATTGGGATCGAAGAGCACGCGGCCCTTCTCCTCCAGCCGCTCCGTGAGGTAGACCACGGCCTGGTTCTGGAGGCCGGAGTTGTAGGAGTAGACGTAGTACTTCCCGTGCTTGCTGGGCGCACCGTACTTCTCGTAGTTCCAGAGGCGGGTCATCCGGGCCTCGATGGCCTTGCGCTCGGGGATCTGCGCCAGATAGGCCTGGGTCACCTGGTTCTGGGCCGCAACCCAGGCCGCGGTCTCGGCGGAGTGATCATCCTCCAGCCAGCGATAGGGGTCGGCCACCTTGGTGCCGAAGTAGTCGTCCACCACGTCCGCCTTGCGGGAGGCGGGATAGCTCAGCGGCGCCTGGGCCATGAGGGCAGTCGCCGCCAGGGCCAGCGCGCACGCGCGGGATCGGATGCAGGTCATCTGGGAACCTCCGGAAACATGGGGAGGCTCCCAGCATACCTCGCATCACTATGTTTTCTGCAGGAAACGCATCGAAAATCGCGGATCAGGGGGTCTTCATGCCCAGGTTCTTCACCAAGAAGGCCAGCACATCGGCCCGCTCTTCGATGACCTTGGCCGTGGGCTTGCCTGCGCCATGTCCTGCGCTGGTCTCGATGCGGGTGAGGATGGGCGCGGGTCCTGCCTGGGCCGCCTGGAGCGTGGCCGTGAACTTATGGCTGTGGGCGGGCACCACGCGGTCGTCGTGATCGCCCGTGGTGATGAGCGTCGGCGGGTACTTCGTGCCGGGCTTGATGGTGTGCAGGGGCGAGTATTTCATGAGGGTCTCGAAGCCCTCCTTCGTCTCGCTGCTGCCGTAGTCGCTCTTCCAGCCCCAGCCCAGGGTGAACTTGTGGAAGCGCAGCATGTCCATCACGCCCACCTCCGGCACCGCGGCACCGAAGAGGTCCGGGCGCTGGGTGAGGCAGGCGCCCACCAGCAGGCCGCCGTTGCTGCCGCCGTTGATGGCCAGCTTCGGTGTGGAGGTGATCTTGTGGGCGATGAGCCACTCGGCGGCGGCGATGAAGTCATCGAAGACGTTCTGCTTCTTGTCTTTGCGGCCTGCGTCGTACCACTCGAGGCCGTACTCGCCACCACCGCGGAGGTTCGGCATGGCGTAGACCCCGCCCATCCCCAGCCAGACCATCCGCGAGACGGAGAAGGCAGGCGTCAGCGACACGTTGAAGCCGCCGTAGCCGTACAGCAGGGTCGGGTTCTGGCCGTCGAGCTTGATCCCCTTCTTGTGCACCAGGAACATGGGGATCTTCGTGCCGTCCTTGCTGGGGTAGAAGACCTGCTCCACCTCGTAGTCCGCGGGCTTGAAGGCCACCTTCGGCGCTCGGAAGACGGTGCTCCTGGCGGTCTTCAGGTCCAGGCGGTAGATGGTACCGGGGTAGGCGAAGCTGCCGAAGGTGTAGAAGGTTTCGGTGTCCTGCCGCCTCCCGCTGAAGCCGGTGACCGTTCCCAGGGTGGGCAGGGCCAGCGCGCCGGCCTTCTTCCCCTTCATGTCATAGAACTCCACGGCGGAATGGGCATCGCGCATCCAGGTGGCGATGAAGCGGTTCCCCACGAGGGAGACAGATTCCAGGACATCCCGGCCCTTGGCCTGGGGAATGATCTCGGTCCAGTTCGCGGGCTCAGTCTGGCCCTTCCGGATGGCCACCAGCCGGTTGCGGGGCGCCCCCTGGTTGGTGACGACGAAGAAGCGGTCACCCTCGTTGTCGACCACGCCATAGGAGGCGTCCATGCGGTCCAGGAATGGCTCCACGGGGCTGCCGGGCTTCGTGAGGTCCTTGAGGAACACGCTGGTCTCGGGGTTGGTGCCCTTGTTCCCGGTGATGACGAGCCAGCGGCCGTCGTCCGTGACGGTGCCGCCGAGGTACCACTCGGGCTGATCCGGGCGCTGGTAGATGAGCGCGTCCTCGGACTGGGGGGTGCCGAGCTTGTGGAAGTACAGCAGGTGGTTGTTGTTCACGCCCGTGAGCGCTCCGCCTTCCTTCGGGGCCTCGTAGCGGCTGTAGAAGAAGCCGGTGCCATCCTTCAGCCAGGAGGCGCCGCTGGCCTTGGACCAGCGGATCTCGTCGGAGAGATCCTTCCCGGTGGCCACGTCCCGCACCTTCCAGGTCTGCCAGTCCGAGCCGGCCACGGAGACGGAATAGGCCATGAGGCCCCCATCCTCGGTGAAGCTCGCGCCGCTGAGGGCCACGGTGCCGTCCTTGCTCAGGGTGTTGGGATCAAGGAGCACCCTTCCCTTCGCCTTGGGGTCCTCCGTCACGTACAGGACCGACTGGTTCTGGAGGCCGGTGTTGTAGGAGTAGAAATAGCGACCGCCGCGCTTGAAGGGGGCGCTGAACTTCTCGAAGTCCCAGAGGCGGGTCATGCGCTCCCGGATCGTCGCCCGCTGGGGAATCTGGGCGAGGTAGGCGAAGGTGACCTTGTTCTGGGCCTCCACCCAGGCCTTGGTCTCGGCGCTGTTGTCGTCCTCCAGCCAGCGGTAGGGATCGGCCACCTTGGTGCCGAAGAAATCATCCACGACGTCGCCTTTCCGTGTGGGCGGATAAGTCAGGGGGGTCTGGGCGGACAGGGCGGTGGTGATGGCAAGAGCCATGGGGAGGATCCTCATGCGGTGGTCTCCAAACGGGCTGACATTGTCCCACCAACGAAAGGCCCATTCCCAGCCGTGCATGGCCGGCCGCTTGGTGGTAGGCTCCGGCCAGCCCTGGAGGTCTCTTTGGTCCCACCATCCAGCAAGAAAGTCTTCGTCCTGGATACGAACGTCCTCCTGCACGATCCGAACTCGATCCTCCACTTCCAGGAACACGATGTGGTGCTGCCCATCGTCGTCATCGAAGAGATCGACCATTTCAAGAAAGACCAGACCGAGATCGGCCGGAACGCGCGGACGATCTCCCGCATGCTGGACAAGCTCAGGGCCAGCGGCAGCCTCAGCCGCGGCGTGGCCTTGGGCGATGGCGGATCCCTGAAGGTGGATGTGGAGAGCCACCCCCTGGATCTCGGTATCCTCCGCGAGGACAAGCACAAGGCCGACAACCAGATCCTGGCCTGCGCCAAACAGCTTCTCGGCACGTCCAAGGAGAAGGTGGTCCTTGTCACCAAGGACACCAACCTCCGCATCAAGGCCGACGCCATCGGCATCCTGGCCGAGGACTACACCACGGACCGGGTGGAGATGGATGAGCTCTACTCAGGCCACAAAAGCTGGGAGGTGGATCCGGCCCAGGTGGACCTCCTCTACGACGGCGGCCTCCCGCCCGACCCCGAGCTGCACCTCCAGCCCAACCAGTTCGTCACCTTGATGGACCGCTCCAACCCCAGCCACACGGCGCTGGCCCGCTTCATGGCCGGCGAGGCCCTTCTCCGGCCCATGCGCCGCATCGAGGCCTATCCCTGGGGGATCAAGCCCCGCAACCGCGAGCAGCAGTTCGCCATGGAGCTCCTGCTGGATCCCACGGTCCAGGTGGTCACCCTGGTGGGCAAGGCCGGCACCGGCAAGACCCTGCTGGCCATCGCCGCAGGCCTGCAGCAGGTGGTGGATGACGAGGCCTACGACAAGATCCTGGTCAGCCGCCCCGTCATGCCCATGGGACGCGACCTGGGCTACCTGCCCGGGGACGTGGGCGAGAAGCTGCGACCCTACATGCAGCCCATCTACGACAACCTCGAATTCATCGTGGCCGCCAACACCGAGGCCCGGCGCCGCAGCACCATGACCGCCGGCCAGTTGGAGGAGGCGGGCTACCTCAGCGTCGAGCCTCTCACCTACATCCGGGGCCGCAGCATCCCCAAGCAGTACCTCGTGGTCGACGAGGCCCAGAACCTCACACCGCACGAAGTGAAGACGATCCTCACACGCGCCGGGGAAGGCACCAAGGTGATCTTCACGGGCGACCCGTACCAGATCGACAATCCCTACGTGGATTCCAGCACCAACGGCCTCAGCTTCCTCGCGGACCACTTCAAGCATCTCGATGTATCCGGCCACGTCACCCTGATGAAGGGTGAGCGCAGCAAGCTGGCAGAATTGGCGAGCAACCTGCTCTAGGAGCCCCATATGGCAGATTCCTCCTGGGACAACGGCGGACACGGCGTCCCCCTCAAGCCGGGCCTGCCCCTCTGGGCGAAGGTCGCCATGGGCTGCGGCATCGCCTTCCTGGTGGCCCTCGTGACCTGCGTGGGCGGCGTCGCCTATGTGGCCAACAAGGCCAAGAAGGATCCCGAAGGCTTCAAACAGAGGGCCATGAGCGCCGTGGCAGACCGGCTTCGTCCCGACTGGGAGGACTTTCGCGCCGTGGTGGAGCAGCTCCGGACACCAGAAGGCTGCCAGGCCTTGTACCGTGCCAATCCTGGACTATCGAAGACCTGGCCCACCGAGTCCGAATTCCTGGATGCCTCTTCCAGGTGGCACAAGGAGATCCTCCCGGCCCCAGCCGAGCTGACCTTTGACCTCATGGAGCATGGCGGCCTGCAGATCAACCACACCTTCGGGAGCCAGGTCAAGGTGGGGTGGAGTCCCAAGGGAGGCCGGTCCGTCTACGTCACCTTCGAGCGCGCTCGGAAGGCGGGCGACCGGGGTCCGCGCCTGGTCGCTGAGCTCGATGTCCGCTGACTGATCTGGATTGAGGATCTGCGGGTTTTCCGCCAAGATTCAAGCATGACCGCCGCTTTCGGATCCGTATCTGACGCCCTCGCCCTGCTCATGAAGGGCACCGTGACGTGCCACAAGGTGGAACAGCTGGAAGCAAAACTGAAGGAGGGGCGGCCCCTGCGGATCAAGGCGGGCTTCGATCCCACAGCGCCCGACCTGCACCTGGGACACGGCGTGCTCATCCGCAAGATGGCCCAGTTCCAGAAGCTGGGCCACGAAGTGACATTCCTCATCGGGGACTTCACCGGCCTCATCGGCGACCCCACCGGCAAGAAGGCCACGCGTCCGCCCCTGTCCCGCGAGGAGGTGCTGGCCAACGCGGAGACCTACAAGGCCCAGGTCTTCAAGATCCTCGATCCCGAAAAAACCAAGGTGCGCTTCAACAGCGAGTGGCTTGGCCCCCTGCACGGCGAGCAGTGGATCCGCCTGGCCTCGCGGTTCACCGTGGCGCAGATGCTGGAACGCAATGATTTCGCCAAGCGCATGGAGGCCCGCGAGCCCATCTCGCTTCACGAGCTGCTCTACCCCCTCACCCAGGCCTACGATTCCGTGGCCCTCCAGGCGGATGTCGAACTGGGCGGCAATGATCAGCTCTTCAACCTCATGCAGGGCCGCATCCTCCAGGAGGCGTCGGGCCAGAAGCCCCAGGTGGTGCTCACGGTCCCCCTGCTGCTGGGCCTGGACGGCGTGGAGAAGATGTCGAAGTCCCTCGGCAACTACATCGGCTTCATGGAGGACCCGGACACGCAGTTCGGCAAGGCCATGAGCGCCAGCGACGCCCTCATGTGGGACTGGTACCTGCTGCTCACGGACAAACTCCCCGCCGAAATCGAGGTCCTCCGCCAGGGCCATCCCATGGACGCCAAGAAGGCGCTGGCCCGCCAGATCGTGTCCGATTTCCACGGCGCCGCCGCAGGCCGCGAAGCCGAGGAGCGCTGGGTGCGCCGGTTCTCCGAGCGCAGCCAGGAGGAGGCTCCCGAGGTCGCCATGCCCCCCACGGATGGCGAGGTCCCCCTCAGCCGCCTGCTGGTGGACCGCGGCCTGGCCGCCAGCCGCAAGGAGGCCGAGCGCCTCATCGGCCAGGGCGCCGTCAGCCTGGACGGCCAGAAGGCAGGGGATCCAGCCCTGCGGCTGGCGCTGCGGTCCGGCCAGTCAATCCTGGTGAAGGTGGGCAAGCTCAAGCTCGAGCGCTGGATGATCTCATGAGCCTTCCAGCCCTCAAGGACCTCTTCGCCCGGCATCGGACAGGAGCCACCGGCCTCTGGCGCCTGGGCCAGGAACCCAACCGGATCGTCTATTTTGAAGCCGGGAACGTGGTGTTCGCCGCCAGCAGCCACCCCCAGGACCGCCTGACCCACCTGCTGGTGGAACGCGGCAAGCTCACCCAGGTCCAGCTCGACTACGCCATGGCGAACCTCAATCCGACCATGTCCATCGGGCGGAACCTCATTGAAATGGGGTTCATCACCCAACGGGATCTGCTGGACGTGGCCCGGGCCCAGGTCGAGCGGGTGGTCTGGGCGGTCATGGCGGAAACCCTGGAACGTCCGGCCTTCGAGGCCAAGGCTCTCGATGCCTCCACGGTCCGTCTCCCCTTCGATACCCCCGCCATGCTGCTGGCGGGCGTGCTGAACCTCCAGGATCGCGAGCCCCTGCTGGCGGAACTGGGCCCGCTGGACCAGATGGTGGCCCTGGAGGTTCCGCGCCTTCCCGAGCTCAACCTCCCCCCCGACCTGGTCCGCCTCCCCGGCCTCCTGGGCGGCCAGCGAACCCTCCTGGACTTGAGCCGCGAGGCCGGGGTCGAGCCCTTCCGCCTGGGGGCCTTCGCGCTGTACCTGAGGGAGATGGGGTGGGCCCGCCTGCAGATGGCCCCGTCGTCCCCCGAAGCTCCCCGGGCCCCGGAATCGGAACCCATCCTGATCGCGCCTGTGCCGCCCCCCGCGGCATTGCCGGTTCCGCCGCCTTCTCCGGCCATCCCCTCCCTGATCCAGGCCATCGAAGCCAGCCAGGTCCCCACCACGAACCTGGAGCACCTCTCCGAAGCCCTGGACCAGCTGGGCCCAGAGGACAAATGGGAGGAGGCCGGCCAGGGTGGCCTCCAGCCGCCGCTCTCGCAGGAACGCTCCCTGCCCATCCATCAGACCGCCGCGGGCAGCACGGAACCTCCTGATTTCGAATCACTTGAAACCAGGAAGACCTCCCGACGCCCCCTCTACCTGTTCGGGATTCTTCTGCTGGTCGCGGGTCTGTGGGGCGGTCTGCGGTGGTACCAACGGAACCCTATCATTCTTCCAAAACTGGCCAAGCCTTCCCCGCTGAACCCTCCCGCGCCGGCACCGAAACCGGAACAGCCCATCTCCGAGGCCGCCCCGGGGGTCGAGGTGAAATCAGAGCCTAAGCCTGAGGCCCAACCCGCCCCGAACTCCGACGCGAAACCGGTTTCCGAACCAGCCCGGGCGGCCCAGGTGATTCCCCCGGCCCAGCCGAAGGCCGCACCCAAGCCCTCGGTTTCCTCCCAGACTGATCGCCTGAAGGCCATCCAGGCGGGCAACTGGAAGCTGGCCCACAGCCAGGGCTTGGCCCTGTGCGCCGCCAGCCATGGCAAGTGGTCCCTGCGCCTGGAAATCGCGTGCCAGGGCGATACGATCCAGCGCGCAGCCAGTCTCCTGAGGAGTCAGAATCCGGACCTCTTCCTCCTGCCCATGACCATGCGGAACGGACGCACCTGCCATCAGATCTTCCTCGGCACCTATGAATCGGAGTCCGCAGCTCTGGCGGCCGCTCGGCGGCTTCCGCCCCCCTTCCTGGCCGAAGGGAACCGTCCCAAGCCGTTCAGGGTGGACCAGATCCCCAGCCGGCAATAGGCATAAGCAGCGGTTTCGTTGCACATATTCCTATTCCAATTTACAGTCCTTTACAAAAGGGCTAGGCTTCGCCATACTTTATATGTATACGAACTGGTCCATTAAACGTGACCTGTTGATCTTTGTTTGTGGAGCCCGATGCTGTCACCCTTCCATCCCACCAATTGGAGCAAGGCCTGTGCGCTCTGGATCCACGAGATCCACATCGCCTTCGACCCTCCGACGCCGGTGGACCCAGGCAAAGGCGGGTTTCTCAGAGTCATGCGCTGGAGCACCCCTCGGGTGGCCACCCTGGTCGCCCTCAGCTTCACCCTCCACTGCACCCGTCCCCCGGCGACCTACGCCTCCCCCTCCGCCGGTTCCCGCGATGGCGCCCGGCCTGCGGATGGCCAGGCCTACGTGGAGGAGGGTGTGGCCAGCTGGTATGGCGGGGATGACGATGGATTCGCTGGCCGGCAGACGGCCAGCGGGGAAATATTCGATCCGGAGCAGTACACCTGCGCCCACCGCACCCTTCCCCTGGGCAGCTTCGTGGAAGTCGAGAACCTGGAGAACCGAAAGCGTGCGGTCTTCCGGGTGAACGATCGCGGCCCCTTCATCAAGGGAAGGGTATTGGACCTCTCCAAGCAGGGCGCCAAGGACCTGGGGTTCCTGGGCCGTGGGACCGCCCGCATCCGCCTGCGGTCCGTGGATGCCATGGGCCTTCCCACGGCGCTGGATCCGGCCGTCGACCATGCGGACCCCTTCGTGGTCCAGGTGGCAGCTCTTTCGGATCCCAAGAATATCGAGTCACTTACGCGTGAACTTGAAAACACCTTCGGTGTCGTGACGCTCCAGAGCGCCACCACCCGCGGCGGCTTGGCCGTGAAGCGGGTCCGGGTGGGCAGCTACACCAGTCGCCAGGACGCCGAGCAGGCGGCCGAACGACTCGCCAAGCTCATGAAGGACCGCGGTGTCGAACCCTTCATCACCCGTCAGCGCTGACATGGTCCTGGGGGAACCGCCTGCTCGCTCCGCTCGCGATGTCCCCCCCGGGGCCCCCCACGTGGCGCCCGGACCAAGCGCGCTCGCCACGCCTGATCACCTGCACCCCTACTTGATCATCCCGGCCGGGGGGCGGGGCCTGCGCATGGGCGGCGGCCTGCCCAAGCAGTTCCGCGATTGGGGCGGCCGCCCCCTGCTCCAGGCCACCGTGGAAGCCTTCCTGGCCCCCGGCATGCCCCACCTTGCAGGTATCGCCTTGGCCGTGCCTGAAAGCCACCTGGAGGAGACCCGCTCCTGGTCCTTCAGCGTGCCCTGCTGGGTGGTGCCGGGTGGCGACACCCGGCAGGCCTCCGTGTGGGCCGCCCTCCGGGCCCTGCCCGACCAGCCCCTCGCCCCGGTCATGATCCACGACGCCGTCCGGCCCTTCCCTCCGGCGGCTCCGTTGTGGGAGGCCCTGGACGCGCTGAACCAGTTCGACGGCGTCCTGCTCGGCGAACCTTCCACCGACACCCTCAAGCGGGTGGACGAGAACGGTCGGGTGCTCGGCACCGAACCCCGGGAGGCTTTCTTTCGGGCCCAGACCCCCCAGATCGCGCGCCTGGGCACCTGGCTCAACGCCTTCCGCGCCGCCGACGCCTCGGGCTTCAACGCCACGGATGACGTCGCCCTCCTCGAGCGACTGGGCCTGGCGGTGAAGCTGATCCCCAGCCCCAGCTCCAACCTGAAGCTCACCACCCCCGAGGACTGGGAGCGCACCCGGCCAGGCTGACCACGGTGTGTGGTGGATGGACCCACATCCATCCCTTTTTCATAACAAGCCAAATCATGAAATGATTTGACTAGTATAACGGCACAGAAATGGCTTGTCTGCCTGCGAGGACGAACCATGCCCCGCAGCACCACACCCCAGACCCTGAGCCGCGAGATCACCCTCTCGGGCCATGGCCTGCATGGCAACCGGCCCTGCTCGGTGCGCCTGGTGCCCGTGGCCGAACCTTCGGGGATTCTGTTCGTCCACACGCCCACCGGCACCGCGATCCCCGCCAAGGCGGATCTGGCGGGTGACCTGGTGCTGGCCACCACCCTGGTGAAGGATGGCGTGCGCCTCCAGACCATCGAGCACCTGCTGTCGGCGCTCATGGGCCTGGAAGTGGAGCACCTCCGCATCGAGGTGGACGCCGAGGAGCTTCCCATTCTTGATGGCAGCGCCGCCCCCTGGGTGGAGGCCATCCTGCAGGCGGGCGTGAAGGGCCTGGAAGGCCGCCGCCGCTTCATGAAGATCACCCAGCCCATCGAAGTCCGGAACGGCGACCGCTGGATCCGCGCGCTCCCCTACGATGGCCTCCGCCTCCGCTACGTCATCGACTTCCCCATCCCCGCCCTGGGCCGCCAGAGCCGCGAGCTGAGCCTCACCCCCGACAAGTACCGCCGGGAACTGGGCGCCGCTCGCACGTTCTGCCTGGCCCAGGAGATCGACTTGATGCGCGCCCGCGGCCTGGCCCTGGGCGGCAGCCTCGACAACGCCGTGGTCTTCGGCGCCGACGGCCCCCTGAACGAGTCCCTGCGCTACGAGGACGAAGCCGTCCGCCACAAGATGCTGGACCTGGTGGGCGACCTGGCGCTGCTCGGCGCGCCCCTGCTGGGCCTCGTGGAGGCCCACGCCGCCGGCCATGCCCTGCACGTCGCTTTGGCCCAGGCCATCCTCGCGACCCCCAGCTGCTGGGAGTGGACCGAGGAAGCCGAGCCCGCCAGTGTGCGCTTCTTCTTCCAACCCGCAGGGCTCACCGCCGCGGCGCAGCCTGCCTGAACCTTCTGGGGTGTCAGGGGCAGGCGGTCTTGAGGGCTGCCTTCAGTTCGGCGAAATCAAAGGGTTTCCTCAGGAGCCAGACTCCCGGGTACGAAGACAGGGCGACTTCCAGCAGGTGGTCCACTCGGCCGGTGGAGAGGAGCACCGGCAAGGTCGGATGGGTCCGTCGGAGCTCTTTCAGGGTTTCAACGCCAGTCATCCCCGGCATGTTCTGGTCGAGGACCACCAGGTCGACCTCCAGCCCACCGCGCAGCAGATCCAGACCCTCGCGCCCAGTGGCGGCCAGCTCGACCCGGTGCCCCCCATGTTCGAAAAGGGCCGAGGTCGATTCGCGGATCAGCTCCTCATCGTCCACGAGGAGGATCCCCAGGGATCTCACGGCAGGAGCCCGGTGCGAGGTCGGCTCTGCTGGCTTGCGGGGGGCCCGTGCCAAGGGTGGGAAGTGGAGCACTGCGGTCGTGCCGCGGCCCGGTTCGCTCCTGAGCTCGCAGGTGCCGCCATGGGCCTTCATCACGCCATAGACGATGGAGAGCCCGAGCCCCGTGCCCTTCCCGAGGGGCTTGGTGGTGAAGTAGGGATCCAGGGCCTTGGCCATGATCTCCGGGCTCATGCCATGGCCCGTGTCCTCCACCGACACCTCCACCCCGGCGTCATCCAGGTTCCGTGATCGGAGGGTCAGGCGGCCACCGGTCGGCATGGCGTCCATGGCATTTACACACAGGTTCATTACCACATTGGCAAGGGAGGATGGTTCCCCCAGCGCCTCTGGCGCAGACTCATCCAGGGCCAGCACCAGCTCCACCCGGTTGGGAGCGGCACGGGACATCAACTCCGCCTCCTGCCGCAGGATCTGGTTCAAGTCCACCGGGATGGCGTCCTTCAGACCGTCGCGGGCGAAATCCGTGAGGCCCTTCACCAGAGTCCGCCCCCGAAGGACGGCTTTCAGCAAGAGGTCGAGGTCCCGGACCGAAGCAGCGTCGCCCTCCAGGCGGTTCCTGAGAACCGTGGCCAGCCCCAAGATGGCGGCCAGCACGTTGTTCATGTCGTGGGCCACGCCGCTGGCGAGGCTGCCGACGGATTCGAGCTTCTGGTGCCGCAGCAGTTCTGCCCGGACCCGCCGCTCAGCCTCCTCTGCCCGCTTGAGCTCCAGTTCGTGGGCACAATGCACGGCCACCAGCTGCAGGAGGGATTCGGCCAGATCACGGTCGACGAGAGGTCCCCGGCCCATCACCGCGATCAGGCCGATCGGCTCCCCTCGTGAATCCCACAGTGGGATTCCGAGATAGCATTCCGCGGCCATGTCCCGCAGCAGCAGATCCTCGGGAAACAGCTGCCGGATGTTGCTGGGATAGCAGCACAGGGTCTTGCCCATGACGTTCTCGCAGGGCGTCCCCCGTAGGTCGTACTCCAGGTCCGGAAGGATCTCACCTGCGGCATAGAGCCCCAGTGTACGGGCTCGCCTCTGGTCCGGAAGGAGCTCGTCGATCAGGGCGTACTCCACTTCCAGCTTCTCACCGAGGAACTTCGCCAGTGCGGGGAAGAAGGCCAACTGCGAACCTGCCCAGCCCCGCTGCGCTATGAAGACCAGGGTCTCCTTGATCTGGTCGTCCAGGTTGGTCATGGTGGCATGGCCCCGCGCAGTGGCGCCCGGCGCGCCATACCCCTCGATGCTAGGCGCTGAAGATGGGTGGCCGCAATGATCCGTCACTGGAAAGAATCTGCCTCGCATGGTTCCGGCTTGCACATTCGTTCCCCAGATGCCACGCTTTGTTCTTCACCCATGAGGTGCACAGGTGTTGCTTCATCTCTTCCAGTGACCTGACCGACCGGGCAGCGGTGCCCGGGTGGATCGCCACCCTGGCGCGTAGCGGAGAGACGGAGGAGGACACGCGGAGGTCCGTCACGGGCATCCTGGCGGAGGTTCGCCGGGAGGGCCTCGACGCCGTCCTTGCCTGGACCCGGCGCCTGGATGGCGTGGACCTGGATCCCGCCGCGCTGCGGATTCCCACCGTGGTCCTGGAGTCGGCCCGCCTGCGGCTGGAGCAGGAACGGCCCGATCTCATGGCGGCCCTCCGGGAGATGATCGGGCATGTCCGGCGCTTCGCCGAGGGTCAGCGAGGCTGCCTGCGCGACCTTGAGCTCCCGCTGCCTGAAGGCGGCACGGTGGGGGAGCGCTGGTGCCCGCTCAGGACGGCCGGCGTCTACATCCCCGGCGGCCGCGCGTTCTACCCCTCCACCCTGGCGATGACCGTCATCCCCGCCCAGGTGGCCGGGGTCAGCCGCATCGTCGGTGTGACGCCGCCCAAGGCACAACCCACCTTGCCCGGCGCCTGGGGCGTGGATCCGCTCGTGCTGGCTTGCGCCGCAGAACTGGGCCTCACGGAGCTCTACCCCTTCGGTGGTGCCCAGGCCCTTGGTTGGCTGGCCTTCGGGGAACCCGCCGTGGACCTGATCGCCGGCCCCGGCAACCGCTTCGTGGCCGAAGCCAAGCGCCAGCTCATCGGCACCTGCGGCATTGATGCCCTGGCGGGCCCCACGGAGCTGCTGGTGATCGCGGACAGCAGCGCCGATCCCGCCTGGCTCGCCGAGGATCTCATGGCCCAGGCCGAGCACGACCCCGACGCCGCAGCCGTTCTGGTGAGTGCCGACCGCGCCCTGCTCAAAGCGGTGGAGGCCGAACTTCAGACCCGAGTGGCCGCTTCGCCCCGCCGCGTCATCCTTGAGCAGAGCCTGGGAACGCACGGGCGGCTGGTCTGCGCCGAGCGCGGCCTGGCCATCGCCCTGGCACAGGCCTGGGCGCCGGAGCACCTGGAGCTCTGCGTCCGCGACCCGGAAGTGTGGCTGCCCTCGCTGACCACCGCCGGAGCCGTGTTCATCGGCAGCGCCAGCGCCGAGGCCTTCGGCGACTACGGCGCCGGGCCCAACCACGTGCTGCCCACGGGCCGCAGCGCCCGCCACACCAGCCCCCTGGGCGTGGCCACCTTCCTCAAGCGCCAGAGCCTGCTGCGGCTCTCCGCCGCCGACGCGGCCGCCATGTCCCCCTGGGTCGAGAAGCTGGCGGAGGCCGAAGGCCTCACCCACCACGGCCGCAGCGCCGGCCTGCGCGGCCATCACCACCCCTAGGGAGCGCCTCCTCGCCGAGCGCTCCGTTCCGCTTCTTCTCCCAAGAGGCCTGGTTTTCTCCTACTCTCATCCCGAGTCGCCCATGTCCTTCCTCCGACCTGACCTCGCCGACCTGCCCGCCTATCGGCGGCCTCCCGAGCCGCCCACCGGCCTCCGCCTGCACATGAACGAGGCCGGGTCCGACTGGCCGACCGAGGCCCGCGAAGCGCTGCTGGCGCGGCTCCAGTCCATGCCTTTCAACCTCTACCCCGAGCGCCAGGAGGAACTCACCGAGCGCCTGCGGAAGCGCGTGGGCGCGCCCGAGGGCGGCCTGCTCCTGGGTCCCTCCAGCGGGGCCCTGCTCGACCACGTGGCCATGGCGGGCCTGAGCTTCGGCGACACGGTGGCCATCCCGGATCCGGGCTTCAGCCTCTACCCCATGCTGGTTCGCCGGAACGGCGGCCAGGTGCGGAAGATCCCCCAGAGCACGGGCTTTCCGCTGGAGCCCTGGTTCGAGGCGCTCGACTGCCGCCAGATCTGGCTGACCCTGCCCAACAACCCCACGGGCGCCTGGGTATCGCCAGAGGAACTGGAAGCGCTGCTGGCCGCCGCCGCAGCTCGTCCGGTGCCCCCCCTGGTGGTGATGGACGAGGCCTACGCGGAGTTCGCCCCGGCCACCCACCGCCTGGCCGTGGACCGCTATCCGAATGTGGTGCTGCTGCGGACCTTCAGCAAGGCGCTGGCCTCCGCCTCCTGGCGCCTGGGCTACCTCCTGGGCGACCCCGCCCTGGTTTCGAAGCTGGCCACCCTGCAGCTGCCCTACTCCATCCCCTCCGCCAGCCTGGAGGCCCTGGACGTGGCCCTGGACTTCGCGCCGGCCTTCGAACCCGCGGTGCGGGCCCTGCCGGAGCGGCGCGACCGCCTCTCCGCCTCCCTGGCCGCCTCCCTGCCTGCGCACCGCGCCGCCCCCAGCGCCGGCAACTTTCTCCACGTGACGCCGGATCCCTCGGATGCCCTGGAGGCCGCGGGCATCAAGGTGCGCCGCCTTCCCGGAACCGGTGCCGCGCGGGTCACCATCGGCACGGAACCGGATACCGCCCGCGTGGCCGCGGTCCTGGGCGCGGCGCTGCCGAGGCCCGAGCCGCGACCGCGCCGTCGCCTGCTGGTCCTGGACATCGACGGCGTGCTCATCGACGCCGACCGCAGCTTCCTGGAGGCCGTGGCCCGGACCCTGGCGGAGCTGCGGCCTTCCCTGCCCTGGTCCGATGGGGCCTACCGAGCCTTCAAGCGCCTGGGGGGCTACAACAACGACTTCCGGCTCGCGGCCGGTGCTCTGGCCCTGGCCGAAGTGCATGGCGACGTGGACCTCCAGCCCGTGATCGAAGCGGCGGACGGCCGCGGCTTCCCGGAGCTCGACACGCGGACGGAAGCCCTGGAGCCCGCGGCGCAGGTCGTGGTGCAGAAGCACTATGCGGACACCATCCGCCTAGAGCGCCCCCTGGTGGACCTGACCGAGCTGCAGGCCACGGGCTGGGAGCTGGCGGTGCTCACCGGGCGGCCGCCCGAAGAGCTGGACTTGGCCTGGAAGGTGCTGGGCTTCTCGCTGCCCGCCGTCTGCGACGCCGCGCCCCACCTGCGCAAGCCCGAGCCCGCGGGCCTGCTCCAGCTGGCGGACGCCTACCGGGCGGAGGAAGTCGTCTTCGCGGGAGACACCATTGATGATGCCCGCTGCCTGCGCGCCGCCGCCGAGCTGAAACCCGAAGTGGCCTGGCGCTTTGCGGCCGTGGGCCCAGACCGGGCCCGCTTTGCCGCGACAGGAGATGTCCAATCCGTGACCCTGCGCGGCCTGCTGCCCACGCTGACCCAGGAGAAGCCATGAGAACTGCCACCCTGACCCGCGCCACCACCGAGACCCAGGTGAAGCTGAGCCTCTCCCTGGATGGAGGCGAGGCCCGCATCCGCACGGGCCTGGGCTACTTCGACCACATGCTGATGCAGCTGGCGAGGCACGGCGGCTTCGGCCTCGAGGTGGAGGCCACCGGCGACCTGCCCGTGGACAGCCATCACCTGGTGGAGGACGTGGGCCTCTGCCTGGGGGACGCCCTGAAGTCCGCCCTGGGCGATCGGGCCGGCCTGGCCCGCTTCGCCCACGCCTACGTGCCGCTCGACGAGGCCCTGGCCCGCGTGGTCGTGGACCTCTCGGGACGGCCCTGGTGCGAATTCCACGCGGACTTGCCGCCGATCATCCTCGGCGACGGCTTCCAGGTGGAGATGGTGCGTGAGTTCTTCATCGCCCTGGCCATGCGCGGCGGCCTCGCCATCCACGCGGACCTCATCCGCGGCGTGAACACGCACCACAAGGTCGAGGCCCTCTTCAAGGCCCTGGCCAAAGCCCTGCACCAGGCCACCCGCCTCGAAGGCGCGGAGGTGCCCTCCACGAAGGGGACCCTGTCCGCATGAGCGCCCTCACCCTCATCGACTACGACGCGGGGAACCTCGCCTCCCTCGAGGGGGCCCTGGAGCGCCTGGGCTTCAGCTACGTCCGGGCGGCCTCGCCTGATCAGGCCGCGGCGTCCGGCCCCGTCGTGCTGCCCGGCGTGGGCCACTTTGAGGCGGCCCAGCGCTCCCTCCGGGAGCGGGGCTGGTGGTCCGAGCTGCCGGGCCTGGTGGCCGGCGGCCGCCCCCTGCTGGGCATCTGCCTGGGCCTCCAGCTGCTGGCCGAAGGCAGCGAGGAGGCCCCCGGCATCCCAGGGCTCGGCCTGATCCCCGGCCTGGTGCGGCGCCTGGGCCCCGGCGTGAAAGTCCCGAACATGGGCTGGTGCCAGGTGCGCCAGGCCCGCCCCCACCCGGCCCTTCCAGACGCCTCCGGCGCCTGGCTCTACTTCGTGCACAGCTATGCCCTGGAGCCCACGGACGACACCTTGCTCGTCGCCGAGCACGGCCGCCCCTTCACGGCGGCGGAGGCCCGGGGTCGCGTGATGGGCTTCCAGCCCCACCCCGAGAAGTCCGGGCCCGACGGCCTGAGGCTGCTCCGCGCCGCGCTCGCCTGGATGGGCGCTGCCGCTCAGGAGGCGCCATGCAGCTGATCCCGAGCATGGACCTGATGCAGGGCCGCCTGGTGCGGCTGCGTCATGGCGACCGCAGCCAGGCCACCTTCTACGGCTTCACGCCCGAAGCCTGGGTGGAGCAATTGATCGAGGCCGGCGCCCGCCGCATCCACCTGGTGGACCTGGACGGAGCCTTTGGCGGCCCCCGCCAGGGCACCTTCACCAGCTTCCCCGCCCGCTTCCCCCAGGTGCGCTTCCAGCTGGGGGGTGGCCTGCGGGACCGGGCCGCCATCGAGGCGGTGCTGGCCCTGGGCTTCGACGCCGTGGTGGGCACCCTCGCGGTGGAACAGCCCTCCGCCCTGCGGGGCCTCCCGGGCGACCGCATCGTGGCCGCCCTGGACCTCAAGGGCCAGCGCATCGTCACCCGGGGCTGGCAGACCGACAGTGCCTGCGAATCCACAGACGTGTTCGAGGCCCTGCTCACCCTGGGCTTTGACCGGGCCCTCGTCACCGACGTGAGCCGCGACGGGACGCTGGAGGGGCCAGGACTCGAAGCCGCTGCCTGGGTCGCCCGAGAGGGCTTCCGCGTTCAGGCCTCCGGCGGTGTGAAGGACCTCTCGGACCTCCCGGCCCTGGCCGCGTTGCCCGGCGTGGTGGGGGCCATCAGCGGCAAGGCCCTCATGGAGGGGCACATCCCCCTGGAGGATCCCCGCACACGGACCGCTCTGGAAGGAGGCGCCTGATGCCCGCCAAGCGCGTCATCCCCTGCCTCGACGTGAAGAACGGCCGCGTGGTGAAGGGCATCCAGTTCAAGCAGCTCCGCGACCTGGGACATCCTGTCGAGCTGGCCCGGCGCTACGACCAGGAGGGCGCGGACGAGCTGGTCTTCCTCGACATCGCCGCCTCCCTGGAGAACCGCGGCACGCGGGAAGCCTGGGTCCGCGATGTGGCGCGGGAGCTGAGCATCCCCTTCACCGTGGGCGGTGGCGTCTCCAGCGTGGACGACGCCCGAAGCCTGCTGCGCGCCGGCGCCGACAAGGTGGCCGTGAACACGGCCGCCGCCCTCCGCCCGGAGCTCGTGGCCGAGCTCGCGGATGCCTTCGGAAGCCAATGCGTGGTGGCCGCCGTGGACGTCAAGCGCGACGCCGACCTGGGCTGGCGCGTCTACCTCAAGGGCGGCACCGCGCCCACGGAGCGGGCGGCCGTGGAATGGCTCTGGGAGCTCAACGACCTCGGCGCGGGCGAGATCCTGCTCACCTCCATGGACCAGGACGGCACCGGCGACGGCTTCGACCTGCCGCTGCTGGACCTGGCCTCAGAGCTGCCCATCCCTCTCATCGCCTCCGGCGGCGCCGGCCAGGAGGTCCACTTCCTGGAGGCCCTGGAGCACGGCGCCGACGCCGTGCTGGCCGCCACGCTCTTCCACGAGGGCATCCTGCCCATCCCCCGCCTCAAGGCCTACCTCACCCAGCAGGGCCTCTCCATCCGGATCTGACATGGACCTCGACACGCTCCGCTACGACTCCCAAGACCTCATCCCCGGCATCGTGCAGGATCGCGCCGGCGAGGTGCGCATGGTGGCCTGGCTCAACCGCGAGGCCCTCCAGCTCACCCTCGACACCGGCTTCGTCACCTTCTGGAGCCGCTCCCGCCAGGCGCTCTGGGTGAAGGGCGAAAGCAGCGGGAACCGGCTCCAGGTGGTCCAGATCCGCCCGGACTGCGATTCGGATGCCCTGCTCATCCTCGCGGAGCCCGAGGGCCCGAGCTGCCATCGCGGCACCCGCAGCTGCTTCGATGCCGCTCCCGAAGGAGGCCAGGCCCCCGGGCCCTGGCCCGCCACCCTTCCCTGGCTTGGACGCCTCGAAGCTCTGCTGACCTCCCGCAAGGCGCTGGCGGATGTGGACGGCAGCTACACCCAGAAGCTCTTCGCCCAGGGCGTGGACCGCATTGCCAAGAAGGTGGTGGAGGAGGCAGGCGAGGTGGTCATCGCCGCCAAGAACGACAACCGCGGCGAGTTCCTCGGCGAGGCCGCGGACCTGCTGTTCCACCTCGACATGCTCCTGCTGGAGCGTGGCGCCAGCCTGCTGGACGTGGTGGAGGTGCTCCACCGCCGCCACGCCGACCGCACGGGAGGGCCTGCCTGATGGCCGTCCGCACACCCCACTTCCCCGACCTGCTCTTCAACTCCGCCGCCCGGCTCCGCCGCTGGGAAGACGCCCTCATGGGCCACTTCGCGGCCCACGGCTACCGCGAGCTGCACCCCTCGCTCGTCCTGCGCGAAACGGTGCCCGAAGGCGCCCTGCGCTTCTTCGACGGCGACGATCTGGTGGCCCTCCGCTGGGACTTCACCGTGGCCCTGGCGGGCCTCCTCACCCGCACCTTCCCCGCGCCGCCGGACCGCGTGGCCTATGCCGGCGCCGTGTTCCGGCGGCCCGTGCAACCTTGGGAGGCGGTGGAACGTTTCGAGGTGGGCTGCGAGCGCATCCAGCCCGAGGGCGAGCCCGCCGCCGAGGCCGACGTGGAGCTGGCCCGGATGCTGATGGCCGTGCCTGGCCTCCTGGGCCTGAAGAGCGCCATCCTCCACCTGGGGAACGCGGCGCTGGTGCGCCGCCCCCTGGAGGCCGAAGGCCTGTTCGGTGAGCTGGCAGACGCCGTGGTGGCAGCCCTCTCCCGTCGCGCCCCCCACCGGGTGCGGGAGGCCCTGGACGGCCATCCTTCTGCCGCACGGCTGACGGCCCACGCCGAAGCCCTGCTCTCTGAGCTCGACGGCCCCGGAACCCTGGGCGCCCTGGCCTCCAGCCCCTACGCGACCCTGCTGGAGGAGGAAATGCACCACATGGACCGTGCCCTCCAGGCCCTCCTGCCCATCCTCCCGCCCAACCTCGAGCTGAGGGTGGATCTGGCGGACGTGGCTGGTCTCGGCTTCTACACGGGCCCCACCCTGCGCCTGTGGGCCCCCGGCGCCCAGCAGGAACTGGCGGCGGGCGGTCGCTACGACCGCCTCTTCCCGGGCTTGGGCCGGCCCTGGCAGGCCGCGGGCTTCTGTGTTCGTCTGTCGCGTCTGCTCGACCTGGCCGTCACCCGCCCCGACCTGTTCGAGGAACCCCGATGAACCAGACCCTGCTCATCGCCTTCCCCAAAGGCCGGCTCGGCGACGAGCTGGTGCCCCTGCTGGCGGGCACACCCCTGGCCCTCGACGCGGCGGCCCTGAAATCCCGCGTCCTGCGCATCCCCACCGCCACCCCCGGCGTGGCGGCCCTCCTGCTCAAGGGCGCGGACCTGCCACGCTACGTGGCGGCTGGCGTCGCCTCGCTGGGCATCGTGGGCTCGGACACCCTCGACGAGATGGACATGGACCTTTTGGAGCTGGCGGACCTGGGCTTCGGCGCCTGCCGCCTGTCGCTCTGCGCAAAGGCGGGCGTCAGTCTGGATGACCTGCGCGCCAAGCCCCACCTGCGCCTGGCCACCAAGTTCCCGAAGGCCACCGAGGCCTGGCTGGCCCGGGAGGACCTCACCGCCGAGCTGGTGCCCCTGAGCAGCAGCGCGGAGCTGGCGCCCCTGCTGGGCCTGGCGGACGCCATCGTGGACCTGGTGCAGACTGGCGGCACCCTCAAGGCCCACGGTCTCGTGGAGACGGCCATCCTCGGCCGCTCCTCCGCCCGCCTCGTGGCCGCCCGCGGCGCCTACCTCAGCGAACCCGGCCGCATCCGTCCCCTGGCGGACATGCTGCTCGGGGCGTTGAAGGCAAAGCCCTAAGACCTGGCGCAGATCACTCCGGTGCGCCCGAGCGGACACTGAGGACCTCCAGCCGCATCGTCCCGGCAGGTCGCCGCCACACGACCTCGTCGCCGGATTCGGCGTTCAGCAGAGCCTCGCCCAGCGGCGAGACCCAGCTGACCTTCCCCCGGGAGGGATCGGCTTCGTCCTCGCCGACGAGGGTGTACGTCGTGATGACGCCGGCTTCGTCGCAAACCTCCACGGTGGCCCCGAAGTGCACCCGGTCCCTCGACTTGCCATCGGGGGTCACCAGAACGGCGCGGTTCAGGCGCTCCTGGTAGTAGCGCAGGTCGCGCTGGACGATGGCCAGCTCCTGGGGGTTGGCCAGCTTGCCCTCCGCCAGCAGCAAGCCCTGGCGGGCCTCCAGGTCCTCCTTCACGTCCTGCAGCTGCCGCAATCCGGCGGGCGTCACATAGTTCGTGTGGGGGCTCTGGGGCCGATCGGGGAGGACTTCGGGGCGCCCCGCGTCATCCGGATCCTTGATGAAGGCTCGATTCACCGTGTCGCTCTGATATCGGTTGGGGGACATCCAGGGGTGCCCCTGGACGGCCGCTGCCCATGGTGAGTCCTGCGGCCGGATCAGATCAAGCCCCGGAGGCCCAGAACTGATTCTGGAGGCTACACTCAGGGATTTCCTCTTTTCAGGACACCATGGACTCCCACCTCCGCCGAACGCCCATCGATGACGACCTGGGCCTGGGCCTCCAGGCCGGCCGTGAACGCGGAGTCAACAAGGACGGCTCCTTCAACGTCCGCCGCCTGGGCCTGCCACGTTTCCGCCTTTACGACCTCTACCACCATCTCATCACCATGGGCTGGGGGCGTTTCCTGGGGCTGTTGTTCCTGGCCTTTCTCGCCACCAATGCGATCTTCGCCTTGATGTACCTGGGCATCGGCATGGAACAGTTCACCCGCCAGGGGGGGATGGCGTTCCGGGAGCGGCTGCAGGACGCGTTCTTCTTCAGCGCCCAGACCCTCACCACGGTGGGCTACGGCCACATCAGCCCCCAGGGGTTCCTCGCCAACGCGGTCGCCGCGCTGGAATCCCTCCTGGGCCTCCTGAGCTTCGCCCTGGCTACCGGCCTCCTCTACGGACGGTTCTCCCGGCCCCAGGCGTGCCTGCGGTTCAGCAACCTCGCCGTGATGGCCCCCTATCGGGGCTTCGACGGCTTCATGTTCCGCCTCGTGAACATGCGCAGCAACGAGCTCATCGAGGTGGAGGCCACGCTGAGTCTCTCCCTCCAGGATCCGGCCTCGACCACCCGGCGCTTCATCCTGCTGCCCCTGGAGCGTCCGAAGATCCACCTGTTCCCCTCCAGCTGGACGGTCGTGCACCCCATCGATGAGACCAGCCCACTGTTCGGCCTGACCGAGGCCGGCCTCCGCCGTGCCAAGGCCGAATTCATCGTGCTCATCAAGGCCTTCGACGACACCTTCTCGCAGACCATCTACGCTCGGACGTCCTACACCGCCGACGAGGTCCGCTGGGGGGCCCGGTTCAAGCCCATGGCCTTCATCGGGCCGGACGGCATGACCGAGATGGATGTGGCGCGCCTGGACGCCGTGGAGGACCTGGCTCCCGCCCACCGGGACTGATCACGGGGGCGGGCTCAGCCCTGGATTTCGCCGTAGATGTTGTCCCGCTGCCAGGGCTCGTAGCCGGCGGCGCGGATCATGCGGGTCATCTCGTCCTTGTTCACGCTGTAGCAGGTGCCCGCCGCGCTGACGACGTTCTCTTCGAGCATGAGGCTGCCCATGTCGTCGCAGCCGTAGTGCAGGGCGACCTGGCCCGTCTTGCGGCCCATGGTGACCCAGCTGCTCTGGATGTGCGCGAAGTTGTCGAGGAAGATGCGCGCCACGGCGATGGTGCGGAGGTACTCCACGTCCGTGGGCTTGGGCACCTTGCCTTCCCAGGGCGTGTGGCCGCTCTGGAAGGGCCAGGCGGCGAAGGCGGTGTAGCCGCCGCCATTGTTCCGCGCCAGGGCCCGGTCCTGCTGGTCCCGCAGGGCCTCGAGATGCTCGATGCGCTCGGCCATCGTCTCCGTGATGCCGAACATCATGGTGCCCGTGGTCTTCACACCCTCCTCGTGGGCCGCCTCCATCACTTCCAGCCACTTCTCGCGGCCGCCCTTGAGCGGCGCGATCTTCTTGCGGATGCGGTCCACCAGGATCTCCGCACCACCGCCGGGGATGGAGCCGAGGCCGGCTTCGCGCAGGTCGGCGATGGTCTTGCCCAGGGTCTGGCCGCTGAGCTTCGCCATCATCTGGATCTCCACCGGCGAGAAGCCGTGGACCCAGATGCCCAGGTCATGGTGGAGGTAGCGAACCAGGTCCAGGTAGTAGTCCCAGGGCAGATCGGGGTTCACTCCGCCCTGCAGCAGGAAGCCGGTGCCGCCGATGGCCTGGGTCTCCTCGGCCTTCTGTTTCAGTTGTTCCTTGGTCAGCACGTAGCCGCGGCTGTCCCCGGGCTTGTGGTAGAACGCGCAGAACGTGCAGTAGACGTTGCAGACGTCCGTGTAGTTCACGTTGCGGTCGATGACGTAGCTCACGCGACGGGGATCGTTGTGGCGATCCCTGGCGGCGGTGGCGGCTACGGCCAGGTCGGGCAGTTCCGCCTGCTCCATGAGCACCAGGGCTTCCGCGGCGGACACGCGACGGCCCTGGAGAACGCCCTCCAGGATCGCCTCAGAGGTATCGAGGGCCTTCAGCATGCCTAGACCTGGTACCCCATGACCTGGAGGCACCGGCGGCAGACGCACTCCTGACCGGGGATGCCGTGCTGGAAGTGCTCCAGCGTGTAGGGATTGCGGCACTTCTCGCAGATCTGGGTGGGCTCGGTAGTGGTCTTCGGGGCGTAGAGATGGGTGGGATCGGGCATGGCGGACTCCGGAACCTCCAGGATATCAAAGGCGGTCCCGGAGGACCGCCTTTGATTCGGAAACGCGGGAATCGCTACTCTTCGACGGCGCCGGCCTTGGCGCTTTCATGGGGCCGGTCGTTGCGTTTGCCCTGATGCTTGTGGGCCTGCACATCCAGCTTCTCGATGGCCTGGGTGATGCTGGCATACATGTCGGCGGTCGTGGCCGAGGCCACGAAGGCGTTGGCGCGGGTCTTCAGGGTGATCTCCGCCTCATGACGGTGCTTCTCCACACCCAGGATCACATGGACGTCGATGATGTCGTCCAGATAGGTGGCCATCTTGTCCAGCCGCTCTTTGGTGAACTGCTTGAGGGGCTCGGTGAGCTCCACGTGACGGCCGGTGTAGTGGACCTTCATGGGACACTCCTGAAAGGGGCCGGGTGGCCCGGGAATCGTGGAACCGGCGCAGGAGGGGCCTAGGCCCGCTACCGACGTCGACGCTGGGAGGCCGGAGGAATCTTGAGTTCCTCACGGTACTTGTTCACCGTTCGGCGGGCCACCTTGATGCCGTCCCGCTCGAGCAGGCCGGCGATGGCCTCGTCGGACAGCGGCTTGGCAGGGTCCTCGGCCTGCACGAACGCCTTGATGCGATGTTTGACCACGGTGGCGGAGATGTCCGAATCCTTGGGACGCGCCGAGAAGAAGTAGTTCAGGTCGTAGAGGCCCTGGGGCGTGTGGATGGTCTTCGCCTTCACCACACGGCTGATGGTGCTCTCGTGGAAGCCCGTGGCCTCGGCCACGTCGCGCAGCACCATGGGGCGCAGGCTCTCGATGCCGTGCTCGAGGAATTCCTTCTGGAGTTCCACGATCTGCGCGGAGACCCGCAGAACGGTGCGGTTGCGATCCTCCACGCCCCTGATGAAGTCCCGCGCGCTGCGGAAGCGCTCGCGGATGAAGTCCTTGTCGGACTTGGCCTCGCTGGAGGCCAGGAACCGCTGGTAATCGCCGTTCACGCGCAGGCGGGGGAGGCCCTCGTCGTTGAGGTAGATCTTCCAGTTCCCGTCCTCGCCCTTGAGCACCACCACGTCCGGCTTCACCACCCGTTCGCCCTCGGGGTCGAAGGCCCGTCCCGGCGAGGGGTTGAGGTGCTTGAGCTGGTCCATGGCCACGCACAGCTCTGCGTCCGTGCAACCCAGGGCGCGGCGCAGCTTGGCGCTGTCCCGCTGGGCCAGAAGGGCGGAGTGATCGTGGATGATGCGCACCGCCAGGTCGTCGGGCTCGGCGCCGGCGTGACGGAGCTGGAGCAGCAGGCTCTCCTGCACGGTGAAACAGCCGATGCCCGAGGGATCGAATTCCTGGAGCACATCGAGGGCTCCACGCAGGGCTTCCTCCGTGACGCCCATGTCCGCCGCCAGCGCGACGGGCGTGGTCTCCACGGAGGGCTGATCCGGATCCAGACGCAGGAAACCTTTGGGGTCCAGGCGATCGATAAGGCGCTCCACCAGGGCGGCGCGTGGATCCTCGTGCTCCAGGGTTTCGTAGAGCTGACCCACCAGGTGGTCCTGGAGCGATTCATTGGCGCTGAGGCGGTCCTCCCAGGAGAGGCGATCCTCCTCCGGCAGGTTGCTGGTGCGGGGGAGATCCTGATCCCAGCTGTTCTCCGCACCCAACTCGGTCTCCTGGACCTGGGCCACCCCCTCCTCAGTGAACTTCTCCAGGTCGCTCTCGGGATTCATCTCACCCGCCGCATCCAGGATCGGTCCCAGATCCATGGTGTCCACCCCTTCGGGCAACTCCACGCCCTCGGCGGCCTGGTCGGAGGTGGCTTCCGTCACATCCGAATCCCGCCCTTCCTCGATGGCCTCGAGGGTCGGCACTTCGTCGCTGTCGTCGGCAAGCTCCAGCAGGGGGTTATCCTCGAGCTCGCGCTCGATGGTCTGCGACAGTTCCTGCAGGTTCATCTGCCACAGCTTGAGCTTCAGCTGCATGGCAGGTGTCAGCGCGAGGGTCTGGCTCTGGGCCAGCCGCTGGGAGAGGTAGGGGCCCGCCACCATCAATCCAACCTGAACCGGTCGCCCAGGTAGACCCGGCGGATGTCCGGATCCTCTGCGATCTCGCTGGGCAGGCCGTGTTTCATGATCATCCCGTCCGCCAAGATATAGGCCCTGTCGGCGATCTGCAAGGTCTCGCGGACATTGTGATCCGTGATGAGAACGCCAATGCCTCGCGCCTTGAGGTCATCAATGAGGCCCTGGATCTCCAGTACCGACTTGGGATCCACACCGGCGAAGGGCTCGTCCAGGAGCATGATCCGGGGTTCGGTCACGAGGGCGCGCGCCAGCTCACAGCGGCGTCGCTCGCCGCCGGAGAGGCTCATGCCCAGCGTGTCGCGCACCTTGCCCAGGTGAAAATCGGCCAGCAGCCGCTCGCAGCGGTCCTTCTGCTCCGCCTTCGGGATGGGCTGCAATTCCGCCAGCGCCATGAGATTTTCCCACACCGTCAAACCCCGGAACACGCTGGATTCCTGAGCCAGGTAGCCGATGCCCAGCCGCGCCCGCCGGTGCATGGGCAACGCGGTCACATCCTGCCTCAGCCACCGGATGTCTCCGCGGTCCGGGGCCTCCACGCCCACCACCATGTAGAAGGTCGTCGTCTTGCCCGCGCCGTTCGGCCCCAGCAGCCCCACCACCTCGCCCATGCCCACGCAGAGGCTCACGTCCCGCACCACGGTGCGGTCGCCATATCGCTTCTGGAGGTTCACGGCCTCGAGGCAGGGGGTGGGCTCTGTCATGGTTCTATCAGAACATACTGCCCCGCCCGATGGCGCTGAAGGCGCGCGCCGTGACCGGCGCGCGGAAGGGAAAAGCTTCAGCGGAGGGCGCGGCCGGGGGTGTATGGGGCCTTGGCGGCATCCAGGGTTTCTTCCAGGGACTTGAGCGCCACCTGCGCCGTGTCGAACCGGCTCTGGAACGCCTTCAAGGCATCCTCGGCCCAGGCCAGGTTCTGGCGCTGGGTGCCGGTGGGCAGCTGGGTGGTGGCCCACACGCTGCCGGTCACGTCGCTGATGCGACCCACGATGCCCGGGGCCGTGGGCTCCTGGTACCTGGCCACGGTGGCGTCTCCGCTGAGGAGGGTGCGCAGGTCCTTCAGCTCCCCATGGAGCTTCCTCGCCTGCTCCAGACGCGTCGCATCGGCGGCAGGCGTCTCCAGCAGCGCCTTGCGGACGAAATCGAGGCGGGTCTGCACCTCACCCAGCCGCTCGGAGGCGCCCATGGCCCGGCGCTGGGCCTCGCCCATGCGGGCACAGAAGGCGCTGTACTCAGTCCACTGGGCTGCGGTGAGGCGGTCCGCGTCGAGGGGTTTCACGTCGAACGCGACGGGACCCGCCACGGGCTTCAGCACGCCATCCACCTGGAAGGAGAGGGTGGCCTGGTATCGCCCGGGCGCCGCCAGGGCGCCACGATCACCGTAGTCCCAAGGATCCCGGTCGCCCGCGGCCTTGAGGCGGATGGGGGACGGGTCCTGGAGGCGGAGGTCCCACGCCATGCGGTGAAGGCCCTTCTCGGGCTTCGCGGCAAGGCGCCGGACGATCTGCCCGTCGCCCGCGGCGATGGTCAGCACCACCGCGGGCGGGATCTCCCGGTCCTCGGCGCGGAGCGCGTCCCAGGCTGGAATGGCGGGATCCTGGCCGGCCTTGGCGGCCTCCTTCTCCTTCTCGTGGCGCTGGTTCTTCAGGGCCTTCGGCTCTTCCTTCACGTGGTAGGTGAAGACGGCGCCGAAGGGCGGATTGGGCGAGAGGAAAAGCGAGTCGCCCTGGAAGGATTTCCCCGGCCCGCCGAATGGGACAGCGGGGATGTAAGCCTGGGCCGACCTCAGGCCGTAGAGGTGCGCTTCGGCCACGAAGTCCTCCGGCTTGGCCTCGCGCAGTGCGGTCAGGTCATCGAGGATGAAGAAGCCACGCCCGAACGTGGCCACCACCAGATCACCCTCCCGCGCCTGGATGGCCAGGTCCTTCACGGCGATGTTCGGCAGCTTGGAGAACTTCGACCAGGACTTGCCGGCGTCGAGGCTGAAGAAGAGGCCGAACTCCGTGCCGCAGTAGAGCAGCCCCTCCCGGGCGGGATCCTCGCGCACGGTGTAGACGCTGCCGCGCTCCGGCAACCCGGCGGCGATGGATTCCCAGGTGCGCCCGCGGTCGCGGGAACGCAGCAGGTAGGGTCGGAAGTCGCCCGTCTTGTGGTTGTCGAAGGCCGCGTACACCGTGTCGGCCTGATGGGGGCTCGCCGACAGGCAGGACACGTAGGTCAGGTCGGGCACGCCGGGAAACCGGTCCGTCTTGCGCCAGGCCTTGCCGCCGTCCTCACTGACCTGGAGCAGGCCATCGTCGGTGCCCACATAGAGCAGGCCCTCGGCCCGGGGACTCTCCGCCAGGGCCACGATGTTGCCGAAGAAGCTGGTGGAGGTGTTGCGGGCCACGGCGTCCACGCCCCACACCTTGTCCATGATCTTGAGGCGGCTGCGGTCGATCTTCCGTGTCAGGTCCGGGCTCACGGCGGTCCAGTTGTCGCCCCGATCGTCGCTGCGGAAGAGCTTTTGGGCGGCGAAGTAGAGCCGCTTCCCGCTGTGGGGACTGATCAGCAGCGGCGCGTCCCAGTTCCAGCGGAAGGGCTCCTCGCCGGGCGCGGGCTGGGGCTGGAGCTCCACCCGCTCGCCCGTGCGGCGATCGAAGCGGGCCAGGCCGCCGTACTGGCTTTCAGAGTACACGGTGTTCGGATCGTCCGGATCCACCTGGCTGTAGAAGCCATCTCCGCCCTGGGTCACGAACCAGTCCTGATTGGTGGAGCCGTGCAGGTTCCGTGTGCGGCTGGGGCCGCCCATGGAGAAATTGTCCTGGGTGCCGCCATAGATGGTGTAGAAGGGCTTCGCGTTGTCGACGGCCACCCGGTAGTACTGGATGATCGGCAGGTTGGCGGTGAAGACCCAGGTGGCGCCCCGGTCCCGGCTCTCGTACAGGCCTCCATCGCATCCGGCGAGCAGGTGCTCGCTGTTCGCGGGGTCGATCCACAGTGCGTGGTTGTCCACGTGCTTGTGCTTCTCACCCACGCGGCGCCAGGTCTTGCCGCCGTCCTCGGTCACCTGCATCCAGGTGTCCATGGAATAGACGCGCTGGGGATCCTTCGGATCGCAGAAGAGTTCCTGGTAGTACTGGGCGCTGCCGGAGACCTGTTCGTTGCGGCGCTCCCAGGTGCGGCCTCCGTCCGTGCTCCGGAAGAAGCCGCCGGCCTTGTTGGCGGCTTCGATGGTGGCGTAGACCGTGTCCGGCTCGCCTTCGGGAACCGCCAGGCCGATGCGGCCCATATCCTCCTTGGGCAGGCCATCCTTGATCCGGGTCCAGGTCTGCCCGCCATCCAGGCTCTTGTGGATGCCGCTGCCCGGTCCGCCGTCGATCATGCCCCAGACGTGGCGCCGCCGCTGGTAGGTGGCCGCATAGAGGACGTCGGGATGCCGCGGGTCCATCACCACGTCGGTGACGCCCGTGTGCGCGTCGACCGTCAGCACGGCCTTCCAGGTCTTCCCGCCATCGGTGGTCTTGAAGAGCCCGCGATCCCCGCCGTCGTTCCAGAGGGGCCCCTGTGCAGCCACGAAGACCACCTGGCTGTTGCGCGGATCCACGAGGATCTTGGCGATGTGCTCGCTGGTCTTGAGCCCCATGTTCTCCCAGTGCTTCCCGCCGTCGAGGCTGCGGTATACGCCATCGCCGTAGGCCACCGAGCGCTGGGAGTTGTTCTCGCCGGTGCCCACCCACACCGTGGTCGGGTCATGGGGATCCACGGTCACGCACCCGATGGAGAAAGAACCTTCTTTGTCGAAGAGGGGCGTCCAGGTGGCGCCGGCGTTCACGGTCTTCCAGACCCCGCCGGAGGCCACGGCCACATACCAGGTGTCCGGCCTGTGGGGATCGACGGCGATGTCCGACACCCGTCCCGACGTGACCGCCGGCCCCAGGTTCCGGAGGGGCATGTCCACCAGGGGCGAGTCCTTCCGGGCCTGCGCGGCCTTGGACGGCGGGGCAGCCAGCACCGGCACGACCGCCAGAAGAAGGGCCAGGGATGGCAGGGACCGGAACCGGTTCATGGTGCCTCCTATTACGATGTTCAACCCATCATGCCCGAGACCGGCCGGGGATTCACCACCCGGGTCCCGCGCCCTTGCCGCGCACGCGGCCTTGCCATTTGGCTGTCTGGGTCCCGGGCTCGAGATCGAGGGCCTCGCCCTGCCCTTCGCCGAGGCGGCCTTTGAGCGTGACCGCGCCCTGGGCCTGGATCAGCTTCGCCGTGCGGTCCGGCCCCACCACGACCGTCACCTTGTCCGCCGCCAGGCGCCACCCTTGGCCCTGGCACTCCACACCGCCGCTGAGCAGGATCTTCTGGCCTTCGCTCTGTCCCTGCTCGGCTCGCAGGTACAGGTCCCCGTCGGCCGCGGCCAGGGTGCCGTTCAGGCCTTCCGGGAAGGCCACCGTTTCGCCCTTCCTGAGGATGCGTGGGCCGGACAGGCGCTCCCGCAGGCGGCTCCAGGCCGCGGGCCGGCCCGTGAGGGTCCAGAGTGTGTCCTCCCAGACAAGCCGCGCCCCCCGCAGGTTGCCTCCGGAGAACAGGTTCACCTGCACCGGCCCTTCGATGGTCCACGAGTGGGGATCGCCCTGCCCCGCCCCGCCGCTGAAGGTTCCATCCTCGCCGCGGCCCATCACCGGGGACTGCAGCTTCCAGCGCCGGGTGGCCCGCTCCACGGAGATGCGCGGGGAGGACAGATTCCGCCGTCCCCAGGTGAGGATCGGATGCCCCTCCGCCACGGCGTGGCCCACGGGCAGGGACTCAGGAAGATCGCCACCCGGCTTTTCCCGCATGAGCACCCGCGGGGCCCGGAGCACGAGGCGCTGGCCATCCATGGGCTGGTCCCACACCACGTTGCCTTCCAGGCGCAGCCCGGCGGGCGTCCACCGGGCACCCTCCGTGGAGAGGGTCTCCTCGCCTTCGGGTCCCGCACGCCGGGCCCGGAAGGCCCGGAATTCCACCTGCTGGAAGGTCGCCCCGGGCGCGGGCCGCGGCGCCACGCCGCCCTTGGCGTCGCCGTGCCAGCCATCGGAGCGTTCGAAGGACAGGGGAGCCGGCCAGGTGACCATGTCCGGGGTCAGGTCCGCCACGGAGGCCTGCAGCGATCCCTCGGTCAGGCGGGCCTTCACGCCCTCCAGATGACCCGTCTGGAAGCCGGGCATGGCCCAGAGTCGCTCGGCCTCCATGGCCTGGAGGGTGGCCGGTCCGGTCCCGGCGGGAGGGGCCTGCCAGCGCACGGGGCCCTGGTCCACGCGGAAGCGGCCATCCGCCTCGCGTCGCCAACCGGCGGGCAGGTACCATACGCCCCGGGCGGAGCCTTCCAGGGCCTCCCAGCGCAGGGGCGCCAGCCCCTCCCATTCCCCCCCGACCCAGCGCAGGGCGGGGCCGGCGTTCTCCACGCGGCCCTTGCCCAGGAGCGCTTTGGTGGCCGGATCGGCCACTTCTAGGTCCAGAGGGCCCTCGAGCGCCCACACCCCCGCTTGGCGGTGAGCCTTGGGCGACAACATGCGCCATTGTCCGGTCTGCTCATCCAGGCGCCCCGTCACCGTCTCCAGGTGGAGGTCCTCCTCCGAGCCTTCGATGGTCCGGTAGGTCAGCACCATTCGGTTGGGCCCCAGCTGCTCCGTGAGCGTCCCCAGGGTGCCCTTGGTGCCGGCGCCGAAGAGGGGATCGCCGCTCGCGGTCCGTCCGGGCATGCCTTCGTTGCCCACCATGAGGAAACGCAACGTGAAGCCCAGGGTCCCCGCCGCCAGGGCCCAGCCCAGGCCCCGCCAGAGCGGGTGCCGTGCAGGGGGGAGATCCTGGAGCAGGGCCCGTACCTTCATGGCGCCATCTCCCCGAGCGGGGCATCCACCAGCCAGGAACGGCCCCAGCGAGCGCTGCCCTGGGGCGTGGCGGATACGCAGAGCCGATCCCCCACCTGCGGCTGTGCAGGGCGCGCGTGGCCGGCGAACCAGGTGACGGGATCCGACAGGCCTGCCAGGCGCAGCTTCCAGTGGTCGGCTCCGAACGAGGACGAGGAGGCCACCGGGCCCTCCAGTCTCGCCAGGGGCGGCGCGAACCCTTGGCCGAAGGGCTCCAGGCGGGCCAGATCCGCATCGTCCGGAAGGTCCCCGGGCGCGCCATCCACCAGGAGCGGCTGAATCGTTCGCCCTCCGGCCTTGGCCTGCGCAGCTTGTGACTGGGCGCCCCGCTCCAGGGCCTGGCGGACGAAGGCCAGCCGCGAGGCCTCGAAGCTGAGGCCCGCGGCCGCGCGGTGGCCGCCGCCGCCCAGGATGAAAGGCTGGGCCAGGACCAGCAGCTCGCCGAGGTCGTAGCCTTCCGGAGCCCGCAGGCTGCAGTGCGCCACGCCGTCGATCACCGTGCAGACACCCGCGGGTCGTCCCGTGGCGCGCATGCGGTGGCCCGCCACGATGCCGATGACGCCCTTGTGGGCGGTGGGATCCAGCGCCAGATCGAAAGCCGCGCCGTCCGGGCGCGGCAGACGAGAGGCCAGTTCCTCCTGGATGGCCCGGCGCTCCTGGTTGAGCGCCTCCACCCGGGCCATCAGCACCTCGGCCTCGGCCGCGTCCCGCGTGAGCAGGAGGCGCACGGCATCCTCCGCTCCACCCATGCGGCCCACGGCATTGAGCCGCGGCGCCAGGCCGAAGGCGATGTCCTGCCCGCCCAGGGCACCTTCCTTCTTCGCGGCCCGCAGCAGGGCCGCCAGGCCGGGGCCATTCTTTCCGCTCAGGGAATCGAGCCCCCGGCGCACCAGCAGGGCGTTCTCGTCCCGAAGCGGCATCACATCCGCCACGGTGCCGATGGCAACCAGCTTGAGCATCCCGTCCAGGAAGGCCGCGTCGGCGCCCGTGGGATGGGGCACGGCGCCGAGCAGGGCCTGGGCCAGCTTGAAGGCCACGCCCACGCCCGCCAGAAAGGGGTTGGCGTAGCCGCCGAGGTGGGGATGCACCACGGCGCAGGCTGGCGGCAGCTCCGGGCCCAGCGCATGGTGGTCCGTGATCACCCAGTCCAGGCCCAGTTCCGCGCTGGCCTTCACCTCCGCCAGGCTGCGCACGCCGCAGTCCACGGAAACGATGAGCCCGGGGTCTCGGGCTTCCTTCAGCTCCCGGATGCAGTCCAGGTGCAGGCCGTAGCCGTCGGAGAACCGGTTGGGGATGAAGAAGGAGACATCGGCTCCGATCCGCTCCAGGGCCCGCACCAGCAGGGCCGTGGCGGTGACCCCGTCCACGTCGTAGTCGCCGTAGACCACGATGCGCTCACGGGCCTCCACGGCGCGCCGGATGCGCGCCACGGCCGCGTCCACGCCCGGAAGCAGGTGCGGATCCGTGCTCCGCGCCCATGAAGGGTCCAGCCGCCAGCCCAGGTCCTCGGGCCGGTCCACGCCCCGCAGCCAGGCCAACCGCGCCAGGCGCGGCTCCAGGTTCCAGGCCGCGGCCAGGGCCTTCCAGGGCGACGGCCCCGCCGGGATCTCCCGCCGGAGAGCCCAGATCTTGGCATCCATCTCAGCCCACGCTGCCCATGCGGGCGAACTTCTGGTACCGCTCCTCCACCAGCTGCTCGGCGGACAGCTCGGACAGCTCCGAGAAGGCCTCGATGACCGCCTCCTTGAGGGCGGCGGCGGCGGCGTCGAAATCCGAGTGGGCGCCGCCCAGGGGCTCCTTCACGATGCCGTCGATGACGCCCAGCTCCAGCAGGTGCGGGGCCGTGAGCTTGAGGGCCTCGGCGGCCTTGGAAGCCTGGCTCGCATCCTTCCAGAGGATGGAGGCGCAGCCCTCGGGCGAGATCACGGAGTAGATGGCGTTCTCCATCATGAGCACGCGGTCGGCCACGCCCAGGGCCAGGGCCCCGCCGCTGCCGCCTTCGCCCAGGACGATGGCCACCACCGGCACTTCGAGCTTGGCCATCTCCAGCAGGTTGCGGGCGATGGCCTCGGCCTGGCCGCGCTCCTCGGCGTCCACGCCCGGGTAGGCTCCCGGGGTGTCGATGAGGCAGAGGACGGGTCTCTGAAACTTCTCAGCCAGCTTCATGAGGCGCAGCGCCTTCCGATAGCCCTCGGGCTTGGGCATGCCGAAGTTGCGGAGGATCTTCTGCTTGGTGTCCCGGCCCTTCTGCTGGCCGATGATCATGACGGGATTGCCCTCGATCCAGCCCATGCCGCCCACGATGGCCGCGTCGTCGCCGAAGCGCCGGTCGCCGTGCAGTTCTTCGAAGCGCTCGCAGATGCGCTCCAGGTAGTCGAGGGTGTAGGGACGCTTGGGGTGGCGGGCGAGCTGGGCCCGCTGCCAGTCCGTGAGGTTCGTGAACAGCTCGGCCTTCAGCTTGTCCAGCTTCTTCTGCAGCTTTTCCCGTTCTTTCGACTGGGAGGGGTCCATCTCCATGGCCCGGATCTGGGCCTCCAGCTCGAGCACCGGCTTTTCCAGCTGCGAGAGATCCATGGCCTGTTCGGGTGTCGCGTCTTTCATGTGACCTCGGGTCAAGAAGAGGAACGAACCAGTGTAGCCGAGACTCCGGATTCAGGCTCCGTGCCGTTCCGGGGCGGTTGAGCGCAGAATCAAGAGGGAGCCGCCATGCTGACGTCACCCTTCCCCCTCCTTGGCCTCACCGGCGGCATCGCGGCGGGCAAGAGCTTCGTGGCGAAACAGATGGCGGATCGGGGCTGGGCCGTGATCGATGCCGATGCGCTCGCCCGGGAGGCGGTGCGGCCCGGCGGTGACGGGCTGGCGGCCGTTGTGGCGGCCTTCGGGCCCGGCTGCCTCCAGGTGGACGGCACCTTGGACCGCGTCTGGATGGGGGTCCATGTGTTCGCGGACGACGGGGCGCGGGCCCGGCTGAACGCCATCCTCCATCCCCGCATCGAGGCCCTCCTGGCGGAACGCCTCCTGGCGCTCCCTCCCGGCACCCGCGGCGCGGTGGTGGACGCGGCGCTGTGGGTGGAGCGGGGCCGGGCCCACCACTTCGACGCCTTCTGGACCGTGGACGCTCCGGAGGACCTGCGGCTGGCGCGCCTCCTGGCCCGGGACGGCATGCCCCGGGAGGCGGCCCTGGCCCGGCTTCGGGCCCAGGCCTCGGCCCCGGAGCGCGCGCTCCATGCGGACCTGGTGATCCCCAACGACGGCAGGGACCTCGCAGAGATCCTCGCGGGAGCCGAGGCCTCCCTTCTGTCAAACTGGAAGATCCGCCGCGCGCGGACCTGGAGATCGCCGATGCCTGCACCCTTCACCGCCGACCAGCTCCGCGAGGTCCTCACGGCCCTGCTCCACAGGGGCGGCGACTACGCCGAGGTTTTCGTGGAACGGCGCCGGGCCCATGCCCTGGGCATGGACGACGGCCGCATGGAGGACGTGCTCTCCTCCGAGACCTTCGGCGCCAGCCTGCGCCTGATGGACGGAGAGACCACCCGCTTCGCGGATCTCATCGCCCCCGCCTTCGAGGAGTTGGTGGAGGCCGCCCGGACCCTGGCGGCGCCGGGCACCGGCTCGTCTGCGGACGTCCCCGCCCTGGCGTTGAAGATCCATCCCACCCCCAGCCCCGTGGAGCGGGATCCCGATACGGTGCCCCTCGACGAGAAGGTGGCCCTGGTGCGCCGTGCCGAGGCCCTGGCACGGACGGAGGCCGAGGCTCTGCGTCCCGGCGCGCTGAAGCAGGTGTCCGTGGGCTACGGCGACAATACCCAGGGGGTGTGGATTGCCGCGGCAGAGCGAAATGACCACATCTGGACCGGTCGACTGACCGAAGACCACCGCACCCAGGGCGTCCTGCGGGCCAATGTCACCGCCGGCGATGGCAGCCAACTCCAGACCGGCTACCAGGCCCTGGGCGAGACGCGGGGCTTCGAGCTGTTCACGGACGAGGCCGTGGCCCGCACCGTGAAGGAGGCCGTGCGCCTGGCCATCCAGGCCCTCGACGCCCAGCCCGCGCCTGCGGGCACCTTCCCCGTGGTGCTCAGCAGCAGCGCCGGCGGCACCATGATCCACGAAGCCTGCGGGCATGGCCTGGAGGCGGATCTCGCGCTCGCGGGCATGAGCGCCTTCGCCGGCAAGCTGGGCCAGAAGGTGGCCGCCGACGGCGTGACGATCATCGACGACGGCACCCTGCCCCACATGCGCGGCAGCCAGGCCATCGACGACGAGGGCAACCCCGTCAGCCGCGTGGTCCTCATCGAGAACGGCGTGCTGAAGGCCTACCTGCAGTCCCGCAAGACCTCGCGGAAGATGGTCACGGAGCCCACGGGCAACGGCCGCCGGGAGAGCTACCGCCACCTGCCCATCCCCCGCATGCGCAACACCTTCCTGGCCGCGGGAAGCGAGGCGCCCGAAGCCATCCTGCGCGACCTGGACCGTGGCCTGCTGGTGAAGCACATGGGCGGGGGCCAGGTGGATACCGTCACGGGCAACTTCGTATTCCAGGTGACGGAAGGCTACTGGGTGGAGAACGGCGAACCTAGGTATCCCGTGAAGAACGCCACCCTCAGCGGCTGCGGCCCCGAAGTGCTGAAGCAGCTCACCCGCATCGGCAGCGACCTCCACCACTTCGACATCGGCACCTGCGGCAAGGACGGCCAGGGCGTGCCCGTGAGCGACGCGCTGCCGACCATCCTCTGCCCCTCCCTCGTGGTCGGCGGCACCGCCGAGCCCCTGCCGAGCGTGATTTGACGGAAGCGCGCCTGCGGGTGGTGCAGGCCGACATCACCACCCTTGCCGTGGATGCCATCGTGAACGCCGCGAACAGCAGCCTCCTGGGCGGCGGCGGCGTGGACGGGGCCATCCACCGCGCCGCGGGACCGAGGCTGCTGGAGGAGTGCCAGGCCATCCGGAACCGCCAGGGCGGGTGCAGAACGGGACGGGCCGTCATCACGGGCGGTCACCGTCTGCCCGCGACGTTCGTGATCCACACGGTCGGGCCTGTCTGGCAGGACGGGGACTCCGGCGAGGACGACCTGCTCGCATCCTGCTACCACGAGAGCCTCCGCCTGGCCGAGGCCCAGGGATGCCGTACCGTGGCCTTCCCCGCCATCAGCACCGGCATCTACGGGTTCCCCGCGGACCGCGCCGCCGGCATCGCCATCAGGGTCTGCCGCGAGTGGCTGGCGGCCCACGACCTCCCACAGACCATCACCCTCGTGGCCTTCGATGGCCCTGCGCTGGCGATCCTGCAGTCCGCCCTCAAGAAGGAAGCCTGACATGACTGATCCGTTCCGCACCTTCATTCCCGAGTCCCTCGAAGCGCGCCTCCAGGACGGCATCCAGCACGCCCTGAAGCTGGGCGCCGAGGGGGCCGAGGCCTTCGTCTCCGTGTCCCGCGGCCGCAAGGCCAAGGTGCAGAACGGCGCGCTCGAGGACCTCACCACCAGCAAGCGCGGGGGCCTGGGCGTGCGCGTGATCCGGTCCGGCGGCCAGGGCTTCCGAACCGGCCTGGCCACCACCACCGACCTGGCCGCGGCGAATTTCCAGGAGCTCTTCGCCCAGGCCTGGGAGTTGAGCGCCCTGGGGGACGAGGATCCCTGGCTGCGGCAGGCCGATCCCGAGGGCACGGACGATCTCCCCAGCCGGTTCGATGCGGCCGTCGAAGCCCTCACGCCCGAGCAGCGCATCGCCTGGGCGCTGGAGCTCGAAGCCGAAGCCCGGAAGGCCTCCCCGAAGGTGGCCGCCGTGCGGGAGTCGGCCTGGAGCGACGGCTCCGGCGCCAGCCTGCTGCTCACCCAGAAGGGCGTCCGCACGCCGGATGTCTGGTCCAGCTGTTCCGCGGCCATCGAGCTGGCCGTGGCCGATGGCGACGAGCGGCAGGCAGCCTGGCACTGGGATGTGGCCCGCCGGCCGGGCCTTGACCTCGCCGCCATCGGCGCCGAGGCCACCCTCAAGGGCGAGCGGAAGCTCCATCCCCAGCGGCTGCCCGCCGGGAAATACCCCGTGGTGCTCCACCCAGAGGTGGCCGTGGACCTGCTGGGCATCGTGGCCGGGATGCTCGACGCCGAGTCCGTGATCAAGGGCCGCAGCCTCTTCGCCGGCAAGCTGGGCGAACCCATCGCCTCGCCTCTCCTCACCCTGGTGGACGATGGCCGGCTCGCCGAAGCCCCGGGGCGCCCGGCCCTCGGCACGGAGCCCTGGGATGCGGAGGGTCTGCCCACGCGGCGCAACGTCCTCATTGAGGGCGGCACCCTGAAGACCTACCTCCACACCCTCAAGACCGCCGCTGAGCTGGGCCAGGCGCCCACGGCCAGCGCCGGCCGCGGCTTCGGCAGCCAGCCCGGTGCCACCACCTTCAACCTGTTCCCCCTGGCCGGGGACACCGCTCCCGACGCCTTGTACCGCATGGCCGGTAACGGCGTGCTCATCACCGAGATCATGGGCCTGCACACGGTGGATCCGGTCAGCGGCGACCTCAGCGTGGGCGCCTCGGGCCTCCGCATCCGCGATGGCGTGCTCGCCGAGCCCGTGGACAAGCTCACCTTCGCGGGCAACCTTCGGGACTTCCTCACCCACATCGTGGCCCTGGGCAGCGACCTTCGCTGGTACGGCGGCAGCGCGGGGCTGAGCCTCCTGCTGGAGGACATCGCCCTGGGAGGCGCCTGATGGGCCGCGAATTCTGGGACACACGCTATTCGGAAGCCGAGCTGACCTACGGCGCCGAGCCCAACGATTTCCTGAAGGAGATGGCGCCGCGCATCCCGCCAGGCCCCGTGCTGGGGCTGGGCGAGGGTCAGGGCCGCAACGCCGTGCATCTGGCCACGCTGGGCCATGCGGTCACGGCCGTGGACCAGTCGCCCGTCGGCCTGGCACGCGCGCAGGAACTGGCCACCAGCCGAGGCGTGTCCCTCTCCACGGTGGTCGCCGACCTCGCGGACTTCGACTTCGGGGTGACGCCCTGGAGCGGCATCATCTCCATCTTCTGCCACCTGCCGTCGGCCCTTCGACGCGATCTGTACCCACGCTGCGCCGCGGCCCTCGTCCCCGGCGGGGTCTTCATCCTGGAAGGCTACACGCCCCGCCAGCTGGAGTACTCCACCGGTGGGCCGAAGGAGCCGGATCTGCTAGACACCCTCGACGAGCTGCGGAGTCTCCTGCCCGGCCTGGAGCTGGAGGTGGGCCGGGAACTGCTGCGAGACATTCGCGAAGGCGCCCACCATCAGGGTCTCGGAGCCGTTGTGCAGGTGGTGGCCCGCAAGCCCACCACGTGACCTTCCGGACCTGATCTGCAATCCTGGAATGTTTCCCAAGGACCTTCCATGAGCCTGGATTCCGCTCGCGCCTACCTCGCCTTCCCCCACCTGGAGCCGGAACTTCGGGCAGAGCTGGAGCCCATGCTCAAGGCTGCCGAGGCCGGAGATGCCAAGGCGGCGGCCGAGCTGGAAGACCGCTTCTCCGAGCCTCTCGCCTTCGGCACCGGAGGCCTCCGGGGCTTCATGGCCGCGGGGCTGCGCCGCATGAACCGACCCAACGTTCGCCGGGCCACCTTGGCCCTGGCTGCCGTGACCCAGCGCCGGGCCCCGGGCAAGAGGGTGGCCGTGGTGGGCTATGACACCCGGATCAACTCGGATGTCTTCGCCGCCGAGAGCGCCGCCGTGCTGGCGGCGGCAGGCTACCAGGTATTCCTCGGCACCCGCCCCCTGCCCACGCCCTTCCTCTGTTTCGCCATGCGACGCCTGGGCTCAGCCTGCGGCGTGATCCTCACCGCCAGCCACAATCCCAAGGAATACAACGGCTTCAAGGCCTACAACGACCTGGGCGGCCAGGTGGTGGAGCCTTGGGACACGGAAGTGGAGGCCCACATGGCCACCCTTCCCCTGGTGCCCGAGCCGCCGGTGGCGCCGGCCGGCCGCATCCAGCCCATTCCCGCAGAGGTCGAAGAAGCCTACCTCGCCATGGGCCAGGATCTGCTCCAGCATCCCGTGGCCTTCGAGGCTGCCCGCATCCTCTACACGCCCTTCCACGGCACCGGCGTGGCCTTCGTGCCCGCCCTCTTCGAGCGGGCCGGCCTGCCGCTCACCCTCAGCCCCAGCCAGGGCATCCAGGACGGCACCTTTCCCACCGCCCCGCGCCCCAACCCCGAGGAGCTCGCCGCCTACGCCGCGCCCCTGAAGGAAGCAGAGGCCATGGGAGCCGAAGTGATCCTCGCCAATGACCCGGACGCGGATCGCATCGGCGTGGTGGCCAAGCGCGACGGCGCCTGGGAGCTCATGTCCGGCAATGACCTGGCGGGCCTCACCCTGGATTATCTCTGCACCCAGAAGGGCCGCAAGGGCGCCGTGGTGAGCACCGTGGTGACCTCCGACTTCATGGCCGAAGTGGCCCGCCACCATGGCCTGCCCGTCGTGTGGACCCTCACGGGCTTCAAGAACATCGCCGTGTGCATGGACCGCCTGCTGGAGCTGGGCGAGCCCTATGCCTTCGGGGCCGAGGAGAGCTACGGCATGCTGCTGCCGCCGGACCTCCGGGACAAGGACGGCGTCACCGCGGCCCTTGTGGTGGCCGAGATGGCCGGACACTACAAGGCCAAGGGACAGACCCTGTTCCAGGCCGTGGAGGCCCTCATGGCCCGGGTGGGCTCCTTCCACAACCGCCTGGTGAACCTGGAGGATCCTCGGCCGGGCGGGGCCAAGCGTTTCGCCGAGGCCATGGGCCGCATCCGTGCGGCGGGCCTGGCCTCGCTCGGCGGCGAGAAGGTCGTCAGCTGGGAGGACTTCCAGACCGGCCTCTGGCATGGCGACGGCCGCACGGAACCCATCCTCGACCGCCCTGACCAGCGCGACCGTGCCCTGGCCATCCCGCGCAGCAATGTCCTCAAGTTCCGCCTGGAGAGCGGCGCCTTCGCCGCGTTCCGTCCCAGCGGCACCGAGCCCAAGCTGAAGGTCTACCTCCAGGGGCGCGGCGAGGCTGCCCAGCTGGACCGCCTGGAGGCCGAGGCCCGTTCCCTGCTCGGCCTTTGATCACCCCCAGAAAAAGGGCGGCGCCGTTGCCGGCGCCGCCCTTTTTCTGGGGCAGGAGGACTACTTCTTCTTGAAGGTGGTCAGCTTGCCCTCGGCCCAGCCGTGGCAGTCCTTGCACTGAGCTTCCTTATATTTGGCGAGCATCTTGGTGGTCGCGGCATTGAACTTCTTGTCCTTCGGCGCGCCCTCGTGGCAGGCGGTGCACTTGGCGCCCTTCACGGTGGTCATCTTCGCCATGGCCGCCGGGGCGGCGGCGAGGATGAGGGCGGTGGTGAGGAGGGTGATGCGGCGCATGTCAGCTCCTTCATAGGGTGGTGATCCGATCCGCGCGGGATCAGGGTGAGGGGGAAAGGCAGATGGACGGCCGGAGTTCCGGTCGCGACCACCCGGCCCCACCCGGGAGGGCGGGGCGCGGATCTGCGGGGTCGTGGTGTGCCAAAGATCGGGTGGATCCGGTGCTGAGCGGTCTCAGTGCGCGAGGCGCGAGGTCATGGCGTAGATGATCAGGAAGAGCAGCACGAGGCCCACGCCGAAGAAGATGTAGCCGGCGCTGCGGGCGATGCCCTTCCAGGCCTCCCACTCATCCTTGACGCGGAAGCTGTCCAGGCGGCCTTCGGCCACCAGACGGTCATACCAGCGCTTCCGCTCGTGGAGCATTTCCGACTTCGAGATGCGGCCCGAGAAGATGACCGTATCCATGGGGAACTTCTCCAGCCGGAAATGGGTATTGAAGAAGTGGACCGTGAAGATGAAGCCGGCTGCCAGCAGGGCCTCGTCGGAGTGCACGATCAGCGAGACGTTGATCATCCAGCCGGGCATGAACTTGCTGAAGAACTCCGGGAACCACATGATCAGGCCCGAGACGCCGATGGCAAAGACGCCCCAGAACACGGCCAGGTAGTCGAACTTCTCGAAGTAGGTCCAGCGGTCGAACTCGGGACGGGGCCCCTTGCCGAAGAACCAGCGGTTGTGGGCCACGAAGTCCTTCAGGTCCTGCTTGGTGGGGATCATGGAATCGGGAAGGGCCATGGCCGTGAAGATGCGGCTCAGTCGGATGGAGCCTGTCTCGGGATCCTTCAGGAAGCCGCGCCGCTGCCAGAGATGGGCCAGAGTGGTGCTCACGTGCAGGGCGAAGTAGACAAAGGTGATCACCGCACCGAAGTGATGGAGGGTGCGGGCGACGTCGGCCCCGCCGAAGAAGCGGAAGATGGCCTTCGCCCAGTTGGTGTAGTAGAACTTCAGCGGCATGCCGGTAACGGTCAACAGGAGGAAGCTCGTCACCACCAGGATGTGGAGGAACCGCTCGAAGGGCTGGAAGCGGGTGAACTGCTCGTCATCCTCCTGGATTTTGATCTTGGCCTCGCGGAACTGCTTGGAGTCGTGGCGGTAGAGCCAGATGGAGCGGAACAGCCACAAGATGGTGTGCGCACCGAACAGGGAGAAGGTGCACACCAGCAGCGTCGTCATGACCAGGAAGACGTAGTGCAGCACCGGATAGTTCTTGCGGTCCATGGGGTTCGCATGGGGCGCGTACTTCGCGAAGCTGACCGAGGCATTGGCATGGCACTGCTTGCATGTGTTGACGATATTCGCGGGGGAGAGGCGGGAGTTCGGATCCGCGGCCCGCAGGACATCATGGTGGCCGTGACAGTCGTAGCAGGCGGCCACGGCGCTGGCGGTGTTGGCCTTGCCCAGGGCCATGGCCTTGCCGTGGTAGGTGTCGCGGTAGTGCTCGAGCCGGTCGGCGTGGCACTTGCCGCAGACCATGTCGCTGCCGGCCTTGAAGTGGCCGCTCACCGGCGTCTCGATCTGGTGGGCCGAGTGGCACTGGATGCAGACCGGGCCGCGCGGATCGCCCTTGATCAGCAGCTGGCCGTGGACGCTCTGGTTGTAGACCTCCTCGACCTTCACGTGGCAGCGGCCGCAGGTCTTGGCGACGTTGGCGTGGTTGATGGGCGAGCTGCGGTCCACGCTCCGCTTGATGTCATGGACGCCGTGGCAGTCGTTGCAGCTCGGCGCCACGATGAGCCCCTTCACCAGCAGGGCCTTCCCGTGGATGCTCTCCTGGTACTGGGAGGCCACCGCCGGATACTTCATCTTGTATTCATCGGTGAGGTTCTTGTTGGCGTGGCACTTCGCGCAGGTCGTCGACAGGTTCATCTTGTAGACCGGCGAGTCCGTCTGCTTCACGGGCACGATGTAGTGGTTCCCGTGGCAGTCCACGCAGCTGGCGGCGGCAGAAGCGCCCATGGCCTGGCTCATGCCGTGGATGCTGCCCTGATAGACCTTGGCCTCCTCGGTGTGGCAGGTTCCGCACTTCACCTTCGGCACCGGGTTGCCATCGCCCGGATGGTCCTTGTGGAGCTCTGCATGGCAGGTCTTGCAGGAGAACGAGGCGTGCACCGACCCGCCGAACCGCGCCGCATCCACGAACAAGGGCACGGTGGTGCCATTCGGCCCCTCCTTGGTGAGGTCCTTGTCGCTGTGGCAGTCGAAGCAGCTTTCCTTGGCGGCCGCCTTGGCAGGGGCGGCCTGCAGGGGCGCCGAGGCGAGGAAGAGGCCGGCGAGAAAGGCCAGCAGCAGGCTTCCGCCTCGTCGCCTGGCGGCGGCGGGAGCCTGAGTATCGGTAGAGGTCCAGGTCATGGGGTTGGTTCCTATGGGGTGGGGAGGGGTCAGTGATGCGCTAAGGGGGTGGCATCAAGCGTCGTGGTGTTGTGTTCCGTGTTTCTCGATCGTCTTCCGGTAGTACTCGGGCCGGGTCTCGCGCATGTGGTCCGCGGAGGCCTTGCCGTTCAGCCAGGCCAGGTCCATGGGGTAGACATCGGGATCGAAGATCACCAGGTACCAATGCCAGACGAGGATGGAGAGCGTGGCCAGGATGGCTTCGTACCAGTGGGCCGCCGTGGCGGCGTCCAGGACCCACTTCGGGAAGTGGCGCAGGCTCCAGTTCTCGGCCCACAGCAGGACGCCCGTCACGGCCATCACCACGGTGCCCCACATGAAGGCCCAGTACTCCATCTTCTCGGGGTAGCCGAACATGCCGAAGGTGGGACGTTCCTTGATCAGACCCAGGTTGAACCGGAACATGTTGAAGATGTCCTTGGCGTCCTGCCAGGAGGGGAGCAGCTCCACGAGGATGATGCGGTCCCGCTTCGACAGGGCGAGGTGGACGAAGTGGAACACCGTGCCCGCCATCATCACCACGGCCGCGACGCGATGGACCACACCGCGGAGGCTGGAATCAGGGTCGAAGGACTGGAAGAGCTTCACCCAGGCGGATTCCGGGAACTTCAGGGCGAAGCCCGTGATGACGAGGGAGATGAAGCTCACGATCACCATGCCGTGGGTGATCCGGAACGTCAGGTTCATGCGCGGGAAGCCCTCGTGGGTAGCGCCGTGGTGAGGCCCGCGCCGCAGCTTGGCCAGCCAGTCGAGGAAGTTGTGCAGCAGCATGAAGCCGATGGTCAGGGGGATGAGGACCAAGTAGGCCAGCCGGATCCAACGCACGGAGACATGCTCCGTCATGGTGGCCGTGCGCACGTGGATGGGAGCCGCGGCGAGCTTCTCCCCGGCGCCCGGATGACACTTCCCGCAGGTCTGGGCGAGGTTGGCCGGGTTCACCGTGGACCTGGAATCCGCCGAGGGCAGGATGTTGTGCACCCCATGGCAGGATGCACAGTTGGCGGCGGACTTCCCACCACCGCGGACCGCGAGCCCGTGGAAGCTGTCCTGGTAGGCGGGAACCTTGTCGCCGAACCCGTAGCGGGTGTTCAGGCGCTCATCCCCATGGCAACGGCCACAGGTCGTGGCGGATACCCGGGCCGCGTTCACCAGGGAACCGGCTTCCGAGGGCGCCAGGATGTCGTGCTCGCCGTGGCAGGTCGTACAGGTGGGGGAATCCTTGGAGCCGCGCTTCAGGGCGAGGCCGTGGATGCTGTCCGCGTAGGCGGCCTGGATGTCCGGGTGGCAGACGCCGCAGGTGTCCGCGACGTTGGCCCGGTTCACCTTCGCCTGGGGATCCCGCGAGGCGAGGATGTCGTGGCTGCCGTGGCAATCGGAGCAGGAGGCCGCAGCGGCGTTCCCCTTGGCCACTTCGCGCCCATGGACGCTCAGACGGTAGGCCTCCACCGGCTTGACGAAGGGGATCTGGTGCTTGGAGAGGAAATTCGGGTTGGAGTGGCAGGTGCCGCAGGTGTCGGCGAGGTTCTTCTTGGCCACCTTCGAGGCGGGATCGCTCGCGCCGAGGATGGCGTGGGCTGGGCCGTGGCAGGAAGCGCACGTAGCCGCGTCGGTCATCCCGTTCTGCTTGGCGACGCCGTGGACACTCTTCTTGTAGGCCTTGACCTGGTCCGCGTGGCAGTCCGCGCAGTTCACCGGCGCGGGCTTGTCGGCATGGGGCAGCCTGGTGATGCTGCTGTGGCAGTCCGTGCAACCCATGCTTCCATGCTTGGTGGTCGCGAATTTCGCCAGATCGATGTCATGGCAGGCGACACAGTCGTTGGCTGAAGGGGGAGCGGCGGCGAGGAAGGCGGAGAGCAATCCAGCGAGCAGCAGACGCATAGCTACCTCACATGTCAGCTATCACCCTAGCGCGGTTACCTCCCAATAAGATACCTGATGGTGATTTAGATCACGGACCGATCCAGACCCGAAATCCTTGTATGTTCTTAGTTACATGTCGCTACAGATGTCGGAATTCATTGACAGGACACCCCACGAGTACAGAAAAAACCGGGCGGGAGACCCGCCCGGCGAGATCGGGAGCCCGCGTCAGCGGCTCACTTGCCCTTGTAGTCCTTCAGCCAGTTCAGGTCGACCTCGGCGGCCTTCTTCTTGGCCTTGGTCTCTTCGAGGAACTTGCCGCGCGCGGTCATCTCGCCACCCTTCTTGGCGGCGCCCACGTGGCAGGCCTTGCAGTCCTTGACGTCGGTGAAACCCAGCTCCTGGGCCTTCTTGACGAAGGGCATCTTGGCCTGGGCGGGAAGAGCGAGGAGCAGGGCCGCTGCGGCGGTGAGGATGGCGATACGCATGATGCCTCCGGGATGGGGTCCCGCAGGAGCGGGACGGGTTGGTCACGGTAATGCAATTCGGATGCCTGGACCACTCCTTCAACCGACATTTCGGCCTTCTGATGTGACCTAGAGCACCAGATGCTCCTGGTACTCCCCGAAGACGGCGCGGAGCGCGTCGCAGATTTCTCCTACCGTCGCTTCAGCCTTCACGGCGGCGAGGATGCGCGGCATGAGGTTCTCCGTGCCTTTGGCCGCGGCGGACAGCTCCGCCAGCCGCGCGGTGGTGACGGCCTGGTCCCGGCCTGCCCGAACGGCGGCCACTTGGCTCCGCCGGGTCCCGCCCAGAGCCTCGTCCACCCGCAGGAGGTCCGGGGCGGCCTCGCCGCTGATGGCGAACCGGTTCACGCCGACCACGACCTGGGTGCCCTTCTCCACGGCCTTCTGGTAGGCATAGGCGGCGTTCTGGATCTCCCGCTGGGGCAGGCCCTTCTCGATGGCGGCGACCATGCCGCCCAACTCGTCCACCTTGGCCAGCAGCGCTGAGGCCCGGGCTTCCAGCTCATCCGTCAGGGATTCGATGAGATAGCTGCCCGCGAAGGGATCCACCACGTCCGCCACGCGGGACTCATGGGCCAGGATCTGCTGCGTGCGCAGGGCGATCATGGCGCTCTGCTCCGTGGGGAGGGCCAGGGCCTCGTCCCGGCTGTTGGTATGCAGGCTCTGGGTGCCGCCGCAGACCGCGGCCATGGCCTGCACGGTGGTGCGCACGATGTTGTTGTCCGGCTGCTGGGCCGTCAGCGTGCTGCCCGCCGTCTGCGTGTGAAAACGCAACATCTGGCTTTTTGCATCGGTCGTCTTGAAACGTTCCTTCATGATCCGCGCCCAGAGGCGGCGGGCGGCGCGGAACTTGGCCACCTCCTCGAAGAACTGGTTGTGGGCGTTGAAGAAGAAGCTCAGGCGCGGCGCGAAGGCCTCCAGCTTCAGGCCCGCATCCAGGGCCGCCTGCACATAGGCGATGCCGTCGCCCAGGGTGAACGCGATTTCCTGGGCCGCGGTGCAGCCCGCCTCGCGAATGTGGTAGCCGGAAATGGAGATGGTGTTCCAGTTGGGCACCTGGTCCGCGCAGAAGGCGAAGATGTCCGTGATGAGGCGCAGGCTGTGGCGCGGCGGAAAAATGTAGGTGCCGCGGGCCATGTACTCCTTAAGGATGTCGTTCTGGATGGTGCCGCTCACCTTGTCCCAGGAAACTCCCTGTTCGTCCGCCACAGCCAGGTAGAGGGCCAGCAGCACCGAGGCCGGGGCGTTGATGGTCATGCTCGTGCTGACCTTGTCGAGCGGGATGTCCCGGAACAGCGTCCGCATGTCGTGGATGGAGCTGATGCTCACGCCCACCTTGCCCACCTCACCCAGGGCCATGGGATGGTCGGGATCCATGCCGATCTGCGTGGGCAGGTCGAAGGCCACGGAAAGGCCCGTGGTGCCCTGCTCCAGCAGGTAGCGGTAGCGGGCGTTGCTCTCCTCGGCGGTGGCGAAGCCGGCGTACTGACGCATCGTCCAGAGCCGGCCCCGGTACCCCGTGGGCTGCACATGCCGCGTGAAGGGGAACCTCCCGGGCGCGCCCAGGTCGCGCAGGGGATCATGGTCGGCGAGGTCCGCGGGCGTGTAGCTGTTCTTCAGCGGGATGCCCGAGCTGGTCTCGAAGGCCACTTCGCGGAGTTTCGCGGGATCCTCCACCACCGTGAGCTGCGCGCGCACCTGGTCCAGAAAATCCTTCTGATACATGGGGCCTCCGTGGAATCCACGATAGCATCGGGACTCCGGCCCCTGGCGGGTCCTAGGTCACCATCACCATCTGGGATTCCCGGTCCTCCTGTTCCAGGACACTGGCGATCGCCTCCGCCGGCACCGCCTGGCCGAACAGGAACCCCTGGGCGCCGTGGCACTGGCGCTCCCGGAGGAAGGCAAGCTGTCCCTCGGTCTCCACGCCCTCGGCGACCACCTGCAGGTTGAGGCACGCGCCCATGGCGATGATGGCCGTGGCGATGGCGGCGTCGGTGGGGTTGTGCTCCAGATCGCGGATGAAGGACTTGTCGATCTTGAGGGTGCTGACGGAGAAACGCTTGAGCTGCGCGAGGGACGAGTAGCCCGTCCCGAAATCGTCGATGGAGACGTGGATGCCCAGAGCCTTCACCTCGTCCAGCACGGCCACGGCCAGCGCCGGATTCTGCATGACCACCGTCTCCGTGATCTCCAGCTCCAGCCACTGCGGATCCAGCTCCGTTTCCTCCAGGATCCGCCGCACTGTGGCCGCCATGCCGGCCTGCTGGAGCTGGTAGCCGGAGAGGTTCACACCGATGCGCATGGGACGAAGGCCCTGGGCCTGCCACCGGGCGCCCTGGCTGCACGCCTCGCGCAGCACCCACTCACCGATGGGGAGGATGAGCCCGGTCTCCTCAGCCAGCGGAATGAACTCGGAGGGTGGGAGAAGCCCCAGATCGGGATGCTCCCAGCGGACCAGGGCCTCGATGGCGGTCATCCGGCCCGTGTCCACCTCCACTTTCGGCTGGTAGAGCACGCGGAACTCGCCGGCCTCCAGGGCGTGGCGAAGCCCGGTGGACAGCACGAGCCTCCGCTCGGCGTCCTGGTCCATCCCCGGATGGTAGAACTGGTAGTTGTTCCTGCCCCGGCTCTTGGCGTGGTACATCGCGCTGTCGGCCTTCTTCACCAGGGCTTCGCCACCCTCGCCATCCTCCGGGAAGAGGCTGATGCCGACGCTGGCCGTCACGAAGATCTCCTGGCCGCCGATGTGGAAAGGCCGCGCCAGCGGTCTGAGAAGCCTTCCCGCCAGAGCCGAAGCCTCCTTGGGATCCTGCACATCGTTCAGGGTCACGATGAACTCGTCGCCCCCGATGCGGCTGACCGTGTCGCTTTCGCGGATCGCGGTCTTCATCCGTTGCGCGGCCTGGCGCAGGAGCTCGTCGCCCACCGCGTGGCCCAGGGTGTCATTGATCAGCTTGAAGCGGTCCAGGTCCACGAACAGCACCGCGAGGCTCCGGCCGGACCTCCGTGCCGCCTCCTGGGCCCCATTCAGTTTCTCCAGCAGGGAAGCCCGGTTGGGCAGGCCCGTCAGGCCGTCGAAGTGGGCCATCCGAAAGAGCTGCTCCTCGGCCTGCCGCCGCGCAGTCACGTCGCGGCAGATGCACCAGACCATTCCCGGACGCCCGTCCTTGAGGGTCGGGGCGAGGTTCCCCTCGACGGAGATGCGGGTCCCGCTCCTGGCCAGGACGTCGGCCTCTATGGTGGTTCCCCGTGCCTCCTTCATGGCCCGCCCGAACTCCTTCAGCAGGCGGGCCCGGTGGTCCAGGTCGATGAGATCGAAGAAGGTGGTGGTCTCCAAATCCTGGAGGCCGTACCCGAGGGTCCTCACCCAGAGGGGGTTGGCGTACAGGAATCGGCCTTCAGGCGTGAGGCAGACGATCAGGTCGTTCGCCGTGTCCACGAACTGCTGAAGCTGGGCCTCGCGGGCCTTCAGGGCCCGGTGCTCCCACCGGATGACCCCCATGAGGCGGGCCGTGATGAAGGCCACCGCCGCATTCAGGATCGCGGCCCAGGACCAGATCAAGCACAGGTAGAGCGGATTGGCGCCGAGGCCTGCCGAGGTGAAAGGCATGGCCACCGGGGGCAGAAGTCGGAGATAGTGCCCCGCCAGCATGAGGCCGTGCATGGCCCCGCCGATGGCGCCGACGGCCCAGACCTCTCGCGGGCGGGGCAGCAGGAAGGCCGCCTCCATGGTGGCGATCAGGTAGGCCGGCCAGAACCAGCTGGACGGCCCTCCGCTGAAGTGGATCAGGACCGTGATGAAGAAGAGGTCCAGCAGGATCTGGGCGTGATCCGAGTACCGGAACCCTCTCACACCGAACCAGCCTTGTTGGAGGACCAGGCTGTAGGCAGCCACGGAAGCCACGGCGCCTGCAAGAAAGGCCAGCTGGGCTTGGGTGAGGAAGACCCTGTAGGCGCTGACAGAAAGGATGCCGCCGGCGAAAAGCCCATAGGCGCCGATGATCGCCAGCAGGATCCAGCGGGCCATGGCCACCAGCCTTGCGCGGGTTTCCTGGTCGGTCCAAGGAGCGGTCCCGAGGGGCATCCGCCCGGCCGCCAGGAAGGCGCCCGAGTCGGTCTTCAGCCAATCTGCGGTTTCGGTCCAGGGTGACACGGGCCTCCTTATTCATTACCCAATGGTCAACTGTCTGCGATCCCGGGGGATTCGTCAGTGATGACCGTCACCCGGCCAATGGATCTAAATAGGTGTAATATAAAATTTTATACATCAATTATCACATTTTTATACCAATTCGAGCTCGGATCACCCGCCCATCCAGCCCCCCTTCCCGCCCGCCATCCTCCGCACCCTTCCGGGCTGAATCCTCGCGAAGCTATGCTTCCAGAAACCCCGAGGGACCCGCCCATGCCGATGCCACCCGCCACCCCCCCCGTTTCCTACCGCCTGATCAAGGGCGCCGATCTGTGGACCGACCAGGGCCAGCAGCACGGCCAGGCCGTGGTCGTGCGGAAGGGGAGGATCCTCGCGGTTGGCCCTGTGGAGGTGCTCACCAAGGCCCATCCGAAAGCGCAGCAGGTCGAGCTCCCGGGCGGCACCCTCCTGCCCGGGCTCATCGAAGGTCATGCCCATGTGGGTGGACTGGGCGCCCTCAGCCGGAAGGCCAACCTCACGGGGCCGGCGGATCTTTCAGGCACGCTGGAGCGCCTCCGAGCCTGGACTGCGGCCCATCCCAAGGGCTGGCTGCTGGGGCGGGGCTGGGACCAGAACCGGTGGCCGGGCAAGGCCTTTCCCAGGGCGGCGGACCTGGACGCCATCACGGGGTCCCGGCCCGCCTTCCTCCAGCGGGTGGACGGCCACGCGGCCTGGGTGAACACTGCCGCGCTGGCCCTGGCGGGCATCGGCCCCAAGACGCCGGATCCCGAGGGCGGCCGCATCCTCAAGGATGCCAGTGGAAAGCCCACGGGCATCCTCCTGGATGCGGCCGTGCAGCTGGTGGAGAAGCTCATCCCGGAGCCCAGTGCAACCGAGCTGGAAGCAAGGCTCAAGGCAGGCCTTGCCACCCTGCGCGCCAACGGATTCACGGCCGTGGCCGACATGGGCGCGGGCGCACGCGAGTTGGCCGCCTACCGGCGCCTGGCCGCCGCGGGGGCCCTGCCCATCCGCGTGTTCGCGTACATGAACCACGATCACGCGCTAATGCTGCGGGAACTTCGGCAGGGCCGGGCCAAGAGCCTGTCCTTCTTCCAGGTTCAGGGCGTCAAGTTCTACCTGGACGGCGCCCTGGGCAGCCGCGGGGCACGTCTGCTCGCCCCGTACGCCGATGAGCCCTCCACCCAGGGCCTCTGGGTCACGGATCCCGCCAAGGTCGCACTGGACGTCTCCATCACCATGCGTGCCGGGTTCCAGCCGGCCATCCACGCCATCGGCGATGCCGCGAACCGGGCTGCCCTGGACCTGATCGCCGCCGCCGAGCGCAAGGCCGGCCGCTCGAGCAACCTGCCTCCGCGCATCGAACACGCCCAGATCGTCACCGCCGAGGATGCGGCCCGCTTCGGCAAGCTCGGCGTCGTGGCCAGCATCCAGCCCGTCCACTGCACCTCGGACCACAGCTGGACTCCCGCCCGTCTGGGCCCCGATCGCGTGGACGAGGCCTTCCCCTGGCGGGCCCTTGCGAACGGCGGGGCCCTGCTGGCCTTCGGGAGCGATGCCCCGGTGGAGGACCCCAATCCCTTCGTGAGCCTCGCGGCCGCGGAGACGCGCCAGGACCCGGCAGGCGATCCGCCCGGTGGCTTCCTGCCCGCGCAGCGCCTCACCCGCGCCGAGGCGATCCGCGCCTACACCAGCGGCAACGCCGCCGCCCTGGGTCATGCCAAGGAGCTGGGCACCCTCCAGAAGGGCGCCGTGGCCGACCTGCTGTGGGTCCAGGTCCCACTGGGCTCCCTCTCCCCCGAGGCGCTCCGCAAAGTGAAGCCCGGGCGGCTGTGGGTGAACGGGGTGGAGGTGCCCCTCGGGCACTGAAACAAGGACCTCCACGAAGGGCACGAAGCAAGGCACGAAGGCACGGATGGATGGCTCTTCGTGCTCTTGTATTTCCCTTTGTGTCCTTCGTGGAGGTCTTTAACCTCGATGAAGACCGCCTCTGGAATACTGGAACCATGAGCCTCCGCCCCGCTTCCCCCCTGCTGGCCCCGTCCCTGCTCTCCGCAGACTTCACGCGGCTGGGCGAGGAACTTCGGATGATCGCCGCCGCGGGCGCCCAGGTGGTGCACGTGGACGTCATGGACGGCCGCTTCGTGCCCAACATCACCATCGGCCTGCCTGTGGTGGAGAGCCTGCGCAAGGCCACCTCCCTGCCCCTGGACTGCCACCTGATGATCGTGGAGCCCCTCCGCTATGCCGCCGACTTCGTGAAGGCGGGCGCCGACTGGGTGAGCATCCACCAGGAGGCCGATCCCCACCTGCACCGCACCCTGGCCGCCATCCGTCAGGCCGGCGGCAAGGCGGGTGTGGTGCTGAATCCGGGCACGCCCGTCGAGACTCTGGTGGATCTCGTCGGCGACTTCGACTTCGTGCTGCTCATGAGCGTGAACCCCGGCTTCGGCGGCCAGAGCTTCATCCCCCGGGTGCTCGACAAGGTGAAGCGCCTGGATGCCCTCCGGGTCCAGCGCGGCGTGCCCTTCTTCATCCAGGTGGACGGGGGCGTGAGCCTGAAGAACGCCGCGGACCTCATCCGTGCCGGAGCCGATTGCCTGGTGGCCGGCAACGCCGTGTTCAAGGCCGAGGATCCCAAGGCCGCCGTGGCTAGTCTGCTGCGCGAAATGGCCACTGGGCGGCAGGCATGAGGCTCGACCTCGAGCGCTACAACCGCCTGCTCTGGGCCGTGAACGGAACGCTCCTGCTGGCGGGCCTGATCGTTCTGCTGATCACGGGCCTCACTGCGCTCTGGCCCTCCCGCGACCGGGGGCAGAGCCTCCCGGCCGGCGTCCCGGCGACCGCCGCGGATGCTCCCTCCCAGCCCGCCATCCTGCGCCTGGGCCTCCCGAAGTCCCTGAAGGGCACGGACATCCTGCTCGTTCCCGTGGAGGGACTCCCGCAGGAATCCGAGGAACCCCGAGGCATCGGGAGCTACAGAAAGGGCGCCCCGAGCGTCCCGCTCTTCAACCTCCTTTTCGTGGACGCGAAGACGCTGGCCTCCCGGCCCTTGCTCACCCGGAAAAGCCTCATCCTCCGCTACGACACCCTTGAGGATGGGGAAGAGACCAGAAGCGCCCGGGTCGACGGCCTGGTGGTGAGCATCGTCGATGCGAACACGAACGGGAATGGCCGACTCGACGAAGGCGACGAGGCCCGGATCTGGCTCTGTGACGCGTCGGGCCGCAATCTTCGCGCGGTCACGGCCGCCGGAACCACATGTGGAAATTGGCACTACGACAGCCTCCGCCGAACGGTCTATCTGGTCGTGGAAACCCGGAGTGATGCTCGGAAGGCCGAATCGGCGGAGGTGCTCGCAGTGCCCATCGATGGTTCTCAGCCCACCCGTCCGCTGGCATCGAAAGCCCAGATGGACGAGCTGCGGAACCTGCTGCAGCACTGATTCCGGCCCAGCGGAAACCGGTCTCCAAAGGGCCGCAACATTCCCGGCCGGAGGATGGAGCAGCATGGCCTGGCACTGATCCTGCTTTTCCAGCATCTTATCCAATGCCTCCATCGAGGACGTGGAAAGGAGGAGCCCATGACGCGCCATCGAACGTCCAGCACTTTGGTTCTATCGCTTCTGGCAGTCTTGGCCATGCCGGCCTCGGCCCAGCACGACCGACGGGAGGAAGGCTCCCGGCCTGATCGCCCGCGCGAGGGCCGCGCCCCCGAACGAGGCCCTGAGCGGGGCCCCGAGCGCGGCCGGGAGCAGCCATCGCCCATGCGGGCCGCGCCCCAGGCACCCCGCCCCTCGAGGGATATGGAGCGGGCCCGCCCCATGCCCGGCCCCGAACGCCAGACCCGGCCCGAGCGGCAGGAGCGACAGGAGCGGCCGGAGCGCTTCGCCCGACCCGAAGGGCGCTCTGAAGGGCGCTCTGAAGGACGCATGGACCGGCGCGAGGCTCATGGCGCCATGAGGTCCCCCTCCGATCGCCGCGAAGCCTCCCGCCCGCAGGGTCGGGAGGTCCGCCCCTCTCCGCGCGCCGCCGAAACCGCCCGTGCCTGGCAGTCCCGGGACACCTGGCGCCGCGACGCCTGGCCGGCCCGTTCCAGCTGGCGTGAGCATCGCGCCCAGCACTGGGAGCGTGATCACCGGACCTGGGCCCAGCGCGGGGGGTATGGCGGCTACCGCATTCCCGAGCCGCAGTTCGTCTCCCGCTTCGGAGTCAGCCATCCCTTCCTCATCGGCAGCCGCCCGGTGATCTACCAGGGCTACCCCCGGTTCCGCTGCGGAGGCTACTGGTTCCTCATCGTGGATCCCTGGCCGGAGTTCTGGGTGGACGACTGGTACATGGCCGACCGGGTGTACATCGACTACTACGGCGACGGCTACTACCTGGTCAATCCCCGCTACCCGGGCATTCGCATCGCGATCACGGTCTTCCTGTAGCGATGAGCGCCTCCTTGGCGCCGCGCCTCAGGCGCTTGACTTCCCGCTCCCGCCGCAGCGCCTCGGCCTTCGAGGCGCAGGCCTCACGGTAGGCCAGTTCCAGGGGACCCCGGCCGCGGGTGTACTTCGCCCCGCGGCCCTCCTGGTGCTGCTTCAGCCGCGCCGCCACATCGAGGGCGATGCCGCAGTAGAGGGTGCCGTCGCCACACTGGAGCAGGTACACCCACCAGGTCATGGCGTCCGCCACGAAGGCGGAAAGGCCTCGGCGAGGATCTGTTCCGCCGTGGCGCCATGAGCCGCACGGAACCGCGCGGTGCTGAGGCAGAGACCTGCATTGTGGCCCCAGCCCCGTCCCTTCAGCCGGAGGGAACCGTCCGTTAGCATCTCGGCTTCGCAGACATTGCTGGGCCAGGCAGTCCAGCCGTACCGCCGTCCCGCGGCGAGGCGCAGCGCCTCCACCGCGTAGGGCCCGGAAGCCCCGAGCATCATCCCGAGTTGCCCCGGCCTCAGGCCGACGGCCACATCCCGCTTCAGGACCGCGACCTGCGTGGCATCCAGGGTGCGTTCCCAGGCCACCCAGCGATCTCCCGGCACCTCCGGAGCGGCGCCGGCCTCGGCCGGCCCGTCGCCCCAGACTTCCCGGGGGCTCAGCGGATGTCCGCCGGCGGAGCCCGTGAAGAAGGCCCAGCGGGAATCCAGGTTCAAGACCGGAGCCGCCTCTACGGCCCGGGTCGTACCCGGCATGGCCCGGCCCCGCACCACCGCGCAATGGGTCAGTGGACAGAGAGTGCCCTCCGGGTGCTGCCGGGGATGGCCGTCCAACCACCGATCCAGCACCGCGGCCAGGGCGCGCCGGGCCTCGAAGGGCGAATCGGCGCCGAGCTCCCCCTCGGTGGCCGCGGCGATCCAGGCCGTCCTGGAGGTCGTCCAGGCCAGGCACCAGCCGTGGCGCTCGGCCCGGACCTGCACCGTGCCCCGAAGCGGCGCGATCGGAAAGCCCGCCTGGAACCGGATGGTCCCCTGGAAGCGCCAGACCCTCCCGAGGCGATGCGACAGGCGATGTCCATTCACAACCATGGGGCCCCGCAGGCGCTCCGCGGGCCAGACCACCGTGACGGTCTCGGCCAGAACGGGGGCTTCCTTGACCCAGCGTTCCACGGTGGCACCGGTCCTGCCTGGCGTGGGCGGCAGGGGACCGCCGTTCAGCCAGGCCCGCAGCCAGCGGTAGGCCCAGGCCTGCTCGCGGGTGGCGCCTGCCGCCAGGGCGCGGTCCAGGCGCGCCTGGACGCCTGCCGGCGGGGCGGCGGGCCAGGTCCTGGGCGGTTTGGCATGACCTTCCGCCCACAGGCACCGCGCTTCCTCCAGCCAGCGCCGGAGGTGCGCGTCCCGAAGGCGCCGGTGGACCAGTTCGTGGCGCAGGAGGGCGCCGAGGTCCCGCCGCCGCAGCTGCTCCCAGGGGCGAAGATGAAGGGTGTCTCCCAGCCACTGGCCACTGCGCCCCGGGGGCGCGCCGGTGGCCGTCTCGAAGGCGATCGAATCCGGGTGGAGTCGGACCCGCCAGGGCCCAGGTGGCCAGGGCCCGAACCCCGCCGTGGATGCGAAGGCCGTCCGCAGCGAGTCCTCCATCGCGCTCTGATTGGCGCCGTCTCCTTCGATCACCGGTGGCGTGAACGGCGGTGCGGGCGCCGGGGCGACCAGCAGGATCAAGGCTTCAGCCCCAGGATCTCCCGGATGCGCGTCATGCCCTCCTGCTTGCCCCGCCCCCGCGGCAGGTGGAGCACCACAAGGACCGATCGACGGCCGCCCGCCACCCAGGCGCTCGTGGCGGATGGATCGCCGGGCACCGGGCCCGTGCCGGTCTTGAACCACCAGTCCTCTTTGCCGAACAGGTCCTTCACCTCCACCCAGAAGCCCGCCAGGAAGCGCTTGCCGAAGGTGACGACCTCCGCCTGGCTCGGATCCATGAGCCAGCGCAGGAAGGCTTCGGGGCTGGTGCGCAGCAGGTCGCCGTCGCCTACCCAGGCTGCAGTCAGCGGCGGCAGCCCCTCACCCGTGGGCATCCGGCGCCCGAGGAAGGGCTCGAAGGCCTCCTCGAGCCGAGCCCTGGCCGCATCCGGGCCGTAGTCCTGCACCCAACGTTCACGGGAACCCGCGATCCAGGCCAGGAACGCGAGGTTGCAGCTCTCCTGGAGGGCCCGGGCCAGATCCACGCGGCCATGACCTTCGCGATTCCAGCACACGAAGGGCCCATCGGCGCCCTTGCACCGGTACTGGACGCCGGAGGCGGACCACTCGCTCCCTTCCAGCTTCATCCAGATCAGCTTGGCCAGGCTGCCCATGGGGGCTTCCCTGCGCGCCTCGCCATAGGCATGCACCTCGCCATCCCCCAGCGTGATGGCGAAGCCTTCGCCGGGCCGGAGGATGGGTGCCCGGGCCGCAATCAGCACCGCTGGCGTGGGACCGGCCTCCGGCGCCGGCTGGGCAGCCAGCAGGCAGGATGCGAGCAGGAGGCCGATCAACCTAGGGTTCCACATCGAAGGTCCCCAGCATGACAGGGCCGGAACCCGGCAGGATCAGGCGTTCCCAGGTCCAGCGGCGCTCCTGGTCCGTGCCACCGTCGAGCACGGCCTCCACGTGGATGCGGGCAGGCTTGCCTCCCCGCCAGCCCCCGGTCCACTTCAGCGCATAGGTCCCCGGCGGCGGCGTGTCGTGGGTGTACTCGCCGGACCAGCGCAGCATGCCGCCTGAAGGCGTGCGGCGCCCACCCTGCGCCAGGGCCCCGTCCGGTTCCTGCACCTGGAGGCTGCCGCTGGCGTACTCATCGTTGACCTGGAGGCTCACCACCCGGAGCCGCGTGCGGGTGGTGGACACCCACCAGCTCCGGACCACCTTCAGGCCCGAATCCGGCTCCAGGATCTCCAGCCGGTTCTCGCCGTTCTGGGCCGTGAGTTCCATGTTCAGAGTGGTGCCAACGCTGGCCTGCCAGCGCATCGAGGCGCCATTGAGCCACACCAGCAGGGTGCGCGACCGCCAGGCGTTGCGGGCCGCCTCCGCCTCCCGCGCCAACCGCTCCCGGCGCAGCTGATCGGCGGTTCTGGTGTCCTCGGCCGGCGGCTCGTAGCCGCCCTCGTCCTCCTCCTCGAAGAAGCGCTGCTGGGGCTCGTCCTTGGGCGGGTTCGGATCCTTGGGGTCCACCAGCTTCACCTTCAGCGCCACGGCGCGGTCGCCGGACCAGCCGCCCAGGGCGGGCGACACGTCCATGCGCCAGAGCTTCAGGTCCGGCGCGTAGGCCGCGGCGGGAGATTGGGTCGGGCGCGGTTTCTGCGCCCCGAGGAAGGTGGCCGACAGCAGCAGGGAGAAAACCAGCCCGGCCTTCATCGCGCACCTCCATCCACCACCTTCAGGTCCAGCCCGTCGCTGGTGACCCACTGCCCCTCGTTCGACATGAGGCTCAGCTTGGCGGGCCTGAGCCGGTAGTGGCCCGCCATGCCCGCCCGCAGGAGGATCCGGACGGTCTGCGTGTCCCAGCTCCAGGTGTGGGGGAACAGGAACGTCACCTTGTCGGCATGCACCTCGATCCGCGGCTTCACCCAGCGGTCCGAGGCCCCTTCCTCCGTGAAAGGCTTCCCTTCGAGCACGAAGCCCTCGAGCTTCACGGTGGGGTTGAGGCCGCCGGGGATGGGCACCTCCAGCATCACGTAGTCCGCGTCGCGGTCCGTGCGGAAGGACACCTGCATCCATGCCTCCTCGCCGGCCTTCATCGTCCCGGTCCAGGGCTGGCGGATCCAGCCCTGACTGGCATTGCCGGTCTCCTGGGGCGTCCTCAGGCGCCAGAGGTCACGGGTCACGGACATGCGCAGCGCCGTGGACGCGTCGCCCTTGGGCACGCCCGCGGCGCTGCCGGGCACCTGGTAGGCGTAGGTCCACACGAGCAGCCCCCTGCCGCTGGCGCTGACCGTGACGGGCTTGGGTTCGGCCATGGCGAAGGTGCCGGCCCGGGCTTCCCGGGCATTCCAGCGGCGAGCCTGCGGCCGTTCCTTGAAATCCCAGGTGGGACCCCCCTGCACCGAGGCCTGGATCGCGAGCGCCCCCCAGTCCAGCCTGCGGCTCTTCATGAGGTAGGGCAGCAGGTCCACGATCTGGCCCGTGCTCCAGGTGGAGTACCAGCCGTAGCCGCGGTACTCCGAGGCCAGGAACGTCTCGCCCTGACGGATCAGCGGCGAGTGCGGGCGCACCAGGCAGAGGGCCTTCAGCGCCATCACCGTGGGCACCACGTCGCCGGAGGCATAGCCCCACCAGACGTCGCGGCGACCCTCCCAGCGGGCCAGCCCGCCCTTCACCACCGCCCGCTGCTCCAGGCGCTCGGCCAGGGCCGCCGCCTTGGGATGCTTCGCCTGGGCGGCGGCCAGGGCCACCAGGGCCAGCACATGGTCGCCGGACCACCGGCCTTGGAGCACCTTGTCCGCCGCGCTCTCCACCAGCCCCGCGATGGGCTCGCCGGTCTGGGCCAGGGAGGCCAGCAGGAAGGCCGCATCCGCCTGGGGATCGGCGGTTTGCCCGTGGCTGTTCCGCCCGCGCTGGGCCGCCGTGGCCTGATCCGCCTGCCGCGCCACCTGCTGGAAGAGGGCCATGGCGGCAAGGCGGCCTCGGCGGTAGACGCCTTCGTCCACGGCATAGCCCAGGCGCTTCATGGTGGCGAAGCTCTGGATGGCATAGCCGGTGGTGTGGGGGTTGGCATCCAGGCCGAAGTCGTTGGGCGCGTACCAGCCCCAGCCGCCGTTGGGTTGCTGGTAGCCGTAGACCTTGAACACGCCGTCCCGGATGTTGCGGTCCAGGTTCGTGAGCTGCTTCCAGTCCAGGTCCGGCATGGCGCCCTGCTTGACCAGGTCGGCCACCAGCAGGTTGGGCACGAAGCTGGACAGGGTCTGCTCCACGCAGCCGTAGGGATAGCCGATGAGGTAGGGCAGCGAGGGCGCGGCCAGGTGCTCCAGGTTGCCCACGGGCGTGAGCACCAGGGCCGCCTCGCCTTTCGCCGAGGGAGGCGCCGGGATCGTGACCGTCTGGCTGCCGCCGTCCAGCAGGATGGAGCCTGAGAGGGAGGCCGGCACCAGCTGGTCCAGCACCGCGACCTTCTGTCGCTCGGCGTCCTTCAGGCCGCCGCCCTCCACCCGGGCCGTGACTGTCAGCGGGCCGGTCTTGTCCGAGAACAACGGCAGGGCGAAGCGGTACTCCCCCTGGTCCTGCAGGGTGAAGGTGCCTTCGGGCGTTCCGGAGAAGCGGCCGTTCTGCACCTCCAGGCGGATCCGGCCCTGGATGGGCTGGCCCGAGAGGTTCCGCACCAGGGCGATGGCCCGGGCCTCCTCCCCCACGCTGAGGGTGCGCGGCAGCGTGAGGGCCACCTGCAGGGGCTTGGAGGCGGGCTTCGAGGCCCGTCCCACGCCCACTTTGGTGTCGGCGGTGATCGCCGTGGCCGTGGCCCGCCAGGCCGTGAGGTTGTCCGGCAGCACGAGGTCCACGCTCGCCTTCCCGTCCCGCCCTGCGGCCACGAAGGGCGCCCAGTGGGCCGTGTCCTTGAAGTTCTGACGCACCTTCTCGTCGTCATCGGCCTTGAAGTCGCCCCGCTTCGTCTGCTTGAGGCTCCACACGGGCCGCTGGCGGCGCAGCAGGTCGTGGAAGCTCCAGTCCGTGGAGCCGGACCGCAGCACGCCGTGGCGGCGCGTGGGATGGAAGAAGCGCACGGGATCGGGGTTCAGCTCCTGGCTGAGGGCGTAGATGGCCTCGTCCACCACCCCCACGCTGAGGTCCGCGGTGGCGGGCTTCCCGGCGAAGTCTTTCACTTCCACGGACACCTTCATGGGCTGGCCGGGCTGGTAGCGCTCCTTGTCCGTGGTAACGGCCACGGAGAGGCGGCGGTCCCGCTTCGGCACACGAAGCGGCACCTCCACCATCTGGCGGCGGCCCTCGCTCACGATCTCGAAGACAGCCCAGGCGTTCGGCTGCATGGCCGTGGTGACGGGGATCTCCACCATCGCGGTGGTGCCCTGGACGATCCGGCTCTGGTGCCGGCCGAGGTCCTCATGCTCCAGGGCCCAGTGCAGTGTCAGCTTGGGCCTCGGCAGCTGCACGAGGACCCGGGCCGTGTCGCCGGGCTGGTACTCGGGTTTGTCCGCGGCGGCGCGGAGATCCGGCACCGCGGGCAGCGGCGTGCCCTCGGCCGCCACGGTGATCTGGCGCTGGGCGGTCACGGGGCGGCCCTTCGAATCGCGGGCCTCGGCCACCAGCAGGAAGGCGCCGCCTTCCGGGATGCTCAGCATGGCCTGGGGGCCCGGGGCGGAAGCCACGGTCTCGCCGGGCTTCAGGGCGTTGGGACGGGACCACCAGTACGCGGTGTCCTTCTGCGCCACGATGCGGGCGGCGCGCAGGGAGATGGCCACGCCCGGCACCTCCTTGCCGTCCAGGTCCAGGGCGCGGGCCGTGACCTGGAAGGGCTTCCCAGGCAGGGCCACCTGGCGGTCCGAGGCGATCATCAGCACCAGGTCGCCGGCGGCGGCCCGCACCTGGGCCTGCCCGCTGTTCCGCTGACCCGACGCGTCGGCCACCTTCACCACCATGCGCCAGAGGCCGTCGCTCTCGGCCTTGAACGTGGGCAGATCCGCCTGGCCCTCCTCGTCCAGCTCCAGCTGGCCGCTCTCCATGAGCTCGGGTGCCGGGCCGGCGTCCTCGTCGTCCCAGATCCAGCGGGACTTCGGCGGCGCAACCTTGTAGAGGAACCAGTCCGCCTTGGCCCCGCGCACGGCGGCGCCGTAGAAATACCTGGCGTTGGCGTGGAACGCCAGCGTGTCGCCCAGACCCACCTTGGCCTTCGCCGCCGTGACCTTGACCTCGAAGGCGGGCTTCACGAACTGCTCCACCTTGAACTCCGCCTGGCCCGGCCCCTGCGGCCCCTGGAAGACGAGGCGGTAGAGACCCAGGCGGCCCGCGCCAGGGAGGGTGAACTGGGCGGCGTAGGTGCCCGTCTCCGCGTTCAGCAGCTTGGCGTGGCCCTCGGTCACCTTCGTGTCTTCGGGATCGAGCACCGTGAAGGGGAGGTCCGCGGCGCCGCCCGCCACGCGGTTCTCGCCGTCCTCCACCCGGCGGAGGATGGCCTTGGCGAAGACCTCCTGGCCCGGCCGGTAGAGGGGCCGCTCGGTGAAGGCATAGAGGCGCTGGCGCACGGCCGCGGAGCCCTGCCCCTCGCTGGCCAGCAGGGCGAAGCTCGCCCCGCTGCGGGCCAGCACCACCCGCCGCACGCCGGGCGTGGCCGCGGCCTCGGCCGTTCCCGAGCCGTCGAAGGCCAGGGGCTGGGCCTTCGGACCCTCGAGGATCTGGCCGGCCACGCCGGCCTTGGCAGAGCCGTCCCGCGCATCGACCGCCCGCACGCGGATCCGCGAGCCATCCTGTTCCGACAGCAGGGCCAGGTCCGTGACGAGCCACGGCACATAGGCCGCGTCGCTGCCGCGCAGCACTTCCACCAGGTACAGGCCGGCGGCCTGGGCAGGCAAGTCCACCCGGCTGAGGAAGCCATCGTCTCCGGACTCGTCGTCCGGATTTCCCTTCTTCCCGGCGACGTCCTCGCTGATGCGGGGCACGAGTTCGGTGACGAAGGTGATCCCGGGTTGGCCTTCGATGGGCAGGGCAGCACCTTCGCGGATCCGGTCCGGCGAGGTGCGGGCCGAGCGCAGGCGGTCGGCCTGCTTGGCGGCGTCCCGCAGGGCCTGGGTGGCCGTGCGGTGGACTGTGACGAAGGCGCGCCGGCCGCCCCACAGGACCGCCTCTCGCAGCAGGTCGAGGGGATCCTGGACGCCCCGGCCGCCTTCGGCCGCGGCGCGGCCCCGATCCGCCAGCACCTTCTTCAAAAGGGATTCGGGATCCTCCACGCGGTAGATGCGGATGCGCGCCTCGGCCGGGATGGGCCCGGCCGCCTCCAGCTGGCCAGGCTTCCCGGGCAGGGTGGGCCTCAGGTTGGCGAAGGCGCCGGTCCATCCGCCCTCCCGCCAGGGGGCCTCGGCGCCGCGCTTCTGGGCCGTGCCCGTGGTGGGCACCAGCAGGATCGCGGGCAGCAGCAGGGTGAGGAGCGGACGGAACCAGCGCATGTCAGGACCTGGGAGGGAGAGGTTCGGAGGCCGCGTCCGCCAGCACCCGCCAGCGGAAGAGGCCCAGGAACGCGGGGTTCTCGGGCAGGGGACGGAAGTCGGGATCGGGATGGTGCATCAGGTCGTCGAGGCGAGCCCGGCGGACCTCGCCGGGCTGCCGGGAGGCGCCGCTGCCTTCGGGACCCGTGTGGTAGAGCAGCATGGGCGCGCCATCCACATCAGGCCGTACGAAGGCCATGGCGTGGTCGGGCTGGGCGTGGGCCCCGCCCCGGGCGAAAAAGAGCAGGTCTCCCGGCTTCGCCAGGGCCAGGTCGCGCCCCAGCGGCACGCAGGACAGTTGCCGGAGGAAGGCGCCCTTGGCAAAGGGACGGGGCCCTTCCGGTGTGGGGAATCCCTGACGCCACGCAGCCGCGAAGGCCGGCGAGGGATCCTGCCCGGGAGCGCCGTCCGTGAAGGCCACCCGCGCCCGCCAGCCTGCGGTGTGGGCCGCCAGGGCCTCCCGGAAGGCGAAACGCAGCAGGCCGGCGCAGTCCCGCTGGGCGGGCTCCCAGGCGGGGCTTGGGGCCTCCACCTGCTGCTCCAGGAGTGCCACGAACCAGTCCCGGAAGGCCTCACGATCACCTTCATCCAGGAGAGCAGCGGACCCGTCAGCGGCCCTTGGAATGGACAGAGACTGTCGGAATCCCGGCCAGGCGTGGATGACGGCCTGGGCAGGAGCCGTCGCGCGGAGGAAGAAGCCGTCCCGGCTATCGCCCCAGGCCGCCGCCCCGTCCACCCGCGCGCCCCAGGCCGGTCGGCGCAGGCCCAGCAGGGAGCGGCTGTCCAGGCGGACCCTCGCGACGGGGTTGGACGGATCCATCTCCAGGAACGCCCGGTGGCGCACCGGGGCCAGGGCCAGGAAGGCCACGGCCCCCGCGGCCAGGGCCGCGGACAGGAGCCGGATCGGCGTCATCGCGGACGCCCCTCCAGGCCCGCCGCGGTCCAGTCCCACTCGATGCGCACCGGCCCCAGCGCCTTCAAGGCTCCCAGGAAGGGCCCGAGGCTGGCGGCCAGCTCCGCCGTCGCGTCATCCTGGCTCGAGGCCTCGCCGATCCACCACCCGCCCCCGCTGCGGCTGCGGAGGAAGGCCAGCAGCAGATTCTCCAGCTCGGAGGAGGCTCGGGCGCCATCTACTTCCATGCGAGCCCAGGCCCGGGAGTCGCGGTCCGCCAGGGTGGGCGCCTGGCCCTGGAGGCCAGCGGCGACGGCCTTCACCGCGCCCTCGTCCGTGCCCAGCACCAGCGTGTCGGCCACCAGGGTCCAGGCCGGGCGGAAGGCCTGGGCTGTGAGGATGCGGTGCAGCTCCGCCGCCCCGAAGGCCTGCTTCTGGTTCTGACCCTTGAAGAGCCGCGGCAGCACCTTCTTGAGGAGGTTCTCTGCCTGCGTCCGCCGGGCGGGCTGCACGGGGAGAGCCAGGGCCACGCTCGGGGCCATGCCTGGCTCGCCGAAGCCCCCGAAGGCGGTCACCTTCCCCTCCTGCTGGAGCCGCATGGCCCGCCAGGGATCCTCGCGCCGCAGCTTGGCCAGCTCGGTCAGGGCCGCCTTTTCCGTCCCCGTCAGCGGCGGCGCCGTCACCCAGCCGTTCCAGAAGAACGCCGCGCCGCGAAGGTCGAGGCAGGTCTGGAGGGCCTGGGCGTCCTGGCGCAGGGCCGCCCGCTGGCGCTGGCGCTCCTGAGCCGCCGCGAGCGCCTCTTGGTAGGCCTTCATCTGATCCGGGCTCAGGGTCCGGCCTCCGTCCGCGAATGCGGGCATCGACGGCATTCGGAACTCCGTGGCATCGTCCACGCGGAGGACCGCCTCCACCAGCTTCTCGGTGGGTCCGGCGCCCAGGGCGACCGCCAGGGCCCCGGTGCGGGGCGCGGCCTTGGCCACGAAGGGGTTGGGCCAGGTGCCCTGCTGGGCGTTCGCCTGCCGGCGACGGAGGGCCTGGACCTCGAAGGCCGCATCCGCGCCGATGCGCGGCGCCAGCCAGAAGGAGAGCTCCGTGTCCGGCGCCATGGCTGACAGGGCCACGCGGGCCCATTCCGGACGCTCCCCCAGGGTGGGCACGGGGCCCGGAAACAGCAGGGCCCGGAGAGGGGCTTCGCGATCGCTGATCCAGGTACCCTCGGCCATCTGGATCAGGTGGAAGACGCCGCCGGAACCGCGCAGCTGCTGGACTTCCGTGGACGCGCCAGGGCCTGTCCATGTCACCACGCGGGATCGCGCGCCGGAGCTGGAGGGGTTCAGACGCAACAAGGCCATCGTCAGCTGGGTGCGCGCCGGCAGGTCCCCGGGGATGAAGACCAGCGTTCCCTGGATCTCGTCCGCACCGGGGCGCGCGGTGCCATAGTGCAGCACCCAGGCCTCGCGGTTTGCCAGAGGTTCCAGGGCCGGCGAGGCTTTCTTCAGCCAGGGCTCCAGGTGGCGCGCTGTGAAGCCCAGCCGGCTGCCCTGAGCCAGCGCCGGCAGGATGCCCTGCGCGTCGGGGCCCGTACCGCCGCCGAGGGCCACCAACTTCTCGAGGCCCGGGCGCAACGCCTTCAGGTGGATGAGCACACCAGGCTGGGCGGCCCGGCCCAGACCCTTCGGCAGCACCGCGTTCCCTCCCTGGGTGAAGAGCGCCGGGCTGGGAATCCACTGGAACCGCCATCCGGCCTTGTCCAGATGCAGGCCCAGCCCGTGGGTCCAGGGGCGGTCCACACGATCCGGCGCCCCGAGGTAGGCGAATGGATCGCTCCCGGATTGGCGGAAGCCGAGGCGATGCAGGGCAAGGGCGACCTCCGGATCCCTGGTCTTCAGCCCCTCCGAGGCCCAGACCGAGGGCGTCCGCTGGTTAAGGAAGGCCAGCGCCGCGCGCTGGGCCTTTCCGCCCTGCTTGAGGTGCTCCATGAACTGCGCCCACTGCTCGCCCTGGGTCATCTGGGCGAAGGGAACGGCCTGCCAATTCCGCTGGCCACGGGCATCCGTGCGGTAGGTGGACCAGTGCGCGGCGTACTCCCTGGCCCAGGCCGGCACGCTTTCCTGGGCCGCCACGGGCGCCAGGACCACTCCAAGCACACACAGACTCTGCGCGAGTCGCCTCATGCCACGCCCCCTGCCCCGCACTGGAACCTCCGGTGTCGAGCGATGCTATCAAGCCAGGGACCCGGCGCAAGGGACCTCTTGGGAATTTTTTGCTGGCAGACTGAACCCATGTCGGACCGCCGCGTGCTCGTGAACCTCCGGGGCCTGCTGACCCCCGATCCCGCCCGGGCTTGGGCGGTGGATCGCATTCCCGACGCGGCCCTGGCCCTGGACGGCGGCCGGGTGGCCTGGCTGGGCCGGGCGGCGGACCTCCCGACGGAATGGCGGAGCGCGCCCAAGGTGGATGGCGGCGGCGCCTGGGCCACCCCGGGCTTCGTGGACCCCCACACCCACCTGCTCTTCGGGGGCAACCGCTCTGGCGAGTTCAACCGGCGCCTCCACGGCGTCAGCTATCAGCAGATCGCGGCGGAAGGCGGCGGCATCCGGGAGACCGTCCGTGCCACCCGCGGCGCCACGGTCGCGGAGCTCGTGGCCTCGGGCGAAGCGCGGCTGAAGGCCTTCCACGAGCGCGGCGTCGTCCACCTCGAATGCAAGACCGGCTACGGCCTGGAGCTGGAAACGGAATCCCGCCTCGCGGCCGCCTACGCCGAGCTCAAGGCGCGCGGGTGGAGCCTGGACGTGACCCTGCTGCCGGCCCACGACCTGGCGCCGGAATTCAACGGCGATGCCGAGACCAACGCCCGGGCCGTGGCCGAGGACTGGCTGCCGGAGCTGGTGCGCCGCCACCCCGGTGTGGCGCGCTTCTGCGATGTATTCGTGGAGACGGGGGTGTACACCGCCGACCAGGGCCGCCGCATCTTCGAGGCCGGGAAGCGCCTGGGGCTCGTCCCCCGCGTCCATGCCGACGAACTCTCCTGGACCGGCGGAGCCGAGCTGGCCGCGGAGCTGGGGGCCGCCAGCGCGGACCATCTCATGTTCTGCAGCGAGGCTGGCATGAAGGCCATGGCCGCCGCGGACGTGACGCCCGTGCTACTGCCTGGCACCACGCTGTTTCTCGGCATGCGGGACTGGGCGCCGGCCCGGAAAATGATCGAGGCCGGCTGCCGCGTGGCCCTGGCCACGGACTTCAACCCTGGTTCCTGCCCCTGCCTGGATCCGCTCACCATCCTGCGCCTGGGCTGCCTGCAGCTCCGCATGACCTTCGAGGAGGCCTTCACGGCCATGACACTGCATCCGGCCCGCAGCCTCCGCCGCGAGGATCTGGGCCACCTCCACCCCGGCGCCCGGGCTGAGGTGCTGCTCTGGGATGTGGACGACATGCTGGAGCTGGTCTACTGGGTCGGAGAGCCCTACCGGCCAAGGTTCCTACCGGCGTGATGCAGGAAGATCTCCATGCCCCGGTCACAAAAACGAAGCCCCGGGCCGATTCCCGGGGCTTCTCCTGCGAGTGCGGAAGGCCTACTGTTCGGCGTGCCTTGAGGCCTCCTGCACGATGGAGTAGATGCGTTCCTTGGCGCGGAGTTTGGTCTTTTTGAGCTCCACCTCTTCGAGGGATTCCTTGGCGGAGAGGGTGGGTTTCCTCTGGAGGTCGCACAGGCGCGTGTCAGCGGCTCTGTGCTCTTCCATGAGCTTGCGGAATTCGAAGTGCTCCTTCATCAGGCGCTCCTGGAGATCTGGGCGCAGGAAATCCATGAATCCTCCTTGCCTGGGCGGGCCTCTACCGGGCCCGCAGGGTGATCAGGTGGCCCAAGGGTAGGACCCCCCCGGGAGGCGTCAAGGGGCAATCAGGGGCTCTATGGAACCCGTTGACTTCCATCACTTCCATGCCATTCTCGGGCCATGTCCCTGGCCATCGACGCGCTGCTCCTGGAACGGGTGGACGGGGTCCGCCTGCTCGGGCCGCTGGACCTCCACCTGGCCCCCGGGGACCGCCTGGGTCTGGTGGGAGAGAGCGGGTCGGGCAAGAGCCTTCTGGCCCAGGCCCTGTTCGGTGTCCTGCCTCCTGGAGTGCGGGTGGCGGGGGGAAGGTTCACGGCTTTCGGCATGCCCATGCACCGCCCAGGTCGGGAACGGGACCGCATCCGGGGCGCCAGGATGGCCTGGGTGCCCCAGGACCCCCGGCAGATCATGAACCCGCTGCTGACCCTGACCCAGCACCTGACCCTGCTGCCGGGAGTCCATCGGAGAGAATCACCTGGGGCGGCCCTGGCCCGCCTCACCCCGCTGCTCGAGCGGCTGCGCCTGCCCACCACCCCGACCTTCCTGGACCGCTTCCCCCACCAGGTCAGCGGCGGCCAGAGGCAGCGGCTGGCGCTGGCCATCGCCCTTTCCTGCGATCCGGAGCTGCTGGTGCTCGACGAGCCCTCCACGGCCCTGGATCCAGCGGCACAGCTGGCCTTCCTGGAGGTTGTGCTCGACCTCCAGCGGGAGCGGAACCTGGGCTTTCTGTGGATCACCCACGACCTGGGCTTGGCGGCGCGGGCCTGCGACCGCCTGCTGGTGCTCTATGGCGGCGAGCCTGTCGAGACCGGACCCACCGCACGCCTCCTTGAAACCCCGCGGCACCCCTACACCGCGCGGCTTCTGGCGGGCGCGCGGAGGCAGCCTTCACGGGATGCCGGCTTTCTCCCCGCGCCCCAGGACCGCCCGCCGGGTTGCCCCTTCCAGCCCCGATGCCCCGACCCTGCCGGGACCTGCGACACCTGGGGCCCATGGCGCGGAAGTTCCCGGGACGGCCTGCGTTGCGAGCGCCCGCTGGAACCCGCGCCTCTCCCGTGAGACCATGGGATGCAAGGTCCCGCAGGCTGCGGGTCCGGAAAAAGGCTCCCCATGCTGACCTTGCCCCTGATGCGCGCCCTCACCTTCGACGACGTCCTGCTCGTCCCCGGGTACTCGGAGATCCACCCGAACCAGGTGGACCTGGGCACCCGGCTCACGAAGGACATCGGGCTG
>NZ_JAKZLE010000013.1:0-511 GCF_022808885.1 Geothrix alkalitolerans | reverse complement strand
TCGTTAGGCCTCTCAAGAACTCCCAGAACAATCCCAACACCAAAGTCGTTATCAGCGCTCACGCCGCTTCATCAACCTGCTAGGGAATCCATCTTATGAATTGGCTTGGCATTCTTCTCGGTTTGGCCCTTCTGGTTGGAATAACCGTCTTGATTGTCAAGAGCGACAAGGCCTCCATCAAGCAAGCGGTCAAAGCAAAGGGCTTTGAATTGGTAAAAATAAGCACTTCTTACAATTTCGTTCTGCGCAATTTCAATTACAAGGTCACGTTCCTCACCCCAGACGGCAACGAATCTCAAGCCAATTGCCGTGTATCCTTCTTCCTCGGCGTAATCTGGGAAAATGAGGATTCCTTTCTTAAGTGGCTTCTCCCCTGATATCCATCGGCCTAACCCTTAGCTCAACTCGGACCCCGCCTGCATTGCCCTCCGCTCTTTCTCTTCGTTCCGCTTCCTCGGCTCCGCTCATAGCCTCGGTGCAGGCGGGGCCCGGTTAGCTTCCTACGTTAGGC
>NZ_JAKZLE010000012.1:0-5627 GCF_022808885.1 Geothrix alkalitolerans | reverse complement strand
GGACCGTGCGAGAGCGCGGAGGGCGTCTTTGAAAACCGGATAGAAGATAGGAAGCCTTTGAGGGTTCCGCGGGACGTTCTAGGACGGTTCGTGGAATTCAGAGAAATACGACCAGAGCATTTGTCCAAGGGGGGAACCCCGAGGAGCAAGAGTTCAGGAATATTAAACTTGAGAGTTTGATCCTGGCTCAGAATGAACGCTGGCGGCGTGCCTAACACATGCAAGTCGGATGTGCCGCAAGGTGCATGGCAGACGGGTGAGTAACGCGTGGGGAATCTACCTTTTAGTGGGGAATAACGCTCCGAAAGGAGTGGTAATACCGCATGAGACCTTCGGCTGGGATGCTGGAGGTGAAACCTGGGGACCGCAAGGCCTGGGGCTAAGAGAGGATCCTGCGTCTGATTAGCTAGTTGGCGGGGTAATGGCCCACCAAGGCGACGATCAGTAGCCGGCCTGAGAGGGTGATCGGCCACACTGGAACTGAGACACGGTCCAGACTCCTACGGGAGGCAGCAGTGGGGAATTTTGCGCAATGGACGAGAGTCTGACGCAGCAACGCCGCGTGGGTGATGAAGGTCTTCGGACTGTAAAACCCTGTCGTCAGGGACGAAGGTGGCAGTGTTAATAGCGCTGTTACTTGACGGTACCTGGAGAGGAAGCCCCGGCTAACTCTGTGCCAGCAGCCGCGGTAATACAGAGGGGGCAAGCGTTATTCGGAATTATTGGGCGTAAAGGGCGCGTAGGCGGTTTTTTAAGTCAGATGTGTAATCCCCGAGCTCAACTTGGGAACTGCATCTGAGACTGGAAGGCTAGAGTACTGGAGAGGGTGGTGGAATTCCTCGTGTAGCGGTGAAATGCGTAGAGATGAGGAGGAACACCAGTGGCGAAGGCGGCCACCTGGACAGTAACTGACGCTGAGGCGCGAAAGTGTGGGTAGCAAACAGGATTAGATACCCTGGTAGTCCACGCTGTAAACGATGAACACTTGGTGTGGAGGGAGTTGACCCCTTCCGTGCCGGAGCTAACGCGTTAAGTGTTCCGCCTGGGGAGTACGGTCGCAAGGCTGAAACTCAAAGGAATTGACGGGGGCCCGCACAAGCGGTGGAGCATGTGGTTTAATTCGACGCAACGCGAAGAACCTTACCTGGGCTTGAACTGCAGTGGACCGGTGCAGAGATGTGCCTTTTCGCAAGAACTGCTGCAGAGGTGCTGCATGGCTGTCGTCAGCTCGTGTCGTGAGATGTTGGGTTAAGTCCCGCAACGAGCGCAACCCTTACCCGTAGTTGCCAGCGCGTCATGGCGGGAACTCTACGGGGACTGCCCGGGTTAACCGGGAGGAAGGTGGGGATGATGTCAAGTCCTCATGGCCCTTATGTCCAGGGCTACACACGTGCTACAATGGGCGATACAAACCGTTGCAAAGTCGCGAGATGGAGCTAATCGGAGAAAGTCGTCCTCAGTTCGGATTGTAGTCTGCAACTCGACTACATGAAGGTGGAATCGCTAGTAATCGTGTATCAGAATGATACGGTGAATACGTTCCCGGGCCTTGTACACACCGCCCGTCACATCACGAAAGCCGGGAGCACTTGAAGAGGCTGTGGTAACCCGCAAGGGGGCTAGGTCTCAATGGTGAACTTGGTGATTGGGGTGAAGTCGTAACAAGGTAGCTGTAGGAGAACCTGTGGCTGGATCACCTCCTTTCTAAGGAGAGTCACTTCTAGGAGTGACGAAAGGTCAACGCTTCCGATCAAAATTTCTATCCGGTTTTTAAAGACGCTCGGGCAAGTCTTTGACGAGCGTGCTTGGGCGTCCATGCCTGGGGTCGTGGTTCTGCGATCGCAAGTGGTGGTTTCGCGGGCAGGTTGCGAGTGCGGGTTTCCCGCGCGAGCAGCGGGGGCCCGGGGGGACATCGCGAGCGAAGCGAGCAGGCGGTCCCCCCGGACAACATTCGGGCCCGTAGCTCAGCTGGGAGAGCGCCTGGTTTGCATCCAGGAGGTCGTCGGTTCGATCCCGGTCGGGTCCACCAGCGCCTGCTGGGACACGCAACGGGGGCCTATAGCCCTCCCGCGTGCGAATGCACGAGGGCCTATAGCTCAGTCTGGTTAGAGCGCACGCCTGATAAGCGTGAGGTCGGTGGTTCGAATCCACCTAGGCCCACCAATTTGAGTTGAGTTGAGACCTTACGAGGTTTGAATCCAGCTCAAGACTGCCTCGAGGGGCGGGTCGAAAGACGGAGCTGTTTGACAATCAAATAGAAGGAATAGAGAAGGGTGATCCATGGCGTTGAAGTGGCGCTGTGGGCTTAAGGCGAGGCAAGTTTAGCGAATCAACACTCTCGTGGGCCGAAATGAATGATTCATGAATGTGATTCATTGATGGAAGGCCAAGTTACAAAGGGTTGACGGTGGATGCCTTGGCAGATGACAGCGATGAAGGACGTGGTAAGCTGCGAAAAGTCTCGGGGAGTTGCACGCGAACGGTGATCCGGGAATGTCCGAATGGGGAAACCCTCTTGGGTGAAAGCTCAAGAATCTCTTAGCTGAATTCATAGGCTTTGAGAGGCGAACGTGGGGAAGTGAACCATCTCAGTACCCACAGGAACAGAAAACAACAGTGATTCCGGGAGTAGCGGCGAGCGAAACCGGAGGAGCCCAAACCTCTTACGTGTAAGCGGCAGGCGTTGCGTAGGGGGGGTCGTGGGACCTACAGGCTGGAGCTGCCCTCCAGCACAGAGTTACAAAACCGACGGTTAGCGGAACGGCATGGAAAGGCCGGCGAGACAGGGTGATAGCCCCTTACGCGAAAGCCGATCGGACTCTGAGTGGTGTTCCCAAGTATGTCGGGGCACGAGAAACCTTGACAGAATTTGCCGCGACCATGCGGTAAGGCTAAATATGTTCATCTGACCGATAGTGAACCAGTACCGTGAGGGAAAGGCGAAAAGAACCCCGATGAGGGGAGTGAAATAGAACCTGAAACCGTCAATCTACAAGCAGTGGAACCCCTATGGTTTACCAGGGGAACCGCGTGCCTTTTGCATAATGAGCCGGCTAGTTATTTTCAGTGGCGAGGCGAAGCCGAAGAGGCGAAGCCGCAGGGAAACCGAGTCTGAATAGGGCGACAGTCGCTGGAAATAGACGCGAAACGGGATGATCTATCCTTGACCAGGATGAAGTCCGGGTGACACCGGATGGAGGTCCGAACCAGTGTGGGTTGAAAACCGCTTGGATGAGTTGAGGATAGGGGTGAAAGGCCAATCAAATTCCGTGATAGCTCGTTCTCCCCGAAATAGCTTTAGGGCTAGCGTCGGATGTTTCGTCGTGCAGGTAGAGACCTGAATGGACTAGGGGGCTTACCAGCTTACTGAATCCAACCAATCTTCGAATGGCACGCCGTGAAGTCCGGCAGTCAGACTGCGGGTGATAAGATCCGTAGTCGAGAGGGAAAGAACCCAGATCGCCAGCTAAGGTCCCAAAATACATGCTAAGTGGAAAAGGATGTGGATGTGCTTAGACAGCCAGGAGGTTAGCTTAGAAGCAGCTATCCTTTAAAGAAAGCGTAATAGCTCACTGGTCAAGCGGGTCTGTGCCGACAATTCAACGGGGCTAAAGCATGTTACCGAAGCTGCGAACGTAAGTGGTAGGGGAGCATTCCCTACGTCTGTGAAGGTTGACCGTAAGGACAGCTGGAGACATGGGAAGAGACTCTGTCGGCATAAGTAGCGTAAAGACGGGCGAGAACCCCGTCCGCCGTAAGACTAAGGTTTCCAACGCAAGGTCAATCCGCGTTGGGTTAGTCGGACCCTAAGCTGAGGCCGAAAGGCGTAGGCGATGGAAGGCTGGTTAATATTCCAGCACCATGAGCATCTCGTTTGTACGATGCAGGGACGCAGGAAGGTAGGGACGCAGGGCTATGGAATGTCCTGCGAAAGGTATCAAGGGTGGCGCTTAGGGAAGTCCGGGCGCCAACAGCTCAAGGTATCTGACGAAAAGTCCTGATCCTACACTGCCGAGAAAAGCTGCTAAGGAGAGGTGCTTGTGTCCGTACCGCAAACCGACACAGGTAGTCGAGGAGAGAATCCTCAGGCGTTTGAGAGAACTCTGCTGAAGGAACTCGGCAAATTAACCCCGTAACTTCGGGAGAAGGGGTACCCCGGTAGGGTTCATAGCCCGAGGGGGTGGCACATAAATGTCCCAGGCGACTGTTTAACAAAAACACAGGTCTCTGCAAACTCCAAAGAGGAGGTATAGGGGCTGACGCCTGCCCGGTGCCGGAAGGTCAAGAGGAGCGGTCAGCGCAAGCGAAGCTGCGAATTTAAGCCCCGGTGAACGGCGGCCGTAACTATAACGGTCCTAAGGTAGCGAAATTCCTTGTCGGGTAAGTTCCGACCTGCACGAATGGCGTAACGATCTGGGAACTGTCTCCAGCAGAGACTCAGCGAACTTGTAGCACCGGTGAAGATGCCGGTTACCCGCACTTAGACGGAAAGACCCCGTGCACCTTTACTACACCTTGACATTGAGGTTGGCGTTGGACTGTGCAGGATAGGTGGGAGGCTATGAAACTGGCTCGTTAGGGTCGGTGGAGCCGACGTTGAGATACCACCCTGTTTAACGCTGATCTCTAACTCGCACCCGTGATCCGGGTGGAAGACAATGTCAGGCGGGTAGTTTGACTGGGGCGGTCGCCTCCTAAAGCGTAACGGAGGCGTACGAAGGTTCCCTCAGGCTGTTTGGAAATCAGCCGCAGAGCGCAATAGTATAAGGGAGCTTGACTGCGAGTCAGACACGACGAGCAGGTGCGAAAGCAGGTTATAGTGATCCGGTGGTCCCGAATGGAAGGGCCATCGCTCAACGGATAAAAGGTACGCCGGGGATAACAGGCTGATCTTGCCCAAGAGTTCATATCGACGGCAAGGTTTGGCACCTCGATGTCGACTCATCACATCCTGGGGCTGAAGCAGGTCCCAAGGGTTCGGCTGTTCGCCGATCAATAGTGGTACGTGAGTTGGGTTCAGAACGTCGCGAGACAGTTCGGTCCCTATCTAGTGTGGGCGCAGGAGATTTGAGAGGACCTGTCCTTAGTACGAGAGGACCGGGATGGACTGACCTCTGGTGTTCCAGTTGTGCCTCCAGGTGCAATGCTGGGTAGCTATGTCGGGAAGTGAGAAGCGCTGAAAGCATCTAAGCGCGAAACACCCCTCAAGATGAGATCTCCCTATGAGACCCGTGGTAGACCACCACGTTGATAGGTCGCATGTGCAAGGCCGGTGACGGCTTCAGCTGAGCGATACTAATCGGTCCATCGACTTGACCTTTCATCAATGAATTGCATGAAGTGGACGTTTCGGTAGCGGCCTCCGCCAGGAGGACGCGTCAAGCGCGGCGAAGCAGATCGGCCAGAGGCCGAATCTGAGGCGCTAAGCGGCCGAAACTCCCGAACATCACCCACGAACGCTCGATAGAGCTTCGCCTTAACCCTTCTCAACCCTTCTACCCTTCGTCGCGGCTTTTCCCCAGGGGTCACACCCGTTCCCATCCCGAACACGGCCGTTAAGACCTGGAGGGCCGATGATACTGCTCCCCACAGGAGTGGAAAAGTAGGTCGCTGCGACGTTAAATCCC
>NZ_JAKZLE010000011.1:0-7153 GCF_022808885.1 Geothrix alkalitolerans | reverse complement strand
ACGCCTAACCCTTAGCTCAACTCGGACCCCGCCTGCATTGCCTTTCGCTCTCTCTCAACATTCCGCTACCTCGGCTCCGCTCAGCGCCTCGGTGCAGGCGGGTCCGGTTAGCTTCATTCGTTAGGCGCTATGCGTAACCCCAAAGGTCCCCACCTCACTTCCAAAATAGTGGTCTCGTCTCTGACCTCTTTCGCGGTTGTGGTGAGTTTATGTGGGGCTGAGAGATTCCCGCGTGAAGGGTTTACCAATGCTGGCGGGTCTGGGATTGGAAAGCTTGATGGCAAGGATTTTTCGATTACTCACTTAATTCGCTACAACCTTCATCGCTTTATCCTTTGGTCATCAATCCAAACCACAGATGGTTACTTGAGCAAGATGAAGGAACTTGCGATGTTCGATATCCTTGTTGAAGATACAAGCCAATACTTTGTATTTGGCGAAGGTATGTGCAAACGGAATGGGGTCTTTGATCCAGAAATCATATGTTTGGTAAGGCCTTCCAGCGACGAGTTCCAGCCAGCCGTGAAGGCATGGAGAATCAACCGGCGTCTTAAACGATTCGAACCCATCAGCCCTAAGGGCGTCGAAGGCAAGAACGAAGGATACGGCGCCTAACCCTCCGCTCAACTCGGACCCCGCCTGCATTGTCTTCCGCTCTCTCTCAACTTCCTGCTTCCTCGGCTTCGTTCAGCGTCTCGGTGCAGGCGGGGCCGGTTAGCTTCATTCGTTAGGTGCCCCCGTGATACCAGCACTACTCCTCTCAGTTCTGGCTCAGGTGCCTCCTCCAGTTGCACCTACTACGCAAGACAAAGCGCTTGAGGAATCGCTTCTCCGAAGCAATGACGACCTCAACCCCTTCCCTGGCGTCTCAAGGGCGCTTCTTGTCAAAGCGAGCAAATCCCAAGACCTTGGTTCCAATGAAATGCTCGATCGTGCTTGGGCTTACTACGGTAAATTCCGAGGCGCTTGGATGCCCAAAGCACCAAAACCTGATCCACAAGAAATCCAGCGATTTGAAAGCTTCGCTGCCGAGCAAAAGGCTCTTCCTCTTCCGTCATGGATCACCAACCCTCCGGGGGACGCCAACAAGGGGGTCCGAAAACTTGTACTGAACACTGAAGACCCCTCATTCCAGGCATTCAAACAAACCAAAGAAACGCAAGCTGTTAAGGCCTTATGCCTAGTGCTAATGACAGAACATGAACTCGACCGCCCTAATGCGGCTGCCAAAGCTGCGAAATATCTATATCTGCTCCTAGAACAAACGCCTTTCGATCCTGACGCAAGAATGCTCTTTGCCAAGATGGCGACTGATGCCAAAGATTTCAATTTCGCCTGGTACAACGTTCGAATTGGTGTCTACTTGACTCCGGAACCCAGCAGCAACGATCTCGAATTCATGTGCTTCATCGGTAGCTTTGCGGCGAAAAGTCAATGGGGCCCCATTCAGGCCTCAATTCGTGCATTGGCTCCCACCCCAGAAATCGCAATGCAAGTAATCGAAAAGCAGGGCATCCTTTTCACTGACAAGGCAAAACCACACTTTACGGCTTCACCCAAATGAGACATTCCCCGAGTTGCGCCCAGCACCTAACCCTCCGCTCAACTCGGACCCCGCCTGCATTGCCTTCCGCTCTCTCTCAACATTTTGCTATCTCGGCTTCGTTCAGCGCCTCGGCGCAGGCGGTGCCGGTTAGCCCACCCGTTAGGCGCCTCCATCACGAAAGGACGAAACATGGCCTCTTACCTGACACTGATGTATCTCGTGTCACTCGGTCTTGGATATGTTCTCGCCTTTACTCAAGCCACATTGTTCATCGGGAAAGCATTGAGTGATGCTGGAACCCCTACCGGGTATCAAGATGCGATAACGCCCCCAAACTTTGCCAAATTTGCCATGTTGGTCTACGCAGTTGGCTTTGCTTCTATTGCGTACGGCATCTGGGCGTTTGGGTTCTTGGTAGGGCTCGGTACTGCTATAGGCCTACTCCTCGCAACCTCTATAAATATTGCCATTCTCCTACCGAAGAAAGATGGACAGCACTTTAGGAAACTGATCATACATTCTCTAATCAATCGCCACGCCGACTACTTAAAATCAAACGATGCTCTACGGGCTTCAGTCCTTGCTGAATTTCTCGAAAAACTCGATGTTCCAGTAGAGAAATTCGCCACTTCAATGGGGAAACACGACGGCGCCTAACCCTCCGCTCAACTCGGACCCCGCCTGCATTGCCTTCCGCTCTCTCTCAACTTCTCGCTTCCTCGGCTCCGCTCGTCGCCTCGGTGCAGGCGGGGCCGGTTAGCTTCCTTCGTTAGGCACACCCGGCGTCTTCCCTTCGCCTTCTGGGTCTGGTCCTTCTCAATCGGGTTTCAGGTTCGGCCCCTTGGCTTCGCTGGTCGTGAATCTCTCGGGCCTGGCGGCTTCGGCTGCTCATGAATGGCGGGCTTGCGCTGGTGCGCTCTTTCGTCGTTCTCCTGCGGGGTCCGCGGTGAATCCATCGGCTTCCCATGGCATCCTGGCTTCGCCATTCCTCAACTCGCTCCACCGTTGGCGCAATCCGCTTTGGTTCTTTGCCTTTGGGCTCGTCTGCGTGAATGCCCGTCCTTGTTCGGTCGGCATTCCCTTCAGCCGTTCTCATCCCAGCGTCTCGGCAGCTCGCGTGGGCTCCAGTTTCATGGGGTGCCTAACCTCTCGCTCAACCCGGACCCCGCCTGCATTGCCTTCCGCTCTATCTCAACTTCCCGCTTCCTCGGCTCTGCTCAGTGCCTCGGTGCAGGCGGGGCCGGTTAGCTTCATTCGTTAGGCATTCACCAAGGAGCACGCCTGAGGTCGATCGAAAAACTCGCTCTATGGTTCATCCCTGCGCTGCTTCTCACGATTATTCTTCCGGCGATACTCACGTTTCTCACAGCGGGAGGTACGCCCGGGCCTGGATCCCGCTCCTTGGTTTCATTTGTAGCGGTTCTTAGTGGACTTTCCTATCTGATTGGGCATGCCGTGATTGGGGTGTGGCTGCTATATCAACCACACAAGACGATTTCCAGCAGCCGTATTTGGTTCATCTTCGGATTGGTCGGCGGCTTCTGGGCACTCGGCATCTTCCTTCTCGTTCAAATCCCTTCAGTTTGTTCTGCACTCGAAAGTGGTGGTCCAACTTCAGCGCCATCCTCGAATGCCTAACCCCTAGCTCAACTCGGACCCCGCCTGCATTGTCTTCCGCTCTCTCTCAACTTCCCGCTTCCTCGGCTTCGCTCATCGCCTCGGTGCAGGCGGGGCCGGTTAGCTTCATTCGTTAGGCCTCCCTCAACCCATGAGAGTTCCATCCAGAGCTTCTGCTGCACTAATCGCTTCAGCAGGCTTTCAGCTATGCCTCTATCTCACCAAATTGGCCGGAGGCGAGTCCCTCACCGGCCTCATGGTCATTATTTTGATCGCCATTCCTGTTTTCGCATTCTTGTCCAATTGCCCCAGATCCGAAAAGGCCGTCGTCATTCCGGTTGTCCTGGTATTGCTCGCCCCATCCTCCTTTGATTGTTTTGCCTGGCTTACATTTCAGATCGGCGGCTTTGCCCCATAATCGGCCTAACCCTCAGCTCAACTCGGACCCCGCCTGCATTGCCCTCCGCTCTCTCTCAGCTTCCAGCTTCCTCGGCTCCGCTCAGCGCCTCGGTGCAGGCGGGGCCCGGTTAGCTCCCTTCGTTAGGCCTCGTGAAGCAGGCCTGTCTGATTACCGTTCAGCCTGCAAATTCGCCTGTTCGGCCATTCTGCTTGGGGTTTCGTGGCGGGCGTGCGTTCATGGTGGCAAGCCACACGTCGCTCTTTCCAATCCCCGCTCGGTTTTCCCGTCGCCTCGGTTCATGCCACGACAGAGCTGTGGGCTCGGCCTAACCTTGCGCTCAACTCGGACCCAACCGCACGTGTCTTCCGCGCTCCCGTGGTGGTTGGGATTCCCGTTCCCCTCCCATCGGCCGGCTGCGGTTGGGCCGGTTACCTTCGATCGTTAGGCGCTACTAATCCCAACAATGAGAACCTTCGCCGAATTTCATGACTCTCGAGTGAGATCCATCATCAGGAATGGGAATGAGGTCATCGTCGAATTCCCTCATGTCTATTTGCACGTGTTTGAGGGTGAGCCATTTCAATCCCCCGGAAACGGATGTGGCCAAGCTGGGCGCTTGATCTTCTCTGGTGTTCAGTCCTGCTCAATTCCAGAACTTCCGACGGAAGATGACGATGACTCTTTCGATGTCTGGGAAGGTTCAATCTGGGCTGATGACAATCATCTGAACAACGTCTTCGAGATCCCACTCCGCATCGCTGGCTCCGAAATTCGGACAGAAATACTGTTCAACCTGGGGATGGAATTCAAGATTTCATGCACCGCTGTCTCGTACACTGCTCTAAATGATCCACGATTTATCGAGCGTCTACGCGCCTAACCCCTAGCTCAACTCGGACCCCGCCTACATTGCATTCCGCTCTCTCTCAACCTCTCGCTTCCTCGGCTCCGCTCTGCGCCTCGGTGCAGGCGGGGCCGGTTAGCTTCATTCGTTAGGCGGCACCCTTGGCCCAAGATTTTCGGCAGTTTCTGACCTTGGCCCTTATCGCCTTGCTGGGCTGTACCAGAACAGTCACTAAACCAGATCTTTGCCAGCGGGCTGATAAGGTCAGAATGAACTCTTCCCTTCAATCCTTTCGCTACTGTGGTTCAAAGAATGGGTTCGACTATTTCTGTGGCGAAGAATTCGGCAGTTCACTGCCGAAAACGGTTTGCCTCCGGGTCCGTGAATCAGAGGGCGCAATCTCAGCTAGATTTCCGTACACAAGGAACCGCTCCCTTTGGAAATACTATGAATGCGAGATTCAGAAACCTTTGCTTTCTCTAAAGCCACAACCAATTCAGACCGAATTAGGCACTCTCTATCCCAAGCCGCCTAACCCTTAGCTCAACTCGGACCCCGCCTGCATTGCCTTTCGCTCTCTCTCAACATCTCGCTAGCTCGGCTCCGCTCGTCGCCTCGGTGCAGGCGGGTCCGGTTAGCTTCATTCGTTAGGCAGGTCTATGGCCTTACCTGATTCCCTAAAAAATTTATTAGTCATCTACCTGGTTGTACCAATTTCCTGGTCAGGCTTCAGCGCAAAGCCAAATTCTGGCTCGTCAACAAAATCTATAATTGGGAAATGGATAAGCGAAAAGTTTACCGGCTCTGGTAAAGACGATTCCATCAACACGATAGAATTCACATTCAAATCAAGCGGTGAATTTTCGGTGCTTGCTATATATTCAACTAAAGAAGTCGAACAAAAAACTGGCACCTACACTCTCTATAACAAATGGCTATGCCTGACCACAAAGCAAGATACCAATTGCTTCAGAATTGAATTGATTCATGGAAAGCTTGTTATCAATGATGAAGTGAATGATCTACAAGTTTGGCTTCATCGCAACCCCAAGCCGCACTCCTGAGTATCTAACCTGCCTAACCCCTAGCTCAACTCGGACCCCGCCTGCATTGCCTTTCGCTCTCTCTCAACTTCCCGCTTCCTCGGCTCCGCTCATCGCCTCGGTGCAGGCGGGGCCGGTTAGCCACATTCGTTAGGCGTTACCAAAGGCCGGGCTCTATCTGGCTTCGAAACCGTTCGGCCGGCAAAGCAACACCGTTCAGGGGTTCCCACCCACTCTCGCCAAGACTCTTGTCATCATCACCCGTCTTGGTCGGTACCCTGGGGCCACGCCCAGCCTTTCAAGACTTCTCGCCTTACGCCCCCTCGGTCTTTCCGAGTCCAAGAACGCCAGGTTCCGCGGCTTGAGGCGCGCAAAGATCTCATGCAGCGTCTCGCCTAACCTTCCGCTCAACTCGGACCCCGCCTGCATTGCCTTCCGCTCTCTCTCAACTTCTCGCTTCCTCGGCTTCGCTCAGTGCCTCGGTGCAGGCGGGGCCCGGTTAGCTTCATTCGTTAGGCGCTTGCCGTATGAACCAGGTCCTCATCGCTCTACTGCTCCTGATCTCATTACCAGGATTGGCTGATGACGGTCTGCGGACCTATCCTCCTACTCCTGAAAAAAGGGAACTGGTCCTTCATGTTCTGAAAGTCGGTCCGAGTGCTTTAGAAAGATCCTACGACTATGAGGAATACATCGACGCGGCAATCGATTGGTACTGCAAGGGTGACGCCACGATACTTCTTCCCCTGCTGAACGCAGAGGTGGATGGGTGCAATTCCGAAGCACTTGGCATGTTCCTTGGCAAGGAGCTACAACAGAACCCAGAGCTAATAATCAAAAGACTTTCCAGCTTTCCTGCGACTACCCAGAAACATGCGGCCATTCTTGGCTCTGCTGCCGACGGGGCTGGTTGGCCGCCAGCAACCTCTAAAACGATGCGGTCGAACCTCGCTAAACTAATGAAAAGCCCCGATCCAGCAATTCGCAAGACAGCTAAGCTATGGCTCTCAACACTGGTCAAATTTGAAAAACAGCAACAGAAAATGGGGTGACGCGCCTAACCCTCCGCTCAACTCGGACCCCGCCTGCATTGCCCTCCGCTCTCTCTCAACTTCTCGCTTCCTCGGCTCCGCTCGGCGTCTCGGTGCAGGCGGGGCCGGTTAGCTTCATTCGTTGGGCCGCTCGTTCAATGCGGTTTCTGAATCAGAGCGGAGGCACCAATAGCGTCAACCAGGCGCTGGTGCAGCCCATGGTCATAGTCGCCGCGGGTGTAGACCTCGACTTCCTTCAGGGCTTCGAGCCGCTGCTGTGCCGCCACGAAATTGCAATCAGCGCGGTCCTTCTCATAAGCAAGATCGGCTTCCAGGGCTGCCAGGTGCTTCAGGGCGCGGTGCCGAGGACAGTCCTCGGTGATACCCATGCTGCACAGGCACTCAACCATCGTCTCGATGGTCGAGCGGACGAAGAAGGCGGCGTCGTTCATGTTTTTCTCCTTCAATTGGTTGTCGGTTCGCTGGCCCAACCATGCCAATCAACTCGGACCCCATCGCTTCGCGCTGGTGCCGGTTATTGGCGGTCGTTAGGCCTCTCAAGAACTCCCAGAACAATCCCAACACCAAAGTCGTTATCAGCGCTCACGCCGCTTCATCAACCTGCTAGGGAATCCATCTTATGAATTGGCTTGGCATTCTTCTCGGTTTGGC
>NZ_JAKZLE010000010.1:0-22558 GCF_022808885.1 Geothrix alkalitolerans | reverse complement strand
CGGCCTAACCCTTAGCTCAACTCGGACCCCGCCTGCATTGCCCTCCGCTCTTTCTCTTCGTTCCGCTTCCTCGGCTCCGCTCATAGCCTCGGTGCAGGCGGGGCCCGGTTAGCTTCCTACGTTAGGCGCTCTCCATGCCCGTTTCCTTCTGGATCGTCGTCCCGCTGGCGCTGTGCTTCACGGTCACGATGTTCATTCGGGCCAAGTCCATCTACCACTGGGAGCGGAAGTTCTTCCACGATGATCCATGGCTTCAAAAGGTCGGTGGCAAGCTCAGAGGTCAGCCTGGTGTTGATCCATCACAGAAGCAGTCCGATATTCTAACAATCCGAATCATCTCGGCTGGAATGACCACTCTCATTCTTATCGCGCTATTGATGGCGCTCTTTCATAGGCGCGCCTAACCCTTAGCTCAACTCGGACCCCGCCTGCATTGCCTTCTGCTCTCTCTCATCTTCTCGCTAGCTCGGCTCCGCTCATCGTCTCGGTGCAGGCGGGTCCGGTTAGCTTCATTCGTTAGGTTGCGCACATGGCCATGCAGTCGAGTTCCCGACTTCTACTTCGTGGCAAGATTCCACTATCTATAAAAATTTCAGCCATCCCTTTAGCAGTCATAAATGGTCTCATCCCAATTGTTGTGATTACTTATTTTGTAGACAATTTTCACTCTACGTTCATGACCCTTAGAATGTTTGGATTTGTAGGTTCAATTTTCTTTGTTGTTTTTTCGTTGTTATGCATAATTATAACAATAATAACAGTATTACCGACACTTTTTCTACTTCTTATGGCTCGACTCAACTCTCATAATATAGCGCATCTTACAGCACTATTTAATTTGTCGAGCGGTTTACTGGTTTCAAGTTTATTATGGTATAAATCTGATTTTAAGCTATGTTTTGATAAATTTTTTGATTTAGAGGTTTTTGACATAAACTTTTTTAAATATGTTCCGTTGACTGTCATCATATTTCCACTAATTTGGTACATATATTTTTTATTAACCAAATGTTTAATAAACAATCATCAACATAAATAACCTTTCCTCTCAGAGAACAACCTAACCTCTCGCTCAACTCGGACCCCGCCTGCATTGCCTGCCGCCCTCTCTCAGCTCCCCGCTAGCTCGGCTCCGCTCGGCGCCTCGGTGCAGGCGGGTCCGGTTAGCTTCATTCGTTAGGCCTCCAGGGACTTCCTATGCATCGACTTTTCCTTTACGTCTCACTCGCACTTGCTCTTGGGTGTGCGCCAGCAACAACTCTTGGTTCGAACAGGGTTAAACAACCAATAACGGGCCCTTACGAGATTTCAAACCCTTCGATCAAGGTCAAGCTCCTTCCACCTGCTCCGCCTTACCCACGAGAAGCCAAAATTGCCGGTATTAAGGGAGATGTGACTCTCGATGTAACTATCGATAAGAATGGAATCCCAATCTCGGTCAAGGCTGTAGCTGGTCCATTTGAATTGCGACCAACCGCAACGTTTTATGTTCAGAAAGTCGAGTTTTTCCCTTTTTTTGAAAATGGCTTGCCAATCGAAACATCGTTCCAATTTGTATTGCCTTTCAGGTTGCGATAGTAAAATCTTCGGCCTAACCCTCAGCTCAACTCGGACCCCGCCTGCATTGTCTTCCGCCCTCTCTCAACTTCCCGCTTCCTCGACTTCGCTCAGTGCCTCGGTGCAGGCGGGGCCCGGTTAGCTTCATTCGTTAGGCGCATCTCGGGGCGCGGTGAAATGATCCCTGGTTTACCGTTCGCCGGGCGTTTCACTACCGTTCACCCTGGTTTGCCTATGAATGCAGCCGACCAAGTCATCATCAAACTTAGGAGTAATGACTATAAGGAGCTTTCATGAGGATCATTCTGACCGCCTCCGAAATGAGCGAACTTTTTCGGCAACACCCTGGGACCAAAGGTGATGGTGGGTTCCAGTCCCTCCTCGTCAAACTTCAGGGCCGGGTGAATCGTGCTACTGGAGACCTCTTGTTGACTCCTGCGCTGCTTGAACGAATTCCAAGGTATGCATTCGATTACGGTAATGGTGGGTGGGAGAACCGGCTCATGGCAATTTTTTCTCGCGCACTTGGTCCCAATTTGGGCCGATGAACGCCTAACCCTTAGCTCAACTCGGACCCCGCCTGCATTGCCTTCTGCTCTCTCTCAACCCCCTGCTTCCTCGGCTCCGCTCATCGCCTCGGCGCAGGCGGGGCCCGGTTAGCTTCCTTCGTTAGGCCCCAGTTCTGCGCTGCCATCACAGCTTGCCGTTGATTCATGGGATAGGAGTGACCGTGAAAAAATTCTTAGACCATCTGAGGCTGACCGTTTGGACTGCAGATTTCGCATGGAGAGTTTTTACGGCAATTATCATATTTGCAGGCAGTACCACGGCTGCATTTCTCGCTTATGGTAAAACACTGTTATTGAAATTTGGAATCTCGATATGGCTTGGCTTTATTCTTATTATTGCATTACTTCTCAGCATAATATTCTATTTTATTAATAAAGCTAGGCAGGCAAGCGCTGAAACGAGGCTGTATAACAAACTCGCCCTAGAGCCATCTTCGATCAACCCACTTCTCAATAATTTTGAGAATAAAATTATCCCTATGCATTCACTTACCTTGCCAAGTAGTCAACTCCATCAACATAAGCTATTCCGCAACTGCAAATTTGTTGGACCTGGTGTTGTTGCGATAGTTGGAAGCAATATTACAAATTGTAGTTTTAATGATATTGCGGACATACTAATCTTACCCGATCCATTTAAATCAACAGGTGTCACCGTATTTATGAATTGCACTTTGGACAGTTGTGAATTCATTAAAGTCACACTTATGCTACCTAAAGAATCAGCAGCACAATTGTCTAAGCTACCTGGTGTAACAGTCGCAACCTATTCAAAGTGACTGATGGCTCAAAACCCCAAGGGTAAATTCTCTCCTGCGCCTAACCCTCCGCTCAAGTCGGACCCCGCCTGCATTGCCTATTGCTCTCTCTCAGCATCTCGCTATCTCGGCTCCGTTCATCGCCTCGGCGCAGGCGTGGCCACTTAGCTACTTTCGTTAGGCGTTTCATGTCCCCATCAGAATCCAACTTCGAGCAAGAGCTTACTCGCCGGGTTGATGAGGTTCTGCATTACATTTGGGATCCAATCCACGTAAGTGGCATTCCCGAGGCGAGGGACGAATACGACTCGTACGTTCAGCCTGTGGTGCGGCTCCTGCTGAGCGGCGCGACAGAACAGGTGATCGCAGAGTTTCTGGCCAGAATCACTTCTGAAACAATCGGTATGAGCACCAACCTCAAACAAGAAAATGAGGCTTCAGAAGCGCTTACCAACTGGTACCAGGTCCTCCGTGAAAGGAACGCCTAACCCTTAGCTCAACTCGGACCCCGCCTGCATTGTCATTCGCTCTCTCTCAACTTCCGGCTTTCTCGTCTCCGCTCAGCGCCTCGGTGCAGGCGGGGCCGGTTAGCCACATTCGTTAGGCCGTCCACTAGGATCACCAAGAAGGACTCAAATGCGTCTTTTCCTCTGCTTCCTTTTCTCTACCATTCTGATGGGCCAAATCAATCTGTTTGCACCTGCGCCTGCCCGCTCTCCAATGGCAAAGAACTTAGATGACCAGGAAGCAAAAAAATTCAATACTTCCAAAGATAAGGTTGTTCTCTATGCATTTCGAACTTATGGTAATAATACCAAATATTTCAACTTATTTGTTGATAATATTGAGATTGCAAAAACAACTGAGCGTTCGTTTATTCGCTTAGAACTCTCGCCCGGTCTTCATGAGATTTTAGCAAAACGCGACAATGATTCGACCCTGAGAATTTATATGGAGGCCGGGAAATCGTACTTTGTACAACTGGATTGGTACCGTCCCTCGGGTGGACTTGGTTGGCCTCTGCGAATTTTTCACGATCCACATAAAGTCCGACTTGAATTGCTACCAGAAGAAGATGAGCGCGAGGCAATATTGAAGTGCAGATTGTTGGCAAATACTTCACCAGTTATTGAGTGATTTGCGACTGGGCATTCGCCCCACCTGGCCTAACCCTTCGCTCAACTCGGGCCCCGCCTGCTGTGTCTTCCGCTCTCTCTCAACGTTCCGCTTCCTCGGCTCCGCTCATCGCCTCGGTGCAGGCGGGGCCGGTTACCTTCTTTCGTTAGGCCGCCCTATGCACGCAAAGCTCGAAGACTGGAAGAACGGTTGGTTTGGGCTTCGACTTGCAGCTAGTCCCCAGGAGATTGAGCAACTCATTGCTCAGCTACAGGAGCTGCTCGAAGACAATGGCCAACACTTTCACATTGGCTCCGACTACAAGGCCGAATCCGGCCTTGGTGATATTGAAATCTCTGTCCAAGATCCCTCCGAACCAGACAACCTCTTCCTGACCAGCCTTGCTATGCGGCCAGGCGAATCCATCCCATGACTGTCGGCCTAACCCTTAGCTCAACTCGGACCCCGCCTGCATTGTCTTCCGCTCTTTCTCTTCTCCCTGCTTCCTCGGCTCCGCTCAGCGCCCCGGCGCAGGCGGGGCCGGTTAGCCTGTTTCGTTAGGCACCCCTAATCGCACATGGAATAACGTCATGAAGCACCTGAAGCAGGTCATCACAACCCTGATCCTCTTATTGACTGTTTCTGCCTTTGGCCAAACACCAAAGGTCATGGTCTTTGTCGAGACCAGCTTTGTTAATAGAAAGTCAATTTATCTGTACACGATTATCAACCAATCCTCTTTACCAATCTGGAAGATCGATTTAGGGCGTGAACAAACGGATGATCCCATTCTTGATCTTGAGCCACTTGACGTGACTTCTCCAAAGAACTGGCAGGGCCGCTCAAGGTGGCTCGAGGAATCATTCCCAAAACGGTTTCTCATCACATGGAAACAACCCCAAACCCTGACACTCAAGAGTGCTTTAGTCAGTCCAGGAGAAACCAAATCTGGGTTTCAGGTTATTTTGCCCAAAGCATCACATTCGTATCTCTGTTGCCCATTCACTGTCTCCTTCGTCTCCGGAGGGGCCTATTCTGGTGTTGTTTCCACCCGGAAGTAGTGATTCGCGTATGGTCCCGTGCCTAACCCTTAGCTCAACTCGGACCCCGCCTGCATTGTCTTCCGCTCTCTCTCAACTTCTCGCTTCCTCGGCTTCGTTCATCGCCTCGGTGCAGGCGGGGCCGGTTAGCTTCATTCGTTAGGCCTCTCCATGTCCGACGAAGATCCGATTGATCCATTCGATTCCGAGGCAAGGCCTTCTCTCGCCGGTTTTCTGGTTGATGACAGCCTCTACACCCTGCTCGTGTGCTCCATCATTCCCTTCGCTATTGTTCCGATTTTACTTATTGATCACTACTTTCCTGCAATGTCTCAATTCGCGCTCGGCGCAATCGCTTTGCTATCCATTGCGGCCGGCGTCATCGTTGCCCTGTTGGTAATCCGATATATTAAGAAATCTCATCACGCAAAACGCCCACCATCGGCCTAACCCTTAGCTCAACTCGGACCCCGCCTGCATTGCCTCCCGCTCTCTCACAGCTTCCCGCTTTCTCGGCTCCGTTCAGCACCTCGGTGCAGGCGGGTCCGGTTAGCCATGTTCGTTAGGCGTCACCATGAACCCTGAACTCAGACTATGGCTAACATCGAAGCGGACAATCATCAGGTCTTCTCTTTCGAGCGTCTTCTTCCTCTTGGCTTACCTCGTACAGCAAAGCAAGAGCCACAGCCAAGTAGTTCAGTTCTTCGGATTCGTTTCATACGTGCTCGCTCTCTATTTTGGGGTTACGTGCTACCCTTCTACGGTTTCCTACAAAAGCGAATTCAAAAACCCAATTAGCCCAATCAAATTTTATGCAGTGAAAACATTAGCCATTGTTATCACCGTAATACTCATCATAGTTCTGGGTGGAGCTTCCTACCTCTCCATAACTCGCTATTGTTCCTTTCAGAATGTGAATCTGCTCATTGCCTTACATGCAGCCGGACTCATAGCGGCGGTTATCCTTTCAGCCCTGATCGGCGAATCCATTCAGAAAAGCATCTTCAATCAGATCGATAAACCTTGATTCAATGTTCAATGATTCCGAATCGCCTAACCCCTAGCTCAACTCGGACCCCGCCTGCATTGTCTTCCGCTCTCTCTCAACTTCCGGCATCCTCGGCTCCGCTTATCGCCTCGGTGCAGGCGGGGCCGGTTAGCTTCCTTCGTTAGGCGTCTCTTGAATCCCTCCATCCGCATCATCTGTCCTGTGGCCATCCTGATGACCTCCGTTTCCTTATCAGCCCAGGAAAGCGGAGATCGGTTCACCAAAATCGGAGAATTTCAGATACTGAAGGTCACACTTCATCAGGTCAAAATGAAGCTTGGTCCTTCACGATTTACTGCCAGTGGGCAGGCTGGCGACTATCAAGCTTCAATTCAATACCAAGCCGACGGTGTCTATGTTAATTTTTTCTCTGGCGAAATGGGCGGCCCCCAGCTTGATTTACTTGGATTCTCGATTAGCAGAAGTAGACGAGGAAATGCCAAGGTAAAAATCTCCACCTCTCGCCTGCCCTTGCAGACGAATATTGCGGGTATTCATCTCGGAATGAGCAGGAATGAGTTCACCAATCTGCTCGGAGTGAAGGTCGATTGGTTAGGGGACAAGGCAAGCAGCGTTTTTAAATGGCAGCAGCCATATACTCCCGTGGAGCAGAAACGGCTCGATCCGTCTAATTCCGCCCCTGACCGACACTTTTTCTACATGGAAGTCTGGGTCGAAGGCACTTTCTCCCAGGACAATTTGGTAGCCTTTTCCGTATGGAAATCCGAGGAACCAGCATGAGCACGCCTAACCTCTCGCTCAACTCGGACCCAACCGCGCTTTGCTGGCGCTCTCCCGTGAACGCCGTGATTCCCGTTCCCCTCCACTCAACCGGTTCGCGGTTGGGTCCGGTTAACTTCATTCGTTAGGCCGCATATGAAGACCAATCTCGCCATCGCCAAGAAGATCGCACTTTTCATCTTTTCATCGGGATGGCTATTCCCATTCCACCGCGCCATAAAGCTCCAGGCACAAGGAGTCTCATCCATGTGGGAGCTTTGCCGTACCGGGAATGCGCCGACACAAATTCCTTACCTAAATTTTTCCGTCATCCAGCGACTATTCGACATTTCGGGCATTTGGGTAGCTCTTGTTATTCTCTATTGGGTCTTCACCTTCAAAAATCATAAGAACGAACTTGCGGCCTAACCCTTAGCTCAACTCGGACCCCGCCTGCATTGCCTTCCGCTCTCTTTCATCCTTTCGCTTCCTCGGCTTCGCTCGTCGCCTCGGCGCAGGCAGGTCCGGTTAGCTTCATTCGTTAGGCTCACCATGGGAAAGCTAAAATCCAGAAGCATCCTCATTTCGCTAATAAGTGGCGCCCTCTCGTTTTCTACCGCTTTACGGAGTCAATCCAATCCATGGCCCATCACATTTGTCCATGTTGAGATTTCATCTTCCGACTACAAATCTCCGGAAGTGAAAAGTGATCCTTGGGATTTCGAACCTGAGATTTTCGACCCGGCTACAGCCAAATTTCATCTAGTCAAAATTCAAGGGATCCCCTCGGAGATTTATAAGGTTGAGGGAACTCCCGATTGCTCAGATATGACAATCGACCATGGAGGGAAAATAGCTCTTCCTGCACCATATTCAATGACCAGCTATACCTTTTCGTGCGCGAGTGATTCAAGCTCCGTTTTTGAAATCAGGAAAAATAATTTGCGACATGCCCTTTACACGCATATCGGACAAGCTATGTTTTCGCCTAACTTCAATAAACTCGTTTTATACAATCTTGTTAAATCCGGAAAAGATACTTGGCAGCGCAAGCGACGAATCGTAACAATAGAAAGCAAAGAAGCGTCATCTCTTCCTATGATAGAGGGTGCCCTTTATATCGCTACGGTAACCAATGATAGAGTTGTTACTTATGGCCCGCCAATTCGCCCTCAATCGAATCAAACCGATCCATGCCGCATGGTCTGTATTTGGAATCACAGAGGGGCCTTAGTTCGAGGGCTCCTTGCTCCAATGCGAACCACTTTGGCGAATGCTGAATGCTCTGACGATGACATCGGCTTACTTCCCAATGAGTCGAGCACTTTTTACCACCTAACATTAACAGGAAAGCATAATTGTACACTTCGGCTCCAAGACATCCATAATGCCGGGGCTCACCGTGCATTGAATTTCACTGTTCCGGACTTCGAATATGAAATGGCTTCCGTTTTGACAGGAATTCAGATTGATCTCAAGGACTTAACCTTGTCAGGCGGTGTGATGAAGTACCGAATTTCAGCAAGTGGCAGGGGTGACATTTCGAATGATTGGGGCCCATGGCAAACCGCCAAATAACTAATCGCAACGGTTCCAGCCTAACCCTCCGCTCAACTCGGACCCCGCCTGCATTGCCTTTCGCTCTCTCTCAACCACTCGCTTCCTCGGCTCCGCTCATCGCCTCGGCGCAGGCGGGGCCCGGTTAGCTTCCTTCGTTAGGGCTCCAACACACGGTTCGCCTAGGAGGCTCCGGTGCCAAGTTCGCAATCAATTCTGCTTCCGCTAGCAGTCGCATTAGTATCTGCCCCATGTTCAGCCCAGATCACATTCGACTCCTTCCCGACTATCCCGAGCCTTCCATCAGCCAACGATGTTGAGTTGGCCAGCTTTCGGGCATTCCTCTGGCAACACTGGATCGCTCATAAACGCTGTATAGCTCAAATTCGTGGCATTTCAAAAGAAGGCGCACCTTCTCTTGTGACTTACCTGGTTTCCCCCGACGAGCAAGGGCAATGGGCGATTACAGAGACTTGGCAGTCAAGCGGTATCGGGGCCACTGGGGTTTTCAGCCTTCCACCGGCAATCTTTGTTTCCTCGAGCCTCGAAGTCATCGAGAATGGGGTGAACTCCCTAAAAGTCATTCCTGCACCAAATACACCATTTCTCAATTCATTTCGGCTCTGCTTTAAGCGCAAATCCGGTGGCGAATCCACCTTTTAGCCAGTCAGTCGCCCTAACCTTGCGCTCAACTCGGACCCCGCCTGCATTGTCTTCTGCTCTCTCTCAGCTTCCCGCTTCCTCGGCTCCGCTCAATGCCTCGGTGCAGGCAGGGCCGGTTAGCTTCATTCGTTAGGCCGTCGAATATGGCCCCCGCAAAATTCCCCTACTTAGCGCTCGTCCTAGTCCTTTCGCCCGGCTGCTCTCGGCCCATCACCGTCGCGCCGGAGAAGATCGAAGAGATCGTCGATCAGCAATACAGGACCTCATTTCCTTGTGAAATCTACTACTGCGGGTCTGAAGGTGGTTTTGATTATTTTCATGAGTTTCCACCAAGCTCTACGAATGTCAGGGGGCATCGGTATCGCACTCCTGCATCCGGTTTGATTCAAAATCGCTTCCCCTACACATCAAACCCAAAGCAATGGCGATCGGTCGCAAAACCCCGTCCGGTTCAAACGAGCGGCCTAACCTCTAGCTCAACTCGGACCCCGCCTGCATTGCTATTCGCTCTCTCTAAACTTCTCGCTTCCTCGGCTTCGCTCGTCGCCTCGGTGCAGGCGGGGCCGGTTAGCTTCATTCGTTAGGTGGCTCGATGATCCGATTCGCCATTCCTCTTGGGCTCATGCTCTCATCCGCGCTACTACTCGGTGGAGGTGATCCTACCCCGGCTAAATTGATCAAATCTGATCGTTGGGGAACAGATCCACTTCTCAAGCAGGACCTTTACTCGACTTTGGCCGGAATAGCCAAAATCCAGGGCGACGTGATCATCGTTCTCACGATTGACAAAGCAGGCAAGGTGGCAGGCTCAAAGGCACTTACAGGACCACCACAGCTTCGAGCGTGGGCAGAATCACTGTCTGCTAGGCTTAATTCCCAGTTAAACCCAACAGATGGTGAAGGACCTTGGCTCTACTTTGTGACAGTTCAGTTTAGGCTTCCAACACGAACCGTAACCGTCGTACCGACACCCCAGGGAGAAATTCCCTTCGAATTCCTAAAGCAAGCTCCAAGTCAAAAAGCTCCATCTTAGAGGCTCGCCACCTAACCACCCGCTCAACTCGGACCCCGCCTGCATTGCCCTTCGTTCTCTCTCAGCTTCTCGCTTCCTCGGCTCCGCTCAGTGCCTCGGCGCAGGCGGGGCCGGTTAGCTTCATTCGTTAGGCGTTACCAAAGGCCGGGCTCTATCTGGCTTCGAAACCGTTCGGCCGGCAAAGCAACACCGTTCAGGGGTTCCCACCCACTCTCGCCAAGACTCTTGTCATCATCACCCGTCTTGGTCGGTACCCTGGGGCCACGCCCAGCCTTTCAAGACTTCTCGCCTTACGCCCCCTCGGTCTTTCCGAGTCCAAGAACGCCAGGTTCCGCGGCTTGAGGCGCGCAAAGATCTCATGCAGCGTCTCGCCTAACCTTCCGCTCAACTCGGACCCCGCCTGCATTGCCTTCCGCTCTCTCTCAACTTCTCGCTTCCTCGGCTTCGCTCAGTGCCTCGGTGCAGGCGGGGCCCCGGTTAGCTTCATTCGTTAGGCACACTCGGCGTCCTCCCTTCGTCTTCTGGGTCTGGTCCTTCTCAATCGGGTTTCGGGTTCGGCCCCCCTGGCTTCGCTGGTCGTGAATCTCTCGGGCCTGGCTGTCTCGGCTGCTCATGAATGGCGGGCTTGCGCCGGTGCGCCCTTTCGTCGTTCTCCTGCGGGGGTCGCGGTGAATCCATCGGCTTCCCATGGCATCCTGGCTTCGCCATTCCTCAACTCGCTCCACCGTTGGCGCAATCCGCTTTGGTTCTTTGCCTTTGGGCTCGTCTGCGTGAATGCCCGTCCTTGTTCGGTCGGCATTCCCTTCAGCCGTTCTCATCCCAGCGCCTCGGCAGCTCGCGTGGGCTCCAGTTTCATGGGGTGCCTAACCTCTCGCTCAACCCGGACCCCGCCTGCATTGCCTTCCGCTCTATCTCAACTTCCAGCTTCCTCGGCTCCGCTCATCGTCTCGGTGCAGGCGGGGCCGATTAGCTTCCATCGTTAGGCCGCTCACGTGAAACCAAACCGATTCAAAAATCCCCTGATCATTGCCCACATCACCTGTCTGGTTCTTTCAATTCCCCTAATCGTGTTTCTAACTCTTACCTATGCCATGCGTGAGCTCGCACCCTATCAAGCAGCCACCATGACCTTCTTCATCCTTTTCTATCTGGTCACCAATGTCCTTGTTGGGTTGGCCTTTCGCCGCATTGGCCAATCGCCCTTTTATGCTTTCACAGCATTAGTAATGGGGCTCATTCCACTCATTCTGTACGCGGTGCTTCCAGATAAATCTTCCCAGCGGCCTAACCCTTAGCTCAACTCGGACCCCGCCTGCATTGTCTTCCGCTCTTTCTCTTCATTCCGCTTCCTCGGCTCCGCTCAGCGCCTCGGCGCAGGCGGGGCCGGTTAGCCTGTTTCGTTAGGCGTCGAAACCCATGACTCCAATTAGTGAGCCTGAATTCACCAAGTTTCTCGAAGAGTGCGGTATCAGTCTGTCCCCTAAGAATGTTGGTATTGGGCGTCAACTCAGCTCTGAGCAACATCGCCTTCGAATTGTGAATATCCATTTCCAAGAAGATGAGCCACGGGAGAACCAGAAGAGCGTATTAGAGGCGCTATTCTCTCTTGAGCCGAGATGGTTCATCTTCCCAAGGTATTGCAGCGTCGCAGAGCTTCTTGGGGCGACTGATCTCCTTTCTGCGTATGCAGCCAACATTGATGGTTCTTTGTTCGAACAACTCATCGAATCGATGGTCATTCTTCAAGAAAATCGGAAAATCATTGAGTTCGATCCCTATTTTATCTCCTCATCAGGCCAGATCCTTGCGTTTTGGGATCACCATGTGTTCTCCGAGGGTTTTAGTGTCAAGTTCGCGAGCCTGCCTCCGTCATCGCAATTCATTTCTGTCTTGAACACACTCGGCGCAGAATTCGAAGTATTTGCGTCGAACGCCTAACCCCTAGCTCAACTCGGACCCCGCCTGCATTGCCTTTCGCTCTCTCTCAACTTCTCGCTACCCCGGCTCCGCTCAGCGCCTCGGTGCAGGCGGGTCCGGTTAGCTTCCTTCGTTAGGCCACATCCACATGCCGAGAAAGTTCTGTCGAATCGCTGCAGTTTCAGCCCTTTGTTTCCTGGGGCTATCCTGCGCTCTCTTCGATTCGGGGCGGCCCTGGAAAGATGATCACTACATGCTCCTGTGGATCGATGAGCCAGATGAGGTGACTCTTTCATACGACAGGGGCTCGGGGTCATCAGAGCTACTTATTCCAAGTCAGGTGTTTGCAGTCGGGGCAAATGCCAAATTCATCGTCGTTAAGCAGCATCCTCATGGCGTGAAATCCACAACCAATTTCTATGTCATCCCACGCCGCCAATTCGATGGGCGGCGTACTCCGCATCCTCCAATCCATGGCCCCATGACATCATCCGAGTTCACTAAAATGTCCGTAGAGCTCGGCCTACCTAGTTTTTCAAAAACCCTTACCGCACTTGAGTAACAATGTGGCCTAACCCTCCGCTCAACTCGGACCCCGCCTGCATTGCCTTCCGCTCTCTCTCAACTTCTCGCTTCCTCGGCTCCGCTCAGCGCCTCGGTGCAGGCGGGGCCCGGTTAGCTCCCTTCGTTAGGGCTCCCCAAGTTCTTTGAAGCAGGGTCTTGCGTGGCTATTTAAATGTGATACATTTGTTTCGAGGAGTCTCATATGCACCTCCTCTGGGGGTTACGAAACCTGGAAAAGATCCGAGAGCATGGCCTCGAACCAGAGGACGTTGAATCTGTCTTTGACGCTGAAGACTGGGCTTCGATTCCTAGTGAGGTTCCATATCGATTCGTCGGCGAAGGCACTAACCACACTGGCCGCCTCATCCGTGTGATCTTCGCTGAAACCGACGATGGGCTTTACCCCATCACCGCATTTCCAATCCGATCTCGTCAAAGGAGAACGCCATGACCACTCGCAAGCGTCCATCCCTCGCCGAACTCGAGGCCAACATCGAGAAGGAAGCTTCCTGGGCCGAGAAGAATTTTGGTCCTCAGATCACTGGTCGCCTCACCAAACCAGGTCGCCCTGCAAAGGGAGCGGTCATTGAACCCACTCGGCCTCACTCGTTGCGGGTCCAAGAAAGCATTTGGCAAGCGCTCTCATACAAAGCCCAGAAAGCTGGTTTGTCCGTGAATCAAGCCGCACAGCTCGCCTTACTTGAATGGGCAAAGCGCTAAGGTTCCGCCCGGTCGCCCTAACCCTCCGCTCAACTCGGACCCCGCCTGCATTGCCTTCCGCTCTCTCTCAACGTTCCGCTTCCTCGGCTCCGCTCAACGCCTCGGTGCAGGCGGGTCCGGTTAGCTTCATCCGTTAGGCCTCGCCCAAAGGGAGTCAGAGTGAGCGCCACACCTAAGTCCAGCCTTAATCGCTACGGTGGAATATTTCTCATTGGAGTAGGGTCTATTGGAATCGTGGTGGCAATCGTCGACAAGACATCTGGTTGGCACGGCCTCTGGCAGTGGATCACCGGAATTGCGTACCTTCTCATCGGTGTTGATATGTTCCGCCGGCAAAGGCAAAACCAAGAGCCCACGACTCGGCCTAACCCTTAGCTCAACTCGGACCCCGCCTGCATTGCCTTTCGCTCTCTCTCAACTTCTCGCTTCCTCGGCTCCGTTCAGCGCCTCGGTGCAGGCGGGTCCGGTTAGCTTCATTCGTTAGGCCGCCATGATCCCCAGATCAATCCAAAGTCAGCCTGATTACTTCGGGTTGCTACTCGGAGGCATAGTCGCCTCCTTTGGGGTGGTCTATGGCATTAAAATTATCATCAGACGTGAGATTAAGGCTGGGCCACGCGGAGGCCCATACCAAACTATCCGCGGACGTTATGCGATCCAAATGGGAATTGGAATAATCTTGTTTGGATTATCCTTTCTATTCCCTGAGATCATCACTTTTTTCAAACACTTCAAACTTCCTTGAACTTTTGTTTATGCCATGAACTTTATCGTTCGCTAATCACTCAAAACCCCGTTTTCATCACGGCCTAACCCCTCGCTCAACTCGGACCCCGCCTGCGTTGTCTTTCGCTCTCTCTCAACATCTCGCTTCCTCGACTCCGCTCATCGTCTCGGTGCAGGCGGGGCCGGTTACCTTCATTCGTTAGGTGGCTCGTTCAGATGCTCCGAATACTAAACCCCAACCACATGGTTGAACTTCTCCGGGAGGGCAAGGTCCCTCCAATGGCGCAACTCTCACTGGTTGCCCTCGTCATAACCTTTCAATGCTTACTTGGCCGACCTGGCTTGATAGGCCCTTTTGCATCACCCTCTTCATTTCCCTTCGCCGCTTTCCAGCTCTGCATGGTGCTGGTCACTCTTTGGCTCGCCTTCAAAGCAAACGGCGGGGCCAAGGGCAAAGATTTCATAACCAGATATGCAATGCTGGCTTGTGTGCTGCTCATCTGGGTTCAAGTCATCGGGTACGTTTTGTATATCGCTGCGTATTTTGTGCTGTTCTCAGTGCGTGGTAGTTCCATTCTCGAATCATTCAGGCTCTTCGGCCCTGCCCAACTCGCCCACACAGCAATTTCATCGTTGGCATTCCTACTCTCACTTCAGCATTTCATTTCGAAAGCGGCCGTTGACTCGACCACCTAACCCTCCGCTCAAGTCGGACCCCGCCTGCAGTGCCTTTCGCTCTCTCTCAACATTTCGCTATCTCGGCTCCGCTCATCGCCTCGGTGCAGGCGGTGCCGCTTAGCTTCATTCGTTAGGCCTCGTGAAGCAGGCCTGTCTGATTACCGTTCAGCCTGCAAATTCGCCTGTTCGGCCATTCTGCTTGGGGTTTCGTGGCGGGCGTGCGTTCATGGTGGCAAGCCACACGTCGCTCTTTCCAATCCCCGCTCGGTTTTCCCGTCGCCTCGGTTCATGCCACGACAGAGCTGTGGGCTCGGCCTAACCTTGCGCTCAACTCGGACCCAACCGCGCGTGTCTTCCGCGCTCCCGTGGTGGTTGGGATTCCCGTTCCCCTCCCATCGGCCGGCTGCGGTTGGGCCGGTTACCTTCGATCGTTAGGCCTCTCCATGTCCGACGAAGATCCGATTGATCCATTCGATTCCGAGGCAAGGCCTTCTCTCGCCGGTTTTCTGGTTGATGACAGCCTCTACACCCTGCTCGTGTGCTCCATCATTCCCTTCGCTATTGTTCCGATTTTACTTATTGATCACTACTTTCCTGCAATGTCTCAATTCGCGCTCGGCGCAATCGCTTTGCTATCCATTGCGGCCGGCGTCATCGTTGCCCTGTTGGTAATCCGATATATTAAGAAATCTCATCACGCAAAACGCCCACCATCGGCCTAACCCTTAGCTCAACTCGGACCCCGCCTGCATTGCCTCCCGCTCTCTCACAGCTTCCCGCTTTCTCGGCTCCGTTCAGCACCTCGGTGCAGGCGGGTCCGGTTAGCCATGTTCGTTAGGCCTTTTTTTGGGAGTTCCACAATGCTGAGATCGACCATACTCTCCATCTTCGCCCTGCCCCTCTTCGCCGGTGGTCCTCCGCCAACTGTTGGTATGCAGCAGAACATGGCCATGCAGCAGAACATGACCATGCAAATGTTGATGAGTCGAACCCGTCGCCTCCAAGCCCACTCCCCTCGGCGACAGAACGAGACAGCGATGAATTCAGTGGCTCCAGTCAAAGGAGTGTCCTGGCAGGTACACTTCACTCCTGGTACTCCCGTCGTGGTAGATGAAGAGTTGGTCTTGGGATTCAACGGCCGTTCGCTGGCAGCACATTCGCGCGCTGATGGCAAATTGCGGTGGGAAACAACTCTAGAGGCGGAGCAAGAAGGATCGTTCCTCCTAACCGCCAATTTGGTAATCATTCCCACTGAAGACTATCGTGTAATAGCCTTGGACAGGACCACGGGCAAAGTGCGCTTTTCCATTCAGCTAGAGGCAATGAAACGGTTCTTGGACTCAAGTAACGTAAAAACGCGTGTACAAGCCACCGTGGAAAAGGATCGGCTTTATATAGCCACTCATGGCAAGGGCGGGGATGGCGAAGCGTCCGGAAAACTCTATGCTGTGGACCTTGCCAGCGGGTCCAAACTCTGGGATGTCCCTCTTAAGGCAGGAGCAGATTATGCGCCCATCGTTCTCGATGATCGAATCGTCGTGGGAGGCGCTCCTTGGCTCCAAGCCTTTTCGGCCAGAGAGGGGAAATTGCATTGGCAGGTGCAGGTGAATGTGGGGGAGTGGTTCATGCCAGGTATCGAAGCTGGCAGCCGCTACTGGTTCACAGTGGGAAGGAAAGCTGTTGCGGTTGATCTTGCCAATGGCGAGGTAGTCTGGCAGGGGAAGGGAGGAAATGGCTGTGCGAGTGAAGGAGATCGGGTTTTCGTGATGGAACCCGGCTTCACAAAGTGCACGTTAGTAGCCTTGGCCCCCCTCACAGGAAAGCGACTATGGGAGCACAAAGATTGTTACCTGGTATCCCCGTGGGTGCAGGAGGGGATGATTTATCAAGTAACACCAAAAGGGTTAGCCTGCTTTCAAGTCGTTGACGGTAAGGAAGTGTGGCTCTTCCCGTTGGATAAGCGACCCCCGTGCCCTCCTATGCTGATGGGAGGTCGTCTGTTCGTTGTCACCCCAGATGGCAGCAAGACCCTCCTTCATGTTCTGGATCCCAAGAGTGGTAAAGAAGAATGGTCGGTCACTATTCCCGTCAAGGCCAGTGATGAGTTTCCAATCGCGGATGCCGCAGGTGTGGTTTATCCGGGCACTAAGGGCGAAGTCGTATGCCTGAAATAATCAAGTTCCAGTCAATTCATTGAGATCTCCTTGCCGGCCTAACCCCTAGCTCAACCCGGCCCCCGCCTGCATTGCCTTCTGCTCTCTCTCATCTTCTCGCTATCCCGGCTCCGCTCATCGTTTCGGTGCAGGCGGGGCCGGTTAGCTTCATTCGTTAGGCCCGCCATGAGCGCCGAAACCCTAATCAATCTAGTTGTCGGGATCTCGACCGGAGTCGCTACGGGTCTATATTCCGCTCTTATAGTTGCTCGATATCAGCGATTTGCAGATCTGCGTGCTCAATTATTAAAAATAATTCGAGAAATTGATACGATTCATGAAGGACCTCACATTATTTTCCCAAGAAGAAAGGAAATTCCTGAGTTCTCTTCTGTCGCCTGCGACTTTCTTTTCCTTCAACACCGTCAGGCAGGTGATATGACTCTTCGCCTAAGTTCTGAAATCACGACAGCCATGTATCTTGCCTCAAACAGGAAAATGGATTACGAATCATTCAGCAAAAGTTACTCAGATTGGCAAGATACATGTCGCAATCTTGCCCCGAGTAAAAAGCAATTGTTCCAGTTTTGGTCAGGCCTATGATCTGGCCTAACCCCTAGCTCAACTCGGACCCCGCCTGCATTGCCTTTCGCTCTCTCTCAACTTCTCGCTTCCTCGACTCCGCTCAGCGCCCTGGTGCAGGCGGGTCCGGTTAGCCATGTTCGTTAGGCCTCTCGATGACCATCAGCAAATACAAGCAGCCCTTCTTTATCGCTCATCTGGTTGGGCTCGTCGTCACCTTGTTTCTGACCTTTGGCCTCACCTTCGTTTATATGTTCGGTGAACTCGCGCCCTACAAGGGCATTGCGATGGCAATTTTCAGCCTTGGATTTGCACTTACAAATCTCATGGCTGCCCTTGCGCTCCGGCGCATTGGCCAATCCCCTAGGTTCGCCCTATCGGGTTTTCTCATGGGCCTCATTCCACTCATCCTTTACATCGTGCTTCCCGATAAAAATTCACCATCGGCCTAACCCTCAGCTCAACTCGGACCCCGCCTGCATTGCCTTCCGCTCTCTCTCAACATCTCGCTTCCTCGGCTTCGCTCGGCGCTTCGGTGCAGGCGGGCCCGGTTAGCTTCATTCGTTAGGTGGCCCCTTAGGAGTTCTGATGCACCCATCCAAATTCACCATTGGAATTGTTTGTAGCGTCTGCTTAGGGTTGGCTGGCCAAACTACCCTGTCCCCCAATGCCCCTCAAGACAAGCCCGCTGCTGTTTCGACTTTGGATCAGCATCAGAAGGTATGGGCAGCAGCAAGGCCATATGTCGAAAAAGCAAAGGCGACTTGGCCCCAGGCAAAAGCTCGATTTCTTGCGGGCCTCCCTAAAGGTCAGGTGTTTTTCATTACGACTGACCTAATCGATATGAGCGGGAGACACGAGTATGTGTTTGTCGAAGCGCATAAAATCACTAACACCGCGGTAGAAGGCATTCTTGCCAGTGCTATCAATACAGTCTCAGGTTTCCGGCAAGGGCAGAAGATTACGATCCAAGAAACCTCAATCATCGATTGGCTGATTTCGCATCCAGATGGTCATGAAGAGGGCAATGTCGTGGGTCTATTCCTCGAGCAATACTTTCAACAGCCACATTAAATGTCGGCAAAGGCCACCTAACCCTCCGCTCAACTCGGACCCCGCCTGCATTGCCTTTCGCTCTCTCTCATCTCCCTGCTTCCTCGGCTCCGCTCATCTACCCGGTGCAGGCGGGTCCGGTTAGCTTCATTCGTTAGGCCTCGAGAAGCAGGCCTGTCTGATTTCCGTTCAGCCTGCAAATTCGCCTGTTCGGCCGTTCTGCTTGGGGTTTCGTGGCGGGCCTGTCTTCATGGTGGCAAGCCCCAGGTCGTTCTTTCCAATCTCCGCTTGGTTTTCCCGTCGCCTCGGTTCATGCCACGGCAGAGCTGACGGCTCGGCCTAACCTTGCGCTCAACTCGGACCCAACCGCACGTGCTTTCCGCTCTCCCATGTTGGTTGGGATTCTCGTTCCCCTCCTATCGGCCGGCTGCGGTTGGGCCGGTTACCTTCGATCGTTAGGCATGCCCATGATCGTCTCTTCCATCGTCAGAAGAATTTGCCTGATAGGGGTTTTGATAACTCTGCCTCTCATCGGCCAATCCAAGTCAAAGCCGAATATTCAGCTCCCAACATCGATGGCCTCAAGATCAGCAGAATTGGATGGCATGGTCAGGCGGGTCGATGCACTCGCAAAGGGTCAAGGCTTTGAAGGATGGCCGAATGAGCCTTGGAATGATTCCTACACCCCGGAACCAAAGGTGTTGAAAACCTTGTCTCCGATCATTCGGAAGGTATGGGCCAATGGGCAGGTTCTCTGGTTGTATGTTCCAGCCAACAATAGGTGGGATGCGGTTTTGATCCTCAAGATGAAAACTCCGCCAAGGGCGGACTCTCCATCTCGACTAGTGTTACTAAAAGATGCTTTCGGCACTCCTAACCTAAGCCTTGCGCTTTCTAAAGACACTTGGACAAACGGAAACATCTTGAGCTGGGAGAACGGTCCTCGTCACCTTCACGGACAAGGTTTTCGGCTGGTTCAGAGTATGGGTGATCTTCAAAAACTGTGGCAGCTTTCAGTTCAAGGGCGTGAAAGGCGATTTGCATGCGTGCTACCAGATTCCGACGCTGGCCTTTCCCTTGCGGTCCATCCTGAATTCGGAGTCGGCTATCAGGTCGATTCGGTATCCGATACGGATGAGAGTGAGTTGATGTCTACCAGTCTAAAACCTGCGCAGTTCAGGCAGGCGAAGGTGGTGGGCCGAGAGTCGAGTGGCATTTGGTTCCTTGCACCGGTATGGCCCAACGATCCACAGCCCTTCCTTTGTCTCGCCACAGCCCAAGACTTCAAGTCCTGGTCCAAAAAGTGAGCTCGGCATGCCTAACCCTCCGCTCAACTCGGACCCCGCCTGCATTGCCCGCCGCTCTCTCTCAACTTTCTGCCCCCTCGGCTTCGCTCAGCGCCTCGGTGCAGGCGGGGCCGGTTAGCTTCCTTCGTTAGGCCTCTCGCATGCCAATAAGCCGCACAAGGAGTGTTCCCAAACAACCAATCGAAGCCACTGTTCGCATGCTTCGATTCTGGAACCGCTTCCTATTGGCTCTCGTAATTGGTCTCGCCTGTATTTTGGTCGCCTATCACTTCGGAAAGCTTTCCAACCTATTCATCTTCGTGAGTGGTGTTGGGTTTCTTGTTTGGGGTATCAAGAGCTATCAAAGCATTCAACGTCAGTACAAATCAGGCAGATTCGTAATTGTGGGTAGATTCGGTCACAGGTTCATAAGTACAAAATCGAAAAGCCCAGCATCGTTTGCGCTCGTATATTATTCTCATATCCTCATCCAGATAGTCTTGGTCTTCCTTCTTTTCCCTGGTTGTATGTGGCTCACCTTCAAACGGTAGTCGTCATCGGCCTAACCCTCCGCTCAAGTCGGACCCCGCCTGCATTGCCTCCCGCTCTCTCTCAACATCCCGCTATCTCGGCTCCGCTCATCGTCTCGGTGCAGGCGTGGCCGCTTAGCTTCATTCGTTAGGCTGCTCAACTTCCGATGAATCCCATCCCTCCGATCGCGCTTTGCCTTTTGGCCAACATTGGTCCAGGGGCATTATCGGTTCGAGGCATAACAATTTCCTCTCCAAAATCCGAGGTAATTGCTTCATTTGGTATTCCTATTCAAGTGGAGCGGCATCTCGAGAAAGAGGAAGGCGAGGGTTTCTGGGAAACCATCTATTTTTATGGGTTATCCATTGATGTTGAGGTCCCATCGAAGACACCAGACCCTCTTCACGTCATTGAGCCCAGGGTTTGGAGAATACTAATTACTGGGCCCCAATGGGCTTTAGGCTCTCAGCTTCGAATAGGTCAAACCCGCGAGCAGGCCATCAAAATTCTCGGCACTCCGATTTCAGAGACCACCAAAGGTCAAAATCAAACAGTCCATTTTCCAGCAGCAGGATTAGCGACACAGGTTTGGGTAACGCTACGATCAAACAAAATCATAGAAATATGTATTGAAAAGCCATCGCCATGATTATTCGCAGCCTAACCCCTCGCTCAAGTCGGACCCCGCCTGCATTGCCTTCCGCCCTCTCTCAACATCTCGCTACCCCGGCTTCGCTCATCGCCTCGGTGCAGGCGTGGCCGCTTAGCTTCTTTCGTTAGGCGTCACCAGCGTTTCTGCTTTGCTGTTCTCTGAAATTCAGCGACTCGGGTTTGCCAACTCACTTGGTTGTGGCCCACCAATCCTCGCTAAGACACACGGCATCATCACCCATCTCAAGGGGTACCCTGGGGCCGCGCCCATCGTTTTCTGGCATGCTGGCAATCGCCCAAATCCCTTATCCGTTCGGCTCTTTCCTGTTCAACATCCGGCAATCCGGTTCATGTGGGGCGCAGTAACGGCATTCACGCCGCGCCTAACCTCCCGCTCAACTCGGACCCCGCCTGCAGTGTCTTTCGCTCTCTCTCAACATCTCGCTTCCTCAGCTCCGCTCGTCGCCTCGGTGCAGGCGGGGCCCGGTTAGCTTCATTCGTTAGGCGCATCATGACCAGAAAAATACAGTTCCATTTATTACCGATTCTGGTGTCACTCGTCTCGCTATTTTGTATTTCTTGTCGGAATAAATCTCAGAAGAATTCGGCCACTCTAACAGGGGCTAGGGACGGCAATAAAATCAATTCTATTAGCAACCAAACAAGTTCAACGAGGATCCTCAGACCAGTTGAATTGACAATTGTTGAACAGGTTCAATTTGATTGGTGTGGTGATGGAAAGCCATTTGATTTGGTGGCCGAACACACAACGGAGCAAGAAGGAGGTGGTGACTTCACCAAAGTCAAATTCTTCAAGGATAGTAAGTTGGTTTATTCCTTCGAGGACAAGGATGGTCTTACTTCAATCAAAGAATCTGTAGGTCCAAAGATCATCGAACGCGCCAGATATAATCTATTGAAATCAAAATACTTTCTTGCCATCCAGGCAGTACAGAATCCGCTTGGCCACCCTCTTCTGTTTCTCTTTGGTTATGCCTACGCCAGTGATCCAGGCTCTCTACATATCTTCGAATTGAAAGAGAATGGATTGCCAAATGAAGTTAACCGTTTCAATCTCTTCTACCTCGCTGATTTCACTAATCAAGATCGATCGATTGTCGGAGGTGGTTCATCCGAGTCGTTTGGCCCATGTTTTGAAGAGTACAATCCATTCTTTGTCTATTCATGGGGAAAGGACGGTTCAAAAGGGCTTCAACTGGATGAGAGACTTTGTAAAGAATATAACCTAGCGAACTACTACGGCTGGGCCGGATTACCTGCTGGGCAATCCCTAGTGGTGGTACTTCGCCCACCTCAAGGGGGAAAACCAATCATCCTTCCAAAACCTGAGGCGGAGGCATTGTTTCCAAAACTTTGAATGTTCATCACCCTGCGCCTAACCCTCCGCTCAACTCGGACCCCGCCTGCATTGCCTTTCGCTCCCTCTCAACTTCTCGCTTCCTCGGCTCCGTTCAGCGCCCCGGTGCAGGCGGGGCCGGTTAGCTTCATTCGTTAGGCCTCTCAAGAACTCCCAGAACAATCCCAACACCAAAGTCGTTATCAGCGCTCACGCCGCTTCATCAACCTGCTAGGGAATCCATCTTATGAATTGGCTTGGCATTCTTCTCGGTTTGGC